>JAYNPH010000056.1:0-9107 GCA_038113685.1 Gammaproteobacteria bacterium
GTCTACGTGTATCCACTGTTGGTCTAGGGTCGCATCGGCAAATGTGTTGACTCGTTCTTGGGTGATTTCAAACCAATCCGTCGGCTCTGAGGCCTGCCCGATCTGAGCATTTAGCGTTTCGATGGCGTTGGCGATGGGTGTACCTGACATACAGTTCTCCTAGACGTTCTTTGTAAAATGGGGGGCCAGCCTAAGTAAGGTAGTGCCTTGGATCAAGCACCAAGGTCCTTTGGATGCGATAAACCTCGCGGGCACTCAAGCAAACGATCAAGCACTCGCTGCATACGCTGTTCTGCTGACTCCACGTCGGCATCCAGCTCATGCAGCAAGCTGGCGCACAAATTTGCTGCCACCAGAGGCTTGGGCTGTTGTTGGCACAAGGTCTCCAGTGCACATGACGGCAGATCGCCGGCTATATCCCTCAGCACGTGAGGCGACAGTGCACCGATCTCGGGAAGATGAGCGAAATGCGCCAGATTGTGCAAACTCGACAAAAGTTTCGGGCCCATCATTTGCGGCGCGATATGATCCGAATCTACCCGGGCCATCATGCGCAGAATTAGATCGATCAGAAACGGCAGCACGACGCAACCGTTAGGAAAACCGGCAAAGGCGTTGTGGATGTTTTTCCGCAGTCGCCACTGTCTGCTACCTGCGGACTTTGGCTGTACCCAGTATTCCTGACCGAATACACAGTCCTGTCCCAAGTTCGGACTGAAGGCGTCAGGAGCAAAGATCATCACGTCGGCGTCAAACCAAAGCACCCAGTCAAAGCCTTCTTGCAAAAGACGCTGCGCCCACTGCAAGCGGCCCAGATCTGCCGCTATCGGCATACGACCTCGGACCTTTGCCATATACCAGTGGGGCACCTGCTCAAACAGCTCATCCCCGAGCATGCGATAGGCGTAGCCCCGAGCATCTGCCCAATCGCGCACAGAGGTCATACAGCGTTGCTGCCACCAAGGAACCTCCTGCGGAGCACTTTGTAAAACTAATACACGCCGCATCGTTTACGCCTCCTTGGTGAATACACCGAAAAACGCTTACACAGCGCTACCCTTGACCGCATAGGAATGCCTCAACTTCGTCCATGCGCGCCAGCGTGTCCTGTTCCCCACAATCAATCAGTTGAGCCAGATAGTCTGGTTCAAAGTTCACCATACTCATCGCGTCGGCGGTCGGTTCATTTTTGCCGCCAAAACCACCAGCAAAAAAACGAAAAGCCCGAGGCATCTGGGGTTGGGACTGGCGGGCTATTGCACCAAGGTCCTGCCTCGGACGCAGCACCATGACATCGACCTGCCGTTGATCACCCCAATTTTGTCTGGGTATGCGCCGCAACAGATCATTAATCCGCTGCATCTGAAGCGCGTCAAAATCCAGCAAATCCAAAAATACCGCATTGAGCATGACGCCGGCGATCTGCCCCGGCGAGGGGTAGCTTACCGGCGTGCCTTGCTGACTAGGCTTGGGTAGCGTCCTTGGCGACACGGCGAGAATTCGCCTGGCTCCCAAGCGCATGGCCGGTGACAGCGGTGCGGCCAAGCGCACGCCGCCGTCCCCGTGCCATTGCCCTTGCAGGCGTACCGATGGAAAGAAGAACGGCAAGGCTGCAGATGCCATCACATGCTCGATGGTCAGCGAGGCCCGCTGGCCAGCGACCTGGCTACCGCTCCAGATTTCGTCTGCCAAGGTGTCCACCCATGCTTGGGAGCGGCCGCTGCCGTAATTTGTGGTAACGACGGCAAGCGCTTTGAGCCAACCATCGGCAAGATTGCAGTCGACCCCGGCAATTTCCCCAGTACCCGCTTGGGCCGCTAGCTGCTGCTGCAGATATTCGCGCAGCGGCTTGTTGTTCACCATGCCTCGGATGTCTTTACGCCCCAAGCGGCCACCGCTGACAAAGTGCAGGCCCCAATGCCCCATCCGGCTGGCCATAGGGCCAATTCCTGTGCGATACACTTTGTTGGTTCGCATCTGCTGCCACAGAGTTACCAAGGCTTCCACACTTTCTTGCCAGGATCCCTGAAAGGCCCCGAGGTGTGTGGCGTTAATGGCACCCGCCGAGACGCCGGTTAAAATTTCTGGCCGGTAGTCGGGTATTTTTTGTGCGATGGCTCGCAAACACCCCACTTGATAGGCCGCCCGAGCGCCACCACCGGACAGCACCAAGGCCTGACCGGCGTTGAAGTTTTGCGCCTGTGCACGCTGATTCATCCGAGATTCTCCGCGCCAATTTCAATCTTTCTCAAAAGAATGCCCTGTCAAGTATGTCTGCACCAGCCAACGCTGCGTATTATGTGCCCATGACCACAGCCGTCACCCGTTTCGCTAGTCAGTTGAACAGTATCTTTCGCCCAAGCGGTAAGGTCTTCTATGGCTGGTGGATTGTCCTGGCCTGTGCCGGCGTGCAGTGGCTGGCCGCACTAACGTGGATGCATTCCTACGGCGGTTACGCTCTGAAACTTCAGGCCGATTTCGGCTGGAGTATGTCCGTTTTGTCCCTCGCCTTCGCGCTGACAAGGCTGGAAAGCGGCTTATTGGGACCACTGCAAGGGTGGTTGGTGGATCGCTACGGACCTAGGCGCATTCTCATCATTGGCACCGTTATCTTCAGCATCGGTTTCTTTCTATTCAGCTTGGTAGAGTCGATTACCACCTATTTCGTGGCCTTCATTTTAATCGCCCTTGGCTCCAGTCTTGGTGGCTTCGCCACGTTAATGGTGTCCATCGTCAGTTGGTTCGATGCTCATCGGGCCAAGGCCATCGCCATGTCGCAAATTGGCTTTTCTGCCGGGGGTCTGTGTGTGCCCTTCGTGATGATGGGTTTGGAAGCCTTCGGCTGGCGCTCTATGGCTTTGTATTCTGGAATCTTAATTTTGATGGTGGGTATCCCTCTGGTCAGTCTGGTGCGGCATCGCCCCGAAGACTACGGTGAGGTTCCCGACGGCGTGCGTGCGGATGGTGATGAGGCCGAATCGGATCGAGTTAAACGCAGCCAATCCCAAGTCAGCCTAACTTGGCGTCAAGCGATTCGAGAACCGTCCTTTTGGCTGATTTCTACCGGCCATGGCCTGTCTTTGCTCACCGTATCCTCCATGCTCGCGCACCTCATTCCCTACCTGACATTCGATCTGGGCTACTCACCGGTGAATGCAGGTTTCGTGTTTGCATTGATGACCGCCCTGCAAATGGCCGGCTTATTTCTCGGCGGTATCATTGGCGACCGGTTCGACAAACGCGCCATTTGTACCCTGTGCATGCTGGGACACTTTGTCGGCTTGATCGCATTGACCTACGGTGCCCAGCCCGGCTTGGTTCTGCTGTTTGCCGTGGCCCACGGGTTGGCTTGGGGCACTCGCGCACCGTTGATGGTGGCTCTGCGAGCGGATTATTTTGGACCTAAATCCTTTGGCACCATCATGGGCATTTCGTCTCTGATCGTAATGATTGGCATGACCCTAGGACCGCTGTTCTCCGGCGTGATGTTCGACATTTACGGCAATTACAATCTGGCTTTCACCAGCATTGCTTTTTGCTCACTGGCAGGAGGCCTGTGTTTTTGGTTCGCCAAACCCCCTAGGCTGATCACCGAGCAAGTCCATCACGATTCAGATGCCGAGGCCCATCAGCTGTAATACACTGCCAAGGCTGCGCTGAATTGCATAAGGAGAGTCCATGGACTTCGCGCTAACACAAGAACAACAAGGTTTTATTGATACGGCCAAAGCCTTTGCCCAAGATCAACTCGCCCCCTACGCCGCAGAATGGGATGCCAACAGCCATTTCGCTAAAGACGCACTGCGCAAAGCTGGGGAACTGGGGTTTATGGGCATGTACACCCCGGAACACGCTGGCGGTCTGGCTATGCCCCGTTTAGACGCAAGCCTAATCGTGGAAGAGCTCGCCAAGGGCTGCACCACTACTGCAGCGTTTTTGACCATACACAACATGGCAACCAACATGATTGGCCGTTATTGCCAGCAAGAGGTCATCGACGAATGGTGTCCTGATTTGGTGTCAGGAGCCAAACTGGCCTCTTACTGTCTTACCGAACCCGGCGCCGGATCCGATGCTGCTGCGCTGCGAACCAGTGCCGAATCCGACGGCGATTACTATGTTATCAATGGCAGCAAAGCATTTATCTCAGGTGCCGGTGATACCGACGTCCTAGTGCTAATGCTGCGCACCGGCGATGCTGGCCCCAAGGGCGTAACCGCCGTTCTTGTCCCTGCAGACACCGATGGCATCAGCTACGGTAAAAACGAACACAAAATGGGCTGGAATGCCCAGCCAACCCGTGCCATTACCTTTGACGGCGTGCGCGTACCCAAAAAATACCGACTAGGCGAAGAAGGACAGGGATTTTCTATTGCCATGGATGGTCTCGATGGCGGTCGCATCAATATCGCTACTTGCAGCGTGGGCACAGCCCAAAAGGCGCTGGAGGATGCGACGGCCTACGTGCAGGACCGCCAGCAGTTCGGCCTAGCCATCGCTGATTTTCAGGCAACTCAGTTTGCCCTGTCCGACATGCTGACCGAGTTGGTGGCTGCCCGCCAGATGGTACGACTGGCCGCGAGCAAGCTCGACAGCGGCGATGGACAAGCTGGCACTTACTGCGCCATGGCCAAACGCTTTGCTACCGATGCGGGCTTCAAAGTGTGCAACGACGCCCTACAGCTACTGGGGGGCTACGGCTACCTGCGCGAATATCCGATGGAACGTTACGTACGGGACACCCGGGTCCATCAAATTTTAGAAGGCACCAACCAAATCATGCGAGTAATTATTTCACGACGCATGCTTATGGCAGGTGCATTGGAGGTAATTCAATGAGCATCAGCACATCAGACAAACTCAAGGTCGAGATCATTGATCACACGGCCCTGATCACCATTGACAATCCCGGTGCGAACACTTGGGACACCGAGAGCCTGCCCGCACTGGCAGCGCTGGTGGAAACGCTGAACGCGGATAAAAACATCTTTGCCTTGGTCATTACCGGTCAGGGTGAAAAGTTTTTCTCAGCCGGGGCTGACCTAAATTTATTCGCCGACGGCGATGCTAACAACGCTCGTCAAATGGCGGAGTTCTTCGGCAAAGGTTTCGAGTGTTTGGCAGACTTTCGTGGCGTGTCCATCGCCGCCATCAACGGCTTCGCCATGGGCGGCGGTTTGGAAGCCTGCTTAGCCTGCGACATTCGCATCGCTGAGACCCAAGCGCAAATGGCACTACCAGAACCCAAGGTGGGTTTGTTGCCCTGTGCAGGTGGCACTCAGCGGTTGTCCTGGTTAGTCGGCGAAGGCTGGGCGAAGAAGATGATTCTATGCGGTGAGCGCGTGAACGCGGAGACAGCCGAGCGCATTGGCTTGGTCGAAGAAGTGGTACCCGCCGGCACCGCCAAGGATCGAGCCTTGGTCCTCGCAGCCCAAGTAGCACAGCAAAGCCCAATCTCGGTGACCTACTGTAAGGAGCTGATTCATCAAGCCCGAGACAACGCCGTAGGAGAAGCGCTGCCTTACGAGCGTCAGAAATTCGTTGACTTATTTAGCACCGAAGATCAACGAGAGGGTGTAAACGCTTTCTTAGAAAAGCGTGATCCTGTGTGGAAAAACGCCTAAAACCAATCCCTGCGCGGGTCCGAGCCAATGCCCACAGAAAAACGTCATCTGCAGCCCTGCCTGCTGAAATACCTAGTTCGAGGTGTCATTGCCGACCGCCTCTCGCAACAGGCACTGACATCGGAACTGGGCGAGATGCTCAGTCAGGCCAGTGCCATTACGGTACTGCCCGTAGTTGAGGGTTTTTCTGTGGAGCTGGAGTTCGAGGACATCAAACCTTTTACAACTGTGAGCTTTGAACCTTATGTAGCAGAGCATGTACTGGGAGATGCGGTGCGTCTGCGCTGCGAAAGTCAGGGAAACCCAGAAATTCAGCTGCTGAAATCTCGCTTCTGATAGCGCTGCCACAAAGTACAAAACCAAAATCGCTTGAAAAGCCATATCGTAGGAGCCGGTCACGTCGAAGACCCAACCAGCGAACGGCACACCGAGAATTTGAATGGGGAACATGGCCGGTCGCATCAAACCAAGCACCGCGCCGAAACGCTCTCTGCCAAAGGTTTTGCCCACCACCGCACCATGCATGGGCACCACACCGCCAACCCCATAGCCAAACAGCGCGGCGCCAAGGCAAATCATCAGGTATCCCTCGGACGAAAAAATCAGATACTGACCGACAAATTGGGCAACGATAATGATGGCCATCACCCGGCGGACACTCATGCGGTCGCTGAGCCAGCCAAAGCTCAGCTTGCCGGCCACACCCAAGCCCGCGCAGACAGACATCACCAAGGACGCCTGAACCAAGGTATAGCCGTAGTCGGTCAGCCGCGGAATCATGTGGGTCAACGTCGTGTTCATACAGCAAAAAAGTACGGAAAACGTCACCACGATGACGCGGAAATTGTGCTGCTTAAACAGCTCCATCATCCGCAGCTTCGGTGCTTGAGTCCTCTCCGGCAACGGTTGTACGGCATCGCCCTGCCCGTGCAAAGGCATAGCTCCATCCGGGCGCAGGCCGACGTCCTCGGGTCGTGAGATCACGAGACGAAAAATCAGCGGCACTACCACCAAAAAGGTGAAAGCGCTGAAAACCAAAAACCCCTGCCGCCAGCCGAAGTTCTCGATCAGCTCGGCACTAACGTAGGGCATGATTACCCCGGACAGCGACACGCCGGCAGCCGCAATGCCCAGCGCCGTACCCCGACGCCGATCAAACCAGTTGGTCACCAATTTGCTGGTGGCCAAATTACCCATGCTGCTTGCCCCAAAGCCGATAAACAGGCCCAGCACCAAGTAAAACTGAAGTTCGTTCTGAACAAAGGATAGGCCTAAAAAACCCACCGCCATAAAAATTGCGCCAATACCCATGACATTGCGCAGCGGATATTTATCCAGCGCACGGCCAACGTAAGGGGCGGCGATCGCACCCACGGCATTGGTGACCGTCAAACCAATAGCCACCCCAAGGCGCGAGCCGCCAAAGTCTGCGGCAATTGCTTTGAAAAATACCCCGTAAGAATAAAAAAAGAAGCCTACCGCCACGAAGTCGATGCAAAACGCCACGAGCACCATTTTCCAACCGAGAAATGGTTTGGCTTTTGAGGATAGAGATTGCTGCAAGAGTATGGCCGACGTTCTTAAGGCCCTATTCTACCATGGGGATGGTCGCATCGCCCTATGGCTGCGCTGCCCGAAACCCAATCGGCGCAGGCTTGAACCGAGTGTTTGGGCGGCCCCCGTGGAGCAGTTCACTCGCACCATCGATGCCCGATATCGAATTGCGCAGCACATCGGCCATCGCGGATGGCTAAATTTGGATATCCACGACAATCTGGATATGGCAGAAGCGAGAGACCTTATCTTGACCAGCTAGCGGCGCTTTGCGCTCAAGCGAATGCTGACCGCCCCTTAAACAAGTTCTGCTTTGCTGCCGTCGCCTCAATCGGCCCTAGCCGCCAACCTTGTTATACGCCATTTCAACAAATTCCTTGATTGGCTCAAACTCGTCTTCCGAAGATACCGTGAACTCCACATTACCCGTGCCGTAGTGACCGATGTTGCTAACATCCCGATAATTTTTGGCCCCGGCAGGAATGTCTGTAGGGCTGAGTTTTAAGAACAACTTGATGTTGCGGCTTCTCACCTCTAGGCAGGCTACATTTTGAGAAATTTTATACGCGACGTAGAACTTCTTTGGCACTTCCTCAAGCGACGCGTCTAAGCCAATAATGAACTGTCTGATCGTGTGCGCTAGTTCGCGTATATCTTTCGGTTTTCCTTCCAGCCTTTCGTCAAAGGTGTAAGTTCCCGTAGCGCGGGTCAACGCAGCTTTTTTTCCGGCTTTAACCATCACGGAGCTTTTACCGGAATTTCTACCGGTTCCGACTGCGTTGTCCGACAGATCGAGTTCATCCGTTTTATCTGTATGCAAAACCTTTTCCAGATACAAAGATTCGTTTGCAAACAAACGGTATTTCCATAGCTCGATATCCGCGCCCATTACTTGGACTGCGTGCAAATCGTATTTTTTATAATTTGGCGCAATGCAAATCACGCGGATGTTTGACCAGTCAACTTGAACATTGCCATTCAACCGTTTTTGCACCGCGACCTCGAAGTCACCCCTATGGTCTTTAATCCAGTTCAAATAAAACAAGCTCTGATTGATCAACTGTGATGATTCAACTTTCTTGTATTCAATAGTGACTGGGTTGTCTTCCTCCGAAATCGCCAAACTGTCAATTCGGCCAGCATGCTGCGGCCCTGTGGAAAATTCGCTCGCCACAAACCTGCAGTTAAATACCGTTTGAAGATTTTTTTCGATGAGGGTTTGAAGTGTTTTCTCGGAAGAAAAATTCCTCTGCTCGACGGCAGATAGGGTATTTCCTGAAATGTTGAAAATCGGCACTAGAGAATCATCCCGACGCAGACTGGAGCGCAAAGGTCAACGATCGTTGGTACTCCAGCCCGGCATTTACAAAGCCATTTACACAGTCATTCACAAAGTCATTTACAAAGGCCTTCGCTTCTCACATCGAGAGCAAGAAAAGCGCATTATGCGCTCACCTTCGCGGGCACGCTGAGTCGTATACGTGATAGTGGTCACAGTACGAGACATTGTGCGATGTCTGGCTACGAAATTGACTCGTCTAACAATGCCGGATAACCCTTGCACCACCCTCCTGCCTTCGCTGTAATCTCTGGTTCGTATTTACAGGGAGAGAGTTGGATGCCAGCACCGTTAGACGATGTCGTTGTTTTAGAAATTGATAACTGGATGGCAGCCCCAAGTGCTGGCGCCGTGTTAGCAGACATGGGAGCACGGGTGATCAAGATCGAGCCGATTACCGGAGATCCAATGCGCGGCATGGGCCGGCCTGTAAAGGGTGAGCGTGTGGCTGAGGCTTTGCAGGACTACGATTTCCAGTTCGATGTAGACAACCGCGGCAAGGAAACCAACCCCCACGCCAACCAACACCCACACCCACCCCAACAGGTACGCCAGCACGCCAACCAACCCGACAACAAACACACCAACCA
>JAYNPH010000057.1:0-13596 GCA_038113685.1 Gammaproteobacteria bacterium
CACTAAGTCTGGACGCAGACTAAGGGCTTGAGTGGCTTTGCGCCACAGCCAAAGCACCAGAACCAGAAGCAAAACCACCAAGATTTGACCCAATTCAATACCCAGATTGAATAATAGTAAACTGGTAAACAGAGCGTCCTCGGGCAGACCGATTTCACTGAGAGCCCCCGCAAATCCCAGTCCGTGCAGAAGTCCGAAAACAAAGGCCATAAGCCATGGGCTGGTGCGGGTTAGGGCGGACCGGCGCGCCTCTGGTTGAGCCAGTTCTCTGGCTAAAAAGACAATGGATAGGGCGATCACTGCCTCTACCGGGGCCTGAGCCAAGCTGACTATGTTCATTACCGACAGGGCCAGCGTGATGCTGTGCGCGATGGTGAAGGCGGTTATGGTTTTTAGCAGCATCCAAGGTGAGTGGATGAAAAGCACCAAACCGACTACGAAGAGCACATGATCGATCCCACCGATCAAGTGTTCAACGCCAATCATCAGATAGCCAACGGAGTCAGCACCGTCGCCACCTAAGGAAAGCGTCGGGTTACTCGGTCTGACGATGTAGTTTTCCGGCTCTTCGCCCACCCTGATCACTCGCACCAGCACGTCGGTAATCGAGGTGCGTAGTCCGCTAATTTCGATGGTAGCAGTACTCAGATCGCAGGATGCTTGCCAGCGCTTGATTAGCGCGTTGCCCGTAAGCTCTGGCGGAGCAGTTTCCACCAGATTGCACGTCTCAGGAAAAACTGGATCGATCGGTAGACGTTTGTTTTCAACCACCGGCTGTTTCCACAGCACGGTGTATTCGTGGGACTCTTGGCTGTCGGCGGCTCGAATCTCCAGATAAGCGGGTCTAACTTCATCGGCCTGTGTTGGCGCCGCTAAGCCAAGCAGGCCCAGCAGAAAAAAAAGCAGGGCCAATCCTTGGAAGCCGGCGCTTCTTTCGACCTTAGCCACCGCCGCCCTCATTCCGCCACCGGCCTGAGGGTGGCATCGTAGGATTCGGGCATTTGCACGTCGTAAGTGTCCAGCAATTCGGCGAGATAGGCAGTGTTCGCAGCGACGCGGCGTTCTTGTTGCCAATCCAGCAGTACCTTGTCTTGTACCTGCTCAAACGGTAGGGCTTGGGCGGGTCGCCGGTTTTCCAGCAATACCGCGTGCCAGCCATAGGCTGACTGAATCGGACCCTGCCACGTCCCCGGAGTCTCTATGGCTACCAGCTGTGCAGCGAAAGCTCTGCCAAACAAATCACCAATCTCTCGTTGAGTTCGGCGCGCATACTGAGATTGCAGCATAAACGGGTCTCCCGTCAGAGCGGGATCTAACACAGCTTGAGCAGCCATGGCTTTTGCGCTCTCCTGCGGTGTCGCGGTATCTCGATCGGAGGAAAAATAAATGTGTTGGAAGGTGAACTGCTCAGGAATCTCGTAGCGCTGGCGGTTGTCCGCGTAAAATTGCTTCACGGCCTTGGGGGCAGCAGCCTCCATGGCCGCGAGGTCTTCGGTGAGAAAGGTGACCTTTTGGATCAGCCGCCGCCGCACGATCGTGTCGTCGGCATCCAGACCAAGCCGCAGCGCTTCCTGATAGTAGGCCTCATCCCGGATGAACTGGGCAATCAAGTTTTGCCGCTCTGCCGGTGTGGGTTCCCTGCGCATTTGCTGCTGCCACTGCAGCGATAAGCGCTCAATGTCGCCATGGCTGACTTGAATCACCCTCTCGTCGTCCTGCCATCGGGCGAGCCCAAATAGTAGGCAGCCGAACAGTAAGAACAGCCACAGAGGGTCTTTGAACATGTTCACAAGTCTTTTCTCCACACTGGTGTCAGCCGGCAAAACGGCCCAGATGGTGATCTGAGTTACCGAATTGCGCGTCGATGACCAGCAAGCGTTTGAAGTAGTGACCTATTCGCAGTTCCTCTGTGACGCCCATGCCGCCATGTAGCTGCACAGCGTTCTCGCCGATAAACGTGCCGTTCTTGCCAACCATGTACTTTAGAGCGTGCACGATGCGCATGGCTTCACGGCCCTTTTGCACGACTTCCAAGGTGGCTCGATACAGCATGGACTTGCACTGTTCGTATTCCATAAACATGTCCACCATACGGTGCTGAAGCACTTGGAAGTCCGACAAACTTTGATCAAACTGCTGGCGCTCTTGGGTATAGGCTACGGTATCTTTATATAGTACCTCCATGGCTCCTACGGCTTCTGCTGCTAGTGCCAGAATGCCATCGATAGCAATGTCCTGGAGCAAACCAAAGCCGCCGTCCAGTCCGCCGAGTATGTGATCGGCGCTTACCCGGACGTCTTTGAAGGTGATTTCCGAGGCCTGCTGGCCGTCCACGGTTGGGAAGGACTGAATCGAGATACCTTCGCTTTTCGCCTCTACCAGAAACACAGTGATGCCATGCTGGTCTTGCTGGCCACCTGAGGTACGTGTGCTGACCACTAAATAGTCTGCGCTACCTCCATGCTGAACCATGCTTTTATGACCCGTTATAATGAAATCGCCACTGTCTTGCGTTGCTCGCGTGACGATGTCCTCTAAATCAAATCGGGCTTGCTCTTCGGCATAGGCCAAACTCAGGCGGCATTCGCCGGCCATCAACTTTGGTAGAAGTTTGTTTTGCAGTTCGGAGCTGGCGCCGGCGACAATAGCCCGGGTGCCGAGTACCGCGCTGGCGAAAAAGGGTTCCAGAACCAATCCTTTACCGAAGGCCTCCATGAGAACCATGGTATCGGCTTGATTGCCGCCGAAGCCACCATGGGCTTCTGGTACGGTGACCCCAAGCCACCCTAACTCGGCCATGGTCTGCCAATAGGTGTCGCTAAACCCGGCGTCGTTCTTGCTGAGCGTTTGTCGGGTGTCTAGGTCGTAGTTATCGCTGACAAAGCGATCAACACTGTCTTTGAGCAGTTGCTGCTCCTCGGATAAATCAAAATTCACGGTTAAATTCCTGAAATGGTTTGGCTGTTGTTTGCAAAATGCAGGCTCACTTGGCTTTTTTTAGCCCCAGCACGTTTTTCGCGACGACGTCTTTTTGCACTTCCGATGCACCGCCATAAATCGTGTAAGCCCGACTGGACAGGTAGCCTGACATGCCGCCCTTGGCGAAGCTGTGCCCAACGGGCTGTTTGCCCCAAGCTGCGGAATAAATACCGCCGGCTTCCACCGTCAGCTTCTGGATGCGCTGCTGAATTTCTGTTCCCTTGAGTTTCAAAATCGACGACTCGGGTCCGGGTTCGGCACCGTTGGCCGCGCTGGCCAGTGAGCGCAACTCGGTAAACTCCGTTGCAAGCAAATCGATCTCCAGCTTCGCCAGCTTGGATTTATAGGTAGGGTCGTCTAACAGCGTCGCGTTGCCGCGCTTCACTTGTCCTGCCTGTAGACGCAAGAAATCCAAGGCCACTAGCGACTTTGAGATGCCGGCCAGTCCAGTACGCTCGTGGGCAAGCAAGCCCTTGGCATAGCCCCAACCTTTGCCCTCATCGCCGACGCGATTTTCGACGGGGACTTTCACATCAGTGAAATGCACCATATTGACGCTGTGAGAACCGCCTAAGGTAATGATGGGTTTTACCTCGATGCCTTCCTGTTTCATGGGAATGAGCAAGAAGGTGATACCTTCCTGTTTTATCCCAGAATCGCTGGTTCGGGTGAGACAAAAGATCCAGTCTGCGATGTGGGCGAGGGTGGTCCAAATCTTGGTGCCATTAACGGTGTAGTAGCTGCCGTCATCGGACAATTCAGCCTTGGTCTTTAGGTTGGCTAGGTCTGAGCCCGCGTTGGGTTCGGAATAGCCTTGGCACCAGTTTACTTTGCGGGCGCGAATGTCCGGCAGGAAGCGCTGCTGCTGCTCTTCGTTGCCGTAGGTCATTAGCACCGGCGCTAGCATGGACAAACCGAAGGGCAGGTCCCACGGGGTTTGGGCCACCGCCGTTTCTTTTTCCCAGATGTAATGCTGGGTGGGTGTCCAGCCCGGACCGCCGAAGGCGACCGGCCACTTGGGGACATCCCATCCGCCCTTATCCTTGGCTCGGTCGAACCAGTTTAGACGCCATTGGGCGTAATCGGTTTTCGGGACGTGGGCGTTCGATGCCAGAAAGTCGCGAACTTCCTGCTGGAATTCCAAGTCTTGGGCGCTTAAATCGATATCCAAAATATCTCCTAGGTATGACGGCAGCCGTCCATGGTAATGGTTTCGACAATCCAAGTTAAGCATTAGGATGCTGCAGCAGAGAAATTCGGAAGGCTGGCGATATGGCGGCCCCGTAGCAGAGCGATAACAGCGTTGGAGGAAATGAGTGAGTTACGAAACGTTGAAATTTAATGTAGCCGATGGTGTTGCCACCATTACCCTAAGTCGCCCCGACAGTATGAATGCCATGTCGCCGGAGATGGCGACAGAACTCCATGATGCCGCGCTGGCCATTGACGCAAACTCTGACGTTCGAGCGGTGATCTTAACGGGTGCCGATAAGGTGTTTTGTGCAGGCGGTGATCTTGGGGCCTTTGCTGCCGCAGGCGCCGGTGCTCGGACCTTGATCATGAAAATGACCGGCGACTTGCACTTGGCGCTATCTCGGCTGGCGCGCAACGCGGCCCCGGTAATAGCTGCAGTCAACGGCACCGCGGCAGGCGCCGGATTTTCCTTGCTTATGGCGGCGGATCTTGCCATCGCTGCAGAGTCGGCGGTGATGACCATGGCCTATACCAATGCCGGCCTATCACCTGACGGCAGTTCGACTTACTACATGCCGCGTAAAATAGGCGATCGCCGGACGCGGGAACTGATGTTGACCAACCGAGTGCTGACCTCGGCTGAGGCGCTGGACTGGGGTGTGGTAAATCAGGTGGTGGCCGATGACGAGGTTTTGCCCGCTGCTCAGAAGCTAGCCGCCAAGCTTGCCAGCGGCCCCACCCGGGCCTACGGACAGGTGAAGGCGCTGCTCGATGGCAGTTTCGATCAAAGCCTAGAATCTCAGATGGAACTGGAGGCCAGAGCCATCGCAGGCTTGGTCACGACCTCGGACGGTCAAGAGGGGCTGCACGCATTTTTAGAAAAACGTAAACCGCAGTTCTCGGGCCGCTAAGCACGTTTTCTCGGTGAATCAGTTTAATTTCCATCACTGCGATGTGGCGCTGCGCGATTTTGTGGCCCAGAACCTGACCGGCTTTGCGGTGACCCAGGCGGACGCCGGCGACTCAGAAGAGCCGTTGCGTCGCGCTGCGGTCGCACTGACCATAACCGATGTGGGTCTTGGCCCCGACCTGCCGGGGCTCGCTAATCCCGAACATTGGTCACCAGAACCGGCGCTGATTTTGACCCGTCGTTCCCAGAAGCTTCGCAGCCATCCCGGTCAGTGGGCTTTACCCGGCGGGCGTATCGATCCGGGTGAAACCCCAGTACAAGCAGCCCTGCGCGAGATGAGTGAGGAAGTTGGTATCGTTCTTTCCCAGGACAGAGTACTAGGGAGACTCGATGACTTTGTGACTCGGTCTGGCTATGTGATGACTCCCGTGGTCATTTGGGGTGGTCCTGATTTGCAGACCCGGCCCAACCCGGACGAGGTTGCCAGCGTGCACCGTATCCCTATCCGTGAATTTACCCGCAGCGATGCACCGCGGCTGACGCCGGTTAGCACCAGCGAGGCACCGGTGCTGCGGATGCCGGTGGGGACAGACCATATAGCCGCGCCAACAGCGGCGATTCTTTATCAGTTTCGCGAAGTGTGCTTGTTGAACCGCGAGACTCGGGTGGCGCACTTTGAGCAGCCCGAATTTGCTTGGCGCTGAGTTGACCCACCGCCGGTGACCGCTCACAATTCTGGCTTGCGCAGGGAAAGCCAAGGCACGTGGCGCATGGCGCTTCCCCAGACCGATAACAACTTTTGACTACAGGAATAACACCATGGCGATTGAAACAGGCTCTAAACTTCCGGAAGCAACCCTGCACACGATGAAGGACGGTAAACCGACTCCGGTTACCACCGACGAGCTCTTTGCGGGCAAAAAAGTAGCCATGTTTGCGGTTCCCGGTGCATTCACACCGACTTGTTCCATGGCGCATTTGCCCGGCTATGTGGTTCAAGCTGATGCCATCAAGGCCAAGGGCGTCGATAGCATCGTTTGCTTGTCTGTTAACGACGCCTTCGTTATGGACGCTTGGGGCAAAAGCTCAAACGCCGAAGAAATGGTAATGGTCGGCGACGGCAACGGCGATTTTACTGCCGCCTTGGGCCTGGAAATGGACGGCTCTGGCTTTGGCTTGGGCAAGCGGTCGCAGCGCTACGCCATGATCGTGGAGGACGGTATCGTCACCCATTTGGCAGTGGAGGCTCCTGGCAAGCTGGAAGTCAGTGCGGCTGAGGCGATTCTCGAGGCGCTTTGACAGCCGCCCTGTAAGCGACAAAAGGCCCTGCGGGGCCTTTTTTGTGCCAGTAACGTCCGGTTACTTGTTTGCGGCTGAGCAACCGCCTATGCAAGTAACTAGGAGGCCGCGGTTTTTTGCCGGCCCGCCTCGATGACGTTGCGGCTTTCGCCCAAAGGCCGAATCAAGCATTCCTGCGCCGCAGTGGCCACCATTTCTCCCGCGCGATTAAAAAAGTGTCCGCGTACAAAGCCTCGGGCGCCACCGGCATTGGGGGACTCTTTTGCGAAGAGCAGCCATTCGTCCGCGCGAAATGGTCGATGAAACCAAATGGCATGATCTAGGCTGGCACCGCGGACAGCCCGCTGGCCTGCCTCGTCGACGGTGAGCGGACCGTGGGGCAGCATGGATGTAGACATGAAGTCTAGGTCGGACATATAGGCCAGCAGAGCCAAGTGTACTTCCGGATTGTCTGGCAATGGGTCCCGGCTCTTCAGCCATGTGTGCTTGTACGGCGGATGCTCGCTTCGGTTCACCATGTTAATGCGTTCTACGGCGCGAGAATCGATGGCTTCAAAGCGAAAGGTAAAACGGGCCATATCAGGGTTGGATTTTGCCAAGGCTCTATAGGTCTCTAGATCCCCCCGCAACGACTCCGGAGGCGGAACATCGGGCATTGGCAGCGAGTGATCCAGCCCCGGTTCGGTCTTTTGCCATGAGCATGCCAGCGTGAAGATGGTGCGCCCATTTTGAATCGCTGCGACACGCCGGGTGCTGAAACTGCGTCCGTCGCGTATGCGGTCTACCTCATAAAGAATGGGCCGGGTCCAGTCACCGGCTCGCAGGAAATAACTGTGCAAGGAATGCAGGCTTTGAGCGGCGTCGACGGTGCGAAAGGCCGATGCCAGGGCTTGAGCCAGAACCTGGCCGCCAAATACATGTTCGGTGTTGTGGTTTTGGCCGCGAAAGAGGTTTTCCTCAATGGGTTCCACGTCTAAAAGATCGATGATTTCTTGCAGGATCTTGTTCATAAGTACTTTGCCGGCGTCGGTTTGCGGATGATGGCGGCAGCATAAACCATTCACTCAGGTCTTTGGGACTCGAACTTCCATGAGAGACTTTTTCTGTAGGGTTTGTGACCAATCTGCGATACTCCAGCGCGAAGCAACGGCTGAGGAGACATCATGAGCATTCAAGTGAAGCAAATCCCTTGTTTGGACGACAACTACGGTTTCCTCGTCCACGATTCGGCGACCGGCGTCACGGCCAGTATTGATACGCCTGAAGTGGGGCCGATTAACGAAGCATTGGCTGAGCAGGGGTGGAAGCTGACCCACATCCTGAATACCCATCACCACTTTGATCACGCTGGGGGCAATGAAGCCCTCAAGACTCAGTGGGGTTGTCAGATAATCGGTGCCGCTAACGATGCCGAACGCATTCCCGGCATTGATCGACAGGTGGTGGATGGCGAGGTGTTTGAACTGGGCAGTGCCTCAGTGCGGGTATTGGAAGTGCCTGGTCACACAACCGGCCATATTGCCTATCACTTTGCGGATGACAACGTCGCCTTTGTCGGGGACACATTGTTTGCTTTGGGCTGTGGCCGCATGTTCGAGGGAACTGCGGAGCAAATGTGGGGTAGTCTTGAGAAACTTATGGCGCTACCCGACGAGACGCTGGTGTATTGCGCGCACGAATATACGCAGGCCAACGCGGCCTTTGCCATTACCGTGGAGCCTGACAACCAAGCCTTACAGGCGAGAGTTGAGGAGATTGCAAAGCTTCGTGCCCAAGGCATCCCGACGGTTCCCACCAGCATCGGCTTAGAACGGCAGACCAACCCGTTTGTGCGGCCCGATAGCGCTAACTTGCAGCAAACCATAGATTTAGTGGGGGCCAATCCCGTCGCTATCTTTGCCGAGACGCGTAAGCGCAAAGACCACTTTTGATCGGTCCCAGCGCTGGCGCCATTGCCGGCTCAGCCAGCGCGTTGGCGAGGGATAACGGGGCTGATATAGGCTGGCTGGCACTGATTATTTTCAGGGCTGAAAACCTGTACAACATGCGCCCAAGGCGCAAAGCATTAAAGCATTAGAGGAGGGGTAGCATGATTACGTTGTTCACCATGGAACGGGATTATCCATACGGCACCTTGCGATCTACCAACGGCAGTAAGGTAAAAGTGGTCCTTGAGGAAAAAGGCCTGCCGTATCACGTGGAAACCGTCAGCCCCGGTGCGGTATGGAAGAAACTGCCAGAGATGCCTTGGATTGATGATGATGGACTAGTGCTCTACGACTCCACCGTGATTAACGAGTACTTGAATGAAAAAGAACCAAATAATCCGCTGTTGCCGACAAGATCGGATCTGCGCGCTAATGCCCGAGCGCTAGAAAATTATGGAGATGAGGGTGTACTCGGCAAGTTCCTGCCGATGATTTGGATGCCTTGGTGGTCGCCAGAAGATCAGCGAGACAGTCAGGCGATGGAAAGCGGACGGCAAGGGCTACGGGAGCAGATTTTTCCATTTCTGCAGAAAACCTTGAGCGGGCAAGATTATCTTTGTGGCGACTTTTCTTTGGCCGACGTGCCCATGATGACTGTGGCCATGGTGCTGGAAGTTGACGGTATGGACACCTCGCCCTTTCCCGAGGTGGCCGAATATCTTCAGCGCCTGCGTCAGCGAGACTCCTACCGGGCCATTTCGCCCCAAAAGAGCGTGGCGCAAACGGCCGGATCTCAGTAGAGGAATAAAGCTGCGCCGGCGTTGTTTGGGCTTTGTGGCGTGTAACGGCGCTGCAACCTTAGCGCGGCAGTTGGCTGGCTTGAGTCATAGCGGCCTGCAAAGAACCAAGACTGCGCACATAGGGTTGGTATCGCGATAGCGATTCAGGCCGTTTTTTGGCCGCCAACTCCGCAGCTGCTCGGGTCTCATAAACTCCAAGTAGGGCCACATAATAGGTTCTATTATTGACTTTGATCATGGCGCCCGCGAGACCATCTAACTGCAGGGAACTCATAAAGCCCTGCAGCTCGCGCGCGCTGCTCAGGGCTATAAGTTGTACGGTCCAATAACTGCTTGGAAGGTCCTCCAAGGACATGGGCGCATCCGGTCGGTACATGAGTTGCTGATAGGCCGCCGATTTCTGTGCGGCCACTCCCTGCGACGAGTTGGACTCTGCCGGGCTGTCTGAGCGGGGGCGCGTTACTGGGTTCGCTGTTTGCGGTTCTGTCGGCATTTGCCTCGTGGGGCGTGCTTCTGCGAATTCATTTGCTGCAATTTCGGCCGGTTCAGCGGAGCTTTCATTCACCCGGGTCAGAGTTTCGGTCTCAGATCGTGACCAATCAAACTTTCGGGCCTCGCTAGCGGCCTGGCGTTGCTGGATCTCGCCGATGGTTCGCCGTTTGCAGGACCAACTGCCGGCACTTTCTTCACAGTGCCAACTGGTTTCTTCCCGCGCCTGTTCGACAAGCTCAGCTGACGACGTCGGGGCGTTATTCGCGCAACTGGCTGTAATCAGCGCAAAGACCCCTAGAAAAATTCGGCTGTTCACATCGAAATCCACACTCTATTGTTCTGTCCGGGCTAAAGCCCAGTGACGCTAGACTAACCCAGACTATCGATTTTCAAAGGCCTTTTTGCTGGCCGATGCAGACAATGATGGCGTTGGAAAAGTCCTTTGATGCTGTTTTAAAGGCGCCGATTTTCGGCAGCTACGGTGAAAAATTGGTCGTTACGCCTTTTGGTTAAGAGTTTGGCTTGCGGCTACTGGATTTTTCCCCTAGTTTTTAATGCCGTGTAGCCAGTAAACCCAGAGCGGTTTGCCGGGTATGACACCACAAGTTTTGAGTAATCGATACGTACAACTCGCTACAAGGAAGCCGTCATGCTATCAACGCTGTCAGATTTTGAACGCGTGCCCCGCATTTTACGATTGAATATTGCTGGCCAGCCCGTGGAGTGGGTGGCATGGCAAGATGCGGTATGCCTCTACGCACGGGATTTGGTGGTGTGGACCGTTGGCGACCCCTTGATCACCATCAGGGGTGGTCATTCCAAGCACACGGGAGAAGCCAGCAGTCAGGACATCCACAGCATCATCGCCTGCGACGGCAGGGTGGTGGCGCGTCCTTCGCCGACCCCGCCCCTAACCAATCTCGCGCTGTTTAAGCGCGATGGCAATACGTGTTTGTATTGCGGCAAGCAGTTAGGGGACTCGGAACTGACTCGGGATCATGTCGTACCGGTTTCCAGAGGCGGTGGCAATCAGTGGGATAACGTGGTCGCCAGTTGCCGACGCTGCAACCACTTCAAGGGCAACCGATTGTTGGAGGATACCAGTTTAGAGCTGCTGGCCTTGCCCTACGTACCCAACTATTCCGAGTATTTAGCGCTCATTAACTCGGGCCGCATCCTTGGTGATCAAATGGCCTTTCTCAGCAAGAGCTTTGGCTCCGATAGTCGCCTTGCCTGCCACTGAAGGTAACTAGGTTGCCGCGAAAGGGCTTTGCGTTTTGCGCACCGGCCCGCGATTTCCAGAAAAGGTGGCCGGGACCGGTCTGTTTGTCAGCGAAATCCTTTGATGACATCGTGCTGATACAGCCAGTCCTGCCGCTGCAAAGCAATTTCCGGTAACAGCCGGTTTTGCAGGGCAGTGCCCACATGCTGGCCAAGCCTTTTCATCGCAGCAGACTCCGTGAGCGTGGTTACGTGGCGGCGCATACCCGTCATGACGTTACGATGTCGAGGCCGGCGGAATCGTTCGTAGGCCGCAAGGCCGTCGGCGATATCCTCTTCGTAGTTTTCCATCATCCGTGACAGCACCCAAGCATCTTCCAAAGCCGTGTTTGCACCGTCGATCTTGCAGGTGATTGGTGGCGTCACCGCATCGCTCAGGAAGGCTACCGAGCCGCCAAACAGGTTGTCGCTGTGGTTAAGCTCGTCGATGAAGATATCCTGCAGCTGGGTTTTTGCCGCAAGAGCCGGGTGCAGGCTTTGGTGCCAATCGGCTTGGACAAAGTCAGTACCTTTGGGCGTTACGAATCGAAAATGAACCCTGTCCGTGTCGGCCACTTGTTCGATGTATTGACCCTTGCCTCGCCAGAGCACGTTGGCGCGGCGTAGCGGGTGATCGGCTAAACTTGCGTGAAATACACGGAATTCACCGTCGCCCGATCGGTGGCTCCATTGACGGCTACTTAAGATGGTGAGGGCTTGCGTACTTTCTGCCTCGGTTAGCGCCATCGGCGCTAGCAGTTGAGCGCTCAGGCCCCGATCTAGCCACTGACGTAATGCGGGGCCGGCAACATTCATCATGGGGCTGCCGTAGCGCTGGTGGTAAAAGTCTCCCAGCGGCAACTCCGCGAGCAGATAGGCGCTTTTTGCGAACCTGACTTGAAAGCGATCGGGGAAAAAAGCGATATCTTCAAGAGGGTGGGGGGCAAGTGCTCTGAGCAAGCGACTGGCGTTGGCTCCTAGACTGTAAACAGCCGGTTGAGGCTCAGGATCATGCGCATCCCGGTAGCGCTTAACATCATCGAAGCCGCTGGCGTGACACGCGAGCGCCGCCAGCTGGGCAGCAAGGTTATTTCCAATGATGGCAACGGAGTACAAGGGCTCAGGGCTGCCGCTAAATTTTACGCCAGCGGGTGCCTTCCCGAGAGTCTTCCAGCTCGATACCCGCATTGAGCAGTTCATCGCGGATCCGGTCAGCACCAGCATAGTCGCCGCTGGCTCTGGCGGTCTTACGCTGTTCAATCAGGGCTTCGATGTCATCCGCCGTGAGCGATTCATCGTCGCCGGGTTGTCCCTGGGTAAAGTACTCTTCGGCGTTTTGGTACAGCAAACCCAGTAGCCAACCGCCGGCCAGTAGACGCCGGGCAGCGTCCTCCCGCTCAGTGTCGTTTGCGGCGCGACGCAAACGTGCGGCGAGGTCATGCATGGCCGCTAGGGCTTTGGGCGTATTCAGGTCATCGCATAGCGCGGCAACGACGTCGGTTGGGTACTCTTGCAGTGCCAGTTCCTGCATATCCTGACTGGTCAGTTGTGTAGTTGCGGCAGTATCTCGCAGACTTTGGTACAGACTGTCCAGACTGGCACGCGCCTGAGCCAGCAGGTCGTCTGACCAACTCAGGGACGAGCGGTATTGGCCCGATAGCAAGGCATAGCGCAGCACCTCGCTGCTGTGGGTTTGCAACAGCTTGCGAATGGTCAGCACATTACCCAACGACTTGGACATCTTCTCGGCGCCGAGATTCAACATACCGTTGTGCAACCAGTAGTTAACGTAGCCCTTCCCCTGATTTGCGCAACGGCTTTGAGCGGCCTCGTTCTCATGGTGGGGGAAGGTCAGGTCCGAGCCGCCACCGTGAATGTCGATAGTGTCGCCCAAATGCTTTTTCACCATGGCCGAGCATTCGATATGCCAGCCGGGTCGGCCACGGCCCCAAGGACTGTTCCAGCCCGGCTGATCCTCGCTGGACGGCTTCCACAGTACAAAATCCTTAGGGTCTTTTTTGTAGTCGGCAACTTCTACGCGAGCGCCGTCAATCATGTCCTCTAAGGAACGCTTGGCTAACGAGCCGTACTCTGGATCCGAGGGCACATGAAACAGAGCATGACCGGCACTGGCATAGGCATGACCTTGTTCGATCAGGCTTTCGATCATGGCGATGATCTCATTGATGTGATGGGTGGCCTTGGGTACCACATCCGGCGGCAGCACGCCGAGGGCGGCCACATCTTCCTGATAGGCTATGGTGAAGCGCTCGGCAAGGGTGGTGATGTCTTCACCGTTCTCGGCCGCTGCGGCGTTAATTTTGTCGTCAATATCGGTGATGTTGCTGACATAACTGACTCGGGGATATCGCAGACGCAGCAGGCGGGTCAGTACATCAAAGACTACGGCAGGCCTCGCGTTACCGATGTGGATCAAGTTGTAAACGGTGGGGCCGCAGACATAGATCGTCACATGCTCAGGATCGTTGGGAACAAAGACTTCCTTGGTTCCGCTAAGCGTGTTGTGAAAAACAATGTCGGTCTGGCTCATGGTGTGGTCATAACCCTTTGATATAAATTACGGGTGGGTAGCGAGTCTGCTTTGAAACGGCGGGAGTCTACTCCTTTCAGAGCCGGCTTTCTGCCTATATGACGGGGTTCTCCGGCTCGCTATCGACGACCACCTGATCCCCCCGCACCGCAAGATAAAAACAGTGGGTCCGTTGTGTATGGC
>JAYNPH010000058.1:0-295 GCA_038113685.1 Gammaproteobacteria bacterium
ACACTGCAATAAACGAAAACGTTGTTAGCACAAAAAAGGGAAATGGCGCACCCGGCAGGACTCGAACCTGCAACCCCCAGGTTCGAAGCCTGGTATTCTATCCAGTTGAACTACAGGTGCGCTGTATAGCGTGACGACTCACGCGAGGGAGCGGAATGTTGCACCAGCCTCGATGCTCACGCAAGGGCATGTCGGCAATTCCTTTATCTTTTACTAACTGCGTAACAAACGACCGGGCACCGCGCCGCTGTGTTCGTTATTCGTCAGTAAGATTTCGCCATTCACAACAGTATTG
>JAYNPH010000058.1:305-3122 GCA_038113685.1 Gammaproteobacteria bacterium
CCGTGTGCTTCAATCGCTTGGCGCCAGCAGGCAGGTCGTGAACCACATCTGGCATACGCGCACCAATGGTCTTGGGTTCAAATACCACCAGATCCGCAGCCATGCCCTCCCGTATCAGACCTCGATCGTGTAAGCCCCACATAGTGGCTGTGTTGTAGGTAATTTGCTTCACCGCCTCTTCCAGCGTCATGGCCTGCTTTTCCCGAACCCAATAGCTCAGCAGATGGGTTTGAAGCGACGAGTCCATAATCTGAGATACATGGGCGCCGGAATCCGAAAAGGTAATTACCGAGCGCGGGTGCTTCATCATATCCAGCACTTGGGACTGGTCTTCATTGGCAATGGGCTGGCGGAAAAACATCTTCAGGTCGCGCTCCAGCGCCATATCGATCATCAGTTCCACCGGGTGCACGCCCTTGGCTCGGGCCAGTTCCGCCATGGAAGGCTTGTCGTACACCATATCGTCCATGGGATAGATGAAATCCCACTCTGGGGGGCGGGCTTCTGCGCCCACGATGCGCGGTCCGGTGTATTCCCGGCTCGCTACCTCAATTAGCTTGGCCTTGATCTCGGGATTGCGCAGCTTCGCCGCTTGCTCGGCCAAGGGCAGCTGCCGAAACTCGGACCAATACTCCCAGTTATCGAAGGGAGTATTGCTTTCAAAAGACAGCAGGCTGGACAGCGCACGACTGTGCACCTGCGCGTACATGCGGCCACCGGCGGCAGCGGTCTCGTCCAACAGATCAAAGTAAGGGCGCCACAGATCCGGTGCGGCGCGCACGCTGAACATGCCCCAGGTTTGCGGCACGCCAGAGGCCACCGCCAAATCACGCAACCGGCCGTGATACTCAGCAATACGCTCGGGATCCCGCCCAGGCGCTTCGCCGGCAATCTCGAACAGCCCCTTACCGGTTTCGCCCACGGCGTTGACGATGGCTCGCACCTCGTCCCATTCGGCTAGCCGGCTGGCAACGGGTCGATCGTCAGCGGTCAGGTGGTTAAAGGTGCGGGAGGTGGAAAAACCGATGGCGCCGGCCTGCACAGCCTCCTTCACCAAGTGCTGCATTTTGCGCACTTCGTCTTCGCTGGCCGCATCGGTAAAGGCGCGCTCGCCCATTACATAGGTTCGCAGGGCCGAGTGGCCGATGTAGCCGGCGTAGTTAATGCCCTTGGGCAGTTCATCGACTACGTCTAAAAATTGCGGGAAGGTTTCCCAGCGCCAGTCGATGCCTTCCAGCATCGCGTCCCGGGATAAGTCCTCGGCCCGCTCTAGATTGCGAAAGACCATGTCCGCATCTTCCTGCTTGCAGGGTGCCAGCGTAAAGCCGCAATTACCCATCACCACGCTGGTAACGCCGTGGTAACAGGAACAAGAACCGATAGGGTCCCAGAACACTTGCGCGTCCATGTGGGTATGCCCGTCCACAAACCCGGGCGACACCACATGACCTTCGGCGTCGATGGTCTTTTTGGCGCCTTCGTTTATGCGCCCAATGGCAGCAATCTTGCCGTCGTTTACCGCCACATCGGCCCGATACTGGGGGTTACCCGAGCCGTCCACGACGCTGCCGTTTTTGATCACCAAGTCGTAAGTCATATCCCTCTCCCTCATGAGCAAATACCAACCTTTCCGCATGGTAGCATGACATTTTGACTTGCTAGCACAGCGCTCGACATCATGCAGTACACCGAAAACTCACCAAGAATTGCTTTCCAAGTGCACCCTGGCAAGGGGCCGTATTTGCTTATGGTTCACGGCTTTTTGTCTTCCAGCGCGCAATGGCTGGCGAACTTAGCTGCCCTTGGCAAGGTCTGCCGCCCGGTGACCGCCGAGCTTTGGGGCCACGGCCGCTCGCCAGCACCGGCGGATCCTCTTCACTATTCCCCCGCCGCCTATGTGCAGCAGTTCGACCAAATACGGCAGCAGCTCGGCGCGGACCGCTGGTTCCTTTGCGGCTATTCCTTGGGTGCGGGCCTGACCATTCGCTATGTCTGTGAGCACCCGGAGCATGTGTACGGTCACATTTTTACCAATTCAAATTCCGCCCTCGCGGACCAGCCCTTAATTGACGAGTGGTTGGCTACCGCATCCAAATCCGCCGACAACATTCGAAATGGCGGTATCCAAGCCATTGATCGCATTCCTGTCCATCCGCGTCGAGCTCGTAATGTGCCGGAAGCCGTCAGGACGCAGCTGCTAGAAGACTGCGCCAATCTCAAACCCGAAGGCGTTGCCAGCACCTTGCAGCACACCAACCCCTTTACCAGCATCCGAGCGCTGGCGCCCAACAACCCAAGGCCTGTCCTGCTGTGCCACGGCACCAAGGAGCGCCGGTTTGCAGACAACAAAACTTGGGCACAGGCACATATGCAGAACCTGTCCGTTGTGGACATCGACGCCGGCCATGGGGTCAACATGGAAGGAGCCGCGGACTTTGATCGACACGTCTGTGACTTTATCCGCCGGCATACGGACAATACCCAAGCTGCATACTGAGGAACACTGCATGACCCGCCAACCCAACCGCCCAAGACGCTGCACCTTAGCCGTACCCGGCAGCTCCCAGAAAATGATCGCCAAGGCCGCAGGGTTGTCAGTGGATCAAGTCTTTTTTGATCTGGAAGATGCGGTAGCCCCAGAGACCAAAGCAACCGCCCGTCAGCAGGTCATCAAGGCTCTGAACGAGCAACCGTTCAAAGCCCATACCCTGAGCCTGCGCATTAACGACGTCACAACTCCCTGGTGTCACGACGATGTTATTGAGGTGGTCACCCATGCTCATGAGCATTTGGATACAATCATTTTGACTAAGGTCA
>JAYNPH010000058.1:3132-9375 GCA_038113685.1 Gammaproteobacteria bacterium
CTGTTAGATCAACTGGAACAAAAACTTGGTCTAAAAAAACGCCTCGGCATCGAATGCTTAATCGAAGAAGTCGAAGGTCTGCTGCAGGCCGAGGCCATTGCCGGCTGCTCGGATCGAATCGAAACCCTGATCTTTGGTGTCGGCGACTACGCAGCCAGCCAGCAAATGCAGCTGCAATCTGTGGGCAGCACCGACGGCTACCCTGGCGACCTATGGCACTACCCGCGCTTTAAAATCGCCATGGCCTGCCGGGCCAACGGTATCGAACCCATCGACGGGCCCTATGCCGACTTTGGCGACGTTGAAACCACCGCCGCCGAAGCACAGCGTGCGCAACTGCTTGGCATGGGCGGCAAATGGGCCATTCATCCAACTCAGGTGGAGGCCATTGAGCAGGTCTTCACGCCGTCCGCCCAGCGCATTGCCCAGGCACGCAAACAGAAAGCCGCCTACGAGGCCGCCCAACAAGAGGGGCTGGGCGCCATAAATGTGGACGGCGTCATGGTGGATGCGGCCAGCATTCGCATTACCCAAAGCCTGCTGGATCGGGCCGATGTATTAGGCCTGTAGCGGCTCATGACCTCTGACTCAGCCCTAGTTCAACAGATCAAGAACTGCAGCGAGTGCGCTGCCCACCTGCCCTTGGGGCCCAAGCCGGTCTTCCAGTTTGGGCCAAGGGCGCCCATCTTGTTGGTCAGCCAAGCCCCGGGAACCGCAGCCCATCACAGCGGCAAACCCTTCGATGATCCCAGCGGCGATCGACTACGGCGATGGCTAGGGGTTCGCCCGGACAGCTTCTATAACCCAGAACACTTTTCATTGTTGCCCATGGGCTTTTGCTATCCGGGCAAGGGCAGTGGCGGAGACCTGCCACCGCGCCCCGAATGCGCCAAACGCTGGCGCAACGATCTGCTTGCACGACTGACGAACGTGAAGTTAACGCTATTGGTGGGCAGCCATGCGGTGCGCTGGCATTTGCCCAAGCCTCACCAATCCTTAAGCGATACCGTGGCCGCTTGGCAGGGGCGCTGGCCCGACGTGGCCGTGCTGCCGCACCCGAGCCCTCGAAATACCTACTGGCTGCAGCAGCGCCCTTGGATTGAAGAAACCATCGTGCCAGCAGTGCGAGATCGGGTAGCAACGCTACTGGCGTCCCGCGCTTAAGCGGAACACCAGCGCTGCGCGGCTTTTCGTTTGAGCTAGGCCGAAGGTGCCGCCTTCATAAAGGTGTTGAGATCGAAGTAGTCGCGCCACTCCTTGATTTTCCCGCCAGACATTTCGAAGACGCCAAAACACGGCAGGTCCACGCCGCCTTCGGCAAACTTCGTGCGATCAAGGCGTTCACAGCAAACCACATCGCCATCGGCCACTAAGTGCACGATTTCCCAGTTCGTCTCGGTCCAGTTCGCGGTAAAGCCGGCGATAAACTGACGCACATTGTCGCGCCCCTTAACCGGATTAGTGGGCATATTGTAGTAACAGCCGTCTTCACAGAAATAGCTGGCTAGTTCGTCCGCATCCAGCCGCGACCAAGCCGCGACAAAGTCCCGAATGATCTGTGCGTTATTTGACATCCAATCGCCCTCTCTGTGCTGCCGTATCACTCAAGCGGGACTCCCCACTCAGTAAGATCGCGGCAGATCCAACACATGCTCCGACACAAAATTGCAAATCATCTCTTGAGAAATTGGTGCAATTCGCATCAGGCGCGCTTCCCGCCAATAGCGCTCTACGTGGTATTCCTTGGCGTAACCAAAACCACCGTGGGCCTGCATGGCTTGATCCGCTGCCTGAAAACCAGCGTCCGCCGCCAACCACTTCGCCATATTGGCCTCTGCGCCACAGGGAATACCGTTATCCAGCATCCAAGCGGCCTTGCGTATCATGAGTTCTGCCGCGTCCAAACGCATCTTCGCTTCGGCTAAAGGAAAGGAGACACCTTGGTTTTTGCCAATTGGTCGACCAAAAACCACCCGTTCGTTGGCATAACCCACCGCTCTGCGCAGCGCGGCCTTGCCAATTCCCAATGCTTCGGCGGCGATCAAGATACGCTCGGCATTCAGCCCGGAAATCAGATACTGAAAGCCTTTGCCCTCCTCTCCCACGCGATCAGTAACGCTGACGGGCAAATCGTCGTAAACCACCTCACAGGTAGCTACTGCATTGCGCCCGACCTTATCGATGGGCGAGATCGTCACCTCGTCTCGCTGCAGCTCGGCCAGCAGCAGGGTCATGCCGTCGGTACGACGTTCGACCTCGTCTCTCGGCGTTGTACGGGTCAGCAGCAACACCCGTTCAGACTGCAAAGCCTTGGTGGTCCATACTTTCCGGCCGCGAACAATGTACTGATCCCCTTCTCGGCGTGCGGCGGTTTTAATCGACGTGGTATCGGTTCCCGCATCAGGCTCCGTAACACCGAATGCCACGTGTAGTTCGCCTCGAGCAACGGCGGGCAAGTATTTTTGCTTCATTTCTTCCGAGCCGTACTTCACCACTGGCTCCATGCCGAACATGGACAGGTGCAGGGGCGTCGCGCCGTTCATGGCAGCGCCAGAGGCCGCTACCTCTTCCAGAACAATACTGGCTTCAGTGATCCCTCGCCCACTGCCTCCGTAGGCTTCGGGAATGGCAATACCAATCCAGCCTGCTTCGGACATGGTGTTGTAGAAATCCCAAGGAAACTCGTGGTCGGCGTCTTTTTGCGCCCAATACTCGTCGGGAAAATCCTCGCATACCTTGGCCACAGCATCGCGGATCAAGTCTTGTTCTTCAGTCAGTGCAAAATCCATAAACCCCCCAGTTTGTTATGGCCCGCTCCGCATGGATCCGGACCTAAAATCCAGACAAACCATTGGCGAGGCGGCTCAGAAAGTATAAAACAATCCCCAGCCGCCAACGTTACCACCCACAGCGGAGGAATCTATGACATCTGAACACACGCTCACCCTGAACACGGAACGTATGCAGGCCCGAATCGGGGAAGGTATTGGCTGGATGATTTTCAACAACCCCGCCAGACACAATGCGCTATCTCTGGAAATGTGGGAAGGCATTGGCGACATTTTGGAGCACTTCGCCGCCAACCCGGAGGTACGCGTGATTATCATGCGCGGCGCCGGGGGCAAAGCCTTCGTCTCCGGCGCCGATATCTCAGAATTCGATAAAGAGCGAGCCAACGCTGAACAGCGCGCCAGTTACGGCGTTATCGCCGGGCGGGCCACAAACTGGCTGACGAAAATTGAAAAACCGCTGATTGGATTAATTGAGGGCTATTGCATTGGCGGCGGCTTGGCAACTGCGCTGTCGGCGGATGTACGTTTCGCCACGCCGGATTCCCGCTTCGGTATTCCCGCCGCCAAACTGGGGCTTGGTTACGAATACGAAGGACTATCCAAGCTCGCCAGACTGGTCGGCCCCAGTCGCGCCCGAGACATCATGTTCTCAGCTCGGTTTATGCCTGCGGACGAGGCTAAGGAGATGGGTTTGGTTAACTTCCTATACGAACGTGAAGACATCGAAAGCGCCTGCATCGATTACGCAACCACCATTGCAGGCAACGCTCCGCTTACTGTAAAAGCGGCCAAGGCGGCCCTAAATGCCTGGGAGCGCGGCGGTCGGACCGACGAGGTTGAGGCGGTTCGCGCCATGATCGACGACTGCTTCAACAGCGAAGATTACAAAGAGGGACGCAAAGCCTTTGCCACGAAACGTAAACCCAACTTCAAAAATTGCTGAGGCGTTTACGCTGCCTTGACGAGACCTTCTGTTAAAATCGCGGCTTTCCGCAATTAAGGCGACACCATGAGCCAAGCCGTCACTGCCTGCGTCATTGTTATCGGCAACGAGATTTTGTCCGGCCGCACCCAAGACATAAATCTCAATCACATTGCCACCACTCTGGGCGGCTGGGGTATCCAAGTGCATCACGCGCGGGTTATTCCCGATGACGAAGACATCATCGTGAACACGATCAACGAGGTGCGGGAAACCTACGACTACGTGTTCACCACCGGCGGCATTGGCCCCACCCACGACGACATCACCGCCGTGTGCATCGCCAAGGCATTTGGCGTGCCCATCATCCAGCATCCCGACATCGAAGAGCGCATTCGGCGACGACCTGCGCCGGACGACGTTATGGCATCGCGCCTTCTCATGGCCCGAGTGCCGCAAGGCGCAACCCTGATCGACAACCCCAGCGGCGGCCCGCAGGGGTTTGCCATGGAAAATGTGCATGTGATGGCCGGCATTCCGCGAGTTATGCAGGCTATGCTTTCAACCTTAGACGGCAAACTCACCACCGGACCCGTGATTCGCAGCCACACGGTTCGGGCCTACACCGGTGAAAGTTCCATTGCCGATGCCCTAGCGCTGATTCAGCAAGAACACCCGGGCGCCGACATCGGCAGCTACCCCTTCCTGCGGGAAGACCGGTACGGCACGCACTTGGTTATTCGCAGTTCGGACGTAGATCTGCTGCGGCTTGTCGCCGACGCGATAATGGCAGCCGTGAGAAACATTGGCGAAACACCCGAAGACCTTGGCCTCGACGCCGACGCCAGCGCCTAAGCTGGCTCGCCATTAATGACGGCAACAAGCCCAAGATCCGTGCAGCCCAATACGATCCCCCAGCGGCGCGGGCCACGTCTTAAGGCTGTCCCAAGACTGATCGTCATCGCCTGCTTGGTATTTTTTCACCAACCGACCTTGGCGGCCTATACAGCCACCGCCGTTACAACCAACCAGCCCCAAAGCCAATTCAACAGCGGCGCGCAAGCCAATCGCGCCCTGGCTGCCCAAGCAGCGCTGCACAACTGCCGTCAGGCCTTGGCCGTAAGTAATCCAACCAACAGCGTTTGCGAACTCGCTTTTATGGACGATCAGCCAGTAGCCGCCGCCGCAACCATTCGTGCAAGCACCGATAACGCGCCCCTGTACCTTTGGCGTTTTGACTCTGCCAGCGCGACGGTTTTTATTGCCGGCACAGTACACGTGCTCAAAGAGGCCCTGCACCCCTTGCCGCGACAGTTTGAGCAGGCTTACTACCAGACCGAGAAATTGGTATTGGAGGTAGATTTAAGCCGTTATCCCCCCGCCGAGGTAAACGCCAAAACGCTGGCCTACGCTAGGCTGGGTGATCAGTCGCTGCGCCAAGTCATGCCAGCGGCACTTTATGACCAACTCGTTCAGGCCGGAATGACCTACGGCCTACCCGTGGGCCAATTGCAGGCTTACCAGCCTATGTTGGCTTTTCAGCAACTAACGCTTTTGGGAATGGCTGCGCTGGGCTACGAGGGCGATTTCGGCGTGGAGCATGTCATTGGACAACTGGGGCAGCGTGGTCGCGAAGACATTTTGCAGCTGGAGTCTTTGGACTTTCAGCTTAACCTACTGTTCAACCAGCCCATCGACACCCAGCTGGCCGTGCTGGATCAGGCGCTCAGCGACCTCCCTGAACTCGAGAGCAGTATCAGCCAATTAATGACCGCCTACTTTCAGGGCAACGACGACGCCCTGCTGGCAATTCTGACCGCGCAGACCGGCGACCACCCGCTGGCCAAGGCCTTCAACGATCAGCTTATCGACCAGCGTAACCGCGGCATGGCAAAAAAAATCGCCGGCTACCTTGAAACACCCCATAGCTACCTAGTCTTAGTGGGCGCCGGGCACCTGGTCGGGCCAAGCAGTATCATTGCGGAACTTGCTAGGGCGGGTATTCACGGCCAGCGCATAGGCGCCGACCAGTCTATTCATCACCCCGTACATTACCCCAAACATCCGTCCACTCATCACCGCGAGCACTGATTCATGCCGAATCTGCCACCATTTGATCCAGCCCTAGGTCTTGGCAATCCAAACGTGCAGACCATCGTCAGCAGCGTCGGGCGAAAGCTGTTCAAACCCAACTGGCTCGACAACTTTCTAGCCCAGTCTGAGCATCGAGACATTCATGTGATGGGCCAACATCTAACCGCAAGATACACCCGCGCCCGTCAGCCCGATGCGCCGGTGGTCATCATCATCCACGGCTGGCTTGGCAGCGCGGACTCCAGTTACGTTCTGTCTTCCGCTCAAGCATTACATCAAGCGGGCTTTCAGGTGGTCAGACTGACTCTGCGGGATCACGGCAATACCGCCCATCTAAATGAGGGTTTATTCCATTCAGCCATGACCGATGAGGTGGTCGCGGCAGCGCAATTCATCATGCAGGATTTTCCCGATAGCCGAATCGGCGTCATGGGC
>JAYNPH010000058.1:9385-13454 GCA_038113685.1 Gammaproteobacteria bacterium
CTCGTTACCTTGGCCATTTGCCCGGCCATCAGTCCTGCTCACACAGTGGAGCAAATCGGCGGCAGCCTAATTTATCAAAAGTACTTTATGGGCAAGTGGCGAACCTTGTGGGAGCAAAAGCAGAGGGCGTTTCCCGACAGCTATGACTTCTCGGCTCTTGCCAACCATTCCAGCATCCAAATTCTGACTGAGATTTTTATCGCCGAACACACAGAATTCGCTCACATAGATGACTACTACGCGGCCTACGACCTGCGAGGTGATGCCTTGGCCGGCGTCAGCGCAACGATCTTGGCGGCCGAAGACGACCCCATCATTCCGCCCGAACACTATCGGGGTTTGCCCGCATCCATCGACATTGAACTCACCCGCAAAGGCGGGCACACGGCCTACATTAAGAACTGGCGGCTGGAGAGCTGGGTAGACGATTACGCCGAAGGTTTCTTTACTAAGCGCCTAGGTTAACCTGCGCCTGGGCGCAGAGATTTACCAAGATTGGGGCATATTGCTGGCAACGTGTAGCGGCCACGGCCGCCTAGTTTCTTGTGCAATATTTTCGGCTAACGCTTCGGGGGTGACCACGTAGCAGTTCGCAGCTTTTGGCTCATCGTTAAACGTAATACCCCCTTCGATGCACTTGTGAAACGTCGCCCCAAGCTTATTTGCCACGGCGATGCTGGCGGCATTATCCGGTTGAATCAGCAACTCCACGCGCGCCAAGTTCAAGTGCTCAAAAGCCCAGCGCAAGGCCTGCATCGCAGCCGAAGTACAAACGCCCCGACCCGTGGCGTCACGAGCCACCCAATAACCCATTCTGGCCACCGGCGTATCCGGCACCGGCACGTTAATTTCCATACAGCCCAGAATTGGGTTGCCGCGCACAGATGCGGAATCTAGGGACACAATGGCCCAGCGAAAAACGGCGCCGCCCGACCACAAGGCCATACTTTCACGAATCCAAGAATGAGCGACACTGAGGGTATAGCGTGGCGTGCACCAGTCCAGCCACGGCCCCACATGACCCACAGAGCTCAGCACCGCTCGCTGAAGGTTGCTGGTATCACTTTCTTTGAAGGGTCGAATTGTTATCTGCACGGGCATACCTCATAAACGCCCCTCTATTGCAGAGTATTTGCCCCGCTACCGCACTACCGTTCGTCTGGAAAACGCTACCACTGATCGATAAAGATCCTTAATTGGACTGTTTTGGCGGTTGCCGGAAGAAATAAGCCAACGCCACGAGGACCACGGCGATGCCCAGATAGTAGTTCACCATGTAGGAAAAAATCGGCGACATGCTGGACAAACCGCCGTCTGTCGCTTCGCCACCCAACAAACCGGCGAGCACGCCCCCAATAGCCGACGCCAAAAACCACAGACCGAACATCTGACCGACGTAACGTCTAGGCGAGTAGCGGGAGAAGGCCGACAAACCGATAGGAGACAAGGCCAATTCTCCCCATGTTTGCAGCAGGTAAGTAATCAACAGCCACTGCAAGCCAATGGGCGCAGACTCAAGAGCAACGCCAACCGCCAGCAACATTACTAAGAAGCTCATGCCCATAAAAAACAGACCAAGCGCAAACTTAAGCGGCAGCGACGGATCTAGATTGCGCCGTCCAAGCCACGCCCAAAAGGCGGCAAACATCGGCGCGAAGATCACCACATAAATGGGGTTAAAAAACTGCACCCAAGACACCGGCATGTCGTAGCCGAGAATATTCAAATCCGTGAAGTCTCTGGCAAACAGATTCAGGCTGGCCCCGGACTGATCAAAACCCGACCAAAACGCCGCAGCAGCCACAAACAGTAAAAACAGTAGCAGCACATTTTTGCGCTCGGCGGCATCCAGACCCGCGAAAACGAACAGATACAAAAAGTACAGACCGGCAATAGTGGTCAAAAAGTAGGCAAAATTCTCGGCGAACTCGCTGGCTTTAACATTGATCACACCGGTGCCAAAGAGAATCACCAAAACAGCCGCGCCCACGGCGACAATGGTTGCCCAACGCGCCAAGGCGCTGCGTTTGGCTTGTGGCATGTCGTTCGGCTCGCGCCCGGCGTCTCCCAGCCACTCACGAGTCCGGACGTATTGGGCTACCCCCAGCAACATGCCCACACCCGCTGCACCAAAACCCCAGTGCCAGCCGATCTTTTCACCCAGATAACCGCACACCAACACACCGATGACCGAACCACTGTTAATGGACCTGTAAACAATCGTAAAACCCGCATCCCGACGCGGATCGTCTTCGGCGTACAGCTTACCCACGATGGTGGAGATATTGCTTTTCAACAGTCCAGTGCCAATGGCGACTAGGCCTAAGCCAAAGAACAGGCCGAACTCAATTGGTACGGCCAAGGTCAGGTGGCCTAGGGCGATGATGACGGCCCCGTAAAACACCGCGCGTTGATGACCCAACAAATTGTCGGCCAACCACCCTCCTGGGACCGCCAAGAAATAAACCATGCCCACGTATATTCCGTAGATGGCCTGCGCTTCCAGCTGACTCATGCCCAGCCCGGCGTTAGCCGTGGTCACAGCACCGGTCATATAAAGCACCAAAAGCGCGCGCATGCCGTAGTAGGACATACGCTCCCACATCTCGGTTAGAAACAAGGTTCTCAGCCCAATCGGGTGTCCGAAAAATTCCGCGTTTGCTGCCGTCACGATTTTATCCTTATGTGTTGGCCCAATGGTCGGCTAAATCCTGCACCGGCCGGTCAAGCTAATGTTTGCTCGAATCATAACCAGCCAATCGCCTTGGGTTAGTTTTCGACCGATGGCTCAGCCGATAACTGCGTTGGTGGGTACTTCTCAAGCAGCTCAGTCGCTCTACTGGGTCGCGGCAACAATTCCCCGCCGCAGTTAGGGCATTGGCCCATATCTCCTGCACAGCTGGCGCAAAACGTACATTCAAAGGAGCAGATATAGGCCCCCGTCTGATCCGCCGGTAACCCTTGTTGGCAGCGTTCACACTGTTGCTTCATCTTCAGCACGGTTCACTCCTTTATTGTGGATCCAGCTCAAACCGAAAGCAGACCTTGAGCCGGCTAGTTGACTGCCGACAAATCCCCCGGCCAGTCTCCTGCGTTAAGCAGCGTAGACGGTAGCTTCTTTCCCAGAACCGGTTCAAGCCAATCAGCCCCGGCCAGCACTGCTGCCATCTCTAGGTCGTGATGCACCTCACAGCGATTCAGCATGTACACCAAGTCCTCGGTCGCAATGTTGCCGCTGGCATTGGGTGCAAAGGGACAACCGCCAATACCGCCAATGCTGGCATCCAGCGTGGCCACGCCCGCGAGCAAGCTGGCGTAGGCATTGGCGATCCCGGTATTGCGGGTGTCATGAAAGTGGGCGCGCATGGGCACATCGCCGGCCAACGATTTCAGCGCAGTGAATGTCTGTTGCACCTGCCACGGCACCCCGACACCTATCGTATCTGCCAAGGCAATTTCCACCGGCCCGGCTTGCAGCAGAGATTCAGCCGCCTCCAGTACGTCACTCATGGGCACATGGCCTTGAAAGGGACAACCAAACGCCACCGCCAAGGTAACCTGCACAGGAAACCCCGTCAGCTTGCCGTCACGAATCACCTCTGTGGCCATGGCGACGGCATCGCGCACGCTTTGGCCCTGATTGCGCTGGCCGAATGTATCGCTCACCGGCACCACCAGTCCCGCTTCGTCCAGACAAGTTTCGCGCAGGCGGCGATAGCCCCGCTCATTCAAGATCAATCCGGTATAACGCACATCCGCCCGCTGGGGTAAACCCGCACACACCGCCTCTGCATCGGCCATCTGGGGTACCCGTTGGGGATGCACAAAACTCGTTACCTCCACGCGCCGACTGCCCGCCGCCAGTGCGTAATCCACCAGCTGCAGCTTTTGCTCAGTGGTCAACAACACATCCTCGTTCTGCAGGCCGTCCCGGGGACTGACCTCCATCACGGTCACGGACTCGGGCAGGTGCCTTAGAAGCCCTCGCGCAGGCTGTCGGTGTTATTTATCGCCGGCTGATCACCCTGTGCCTGTCGATCTGTGCAAATTTAACCCTGACGCGCGAACG
>JAYNPH010000059.1:0-9922 GCA_038113685.1 Gammaproteobacteria bacterium
GGCGGTTACCCACGGCTCATGGTGTTATCTTCAACGACCGCTCCCTCGACTGGTACGCCAACACCTTTGTGCGCCAGCTTCGCGCTAGCGGCTACCGTACCGCGTTGTTGGGCAAGTCCCACCTTCAGCACGGGATGAGCCGTAACTCCATTGTCGAGCATCGCGGCCAAGGCGCTTACTTAGCCAGTGCTCCAGCGGGCTGGGATCAGTATGAAGACTACGAGCGCTACACCGAATCATTGCCAGAGGATCCTGACGACTTTTACGGTTTCGAACGTATTGCCCTTTCCATTGACCACGGGGCTCGTCTTACCGGACATCATCTGCAGTGGGCACTTGAGCAGGGGGCGGACAGGGATCAGATTTTGGCCCCCCACGACGCCAAGGCACCCGGCAGCAAGCGCAGTGACCAGTGGTGGCAGATCTATGAAGCCCCGTACGAGGAACGTGTTCATTCCACTCGGTTCGTGACCGAGCAAACCGAGGCCTTTGTCGAGCAAGCCACGCGGCAGGGTGAGCCTTGGATGGCCATGTGTTCCTACCCAGACCCGCATCATCCGATGAGCCCACCGGCACCTTGGTTCGAGCGCCATCGGGCCGAAGATATGCCGCTCCCGTCGACCCGCCATGATTCTTTGGAACATGCGCCGGCCCACTTGCGGCTTTTTCAGTCCATTCACCCGAAAGATCAGCGAGATTGGGTCGCCCCCTGCGGCTTTGGCAGCGATGAGCTTCTCGGCCAAGCCATCGCGGCGACTTACGGGATGATCGAAATGGTGGATCACGGCGTCGGGCAGTTGATGAGACAACTGGACGATCTGGGTATTCGTGACAATACCATCGTGGTTTTTACCAGTGATCACGGCGACATGATGGGAGACCACGGACTGTTCTTGAAGGGCTTTATGCATTATCGCGGCACCCTGCAAGTACCCATGGTGGTCAGCGCGCCAACCCTGTCGCCATCGCGAATTCAAGGTCTTGCATCCAGCCTTGACCTAGCACCGACGCTGCTGGATCTGTGTGGGCTGACAGAGTACGACGGTATTCAGGGCCGCAGCCTGAAGCCGGTGCTGGAAAACTCTGCAGAACGGGTTCGCGACCATGTGCTGATCGAGGATGACGTCGCGACCATCACGGCAAAGCTGACGCCCATTCCCGGGAAAACTCGGACGGTCATAACCGAACAGTATCGATACACCAGAAACAGTAAGGGAGAGGAGCAACTATTCGATCTGCTCGAGGATCCGGATGAGATGGAAGATTTAACGATCGGTAGCCATCCAGCGAGGCCGCAGATGATGGAGATTTTGACCGACGCCTTGATCGCGGCGGATGATGCGGCCAAGGGTGCCCCAACACGGGATATTCACATACCAGTTTTGTCTTGAGGATACTTCGAGGTATCTCTAGGATCTGGGCGAGGGCACAGATCCATAGATGAGATAGCCAAATGAACGAACTAACGCATTAAAGAGCCTCGAGTTAAAAAGAAAATAAAGGAGTTTTCATGAGTGATCAGCCATCCGGTTCCGACGAATACGTACCCCCCAAGGTCTGGACCTGGGATCAAGAAAGTGGCGGGCGCTTTGCCAACATAAATCGTCCCATAGCCGGGCCAACTCATGATCACGAGTTGCCTCGGGGAGATAACCCGCTGCAACTGTACTCGTTGGCAACGCCCAATGGGGTGAAGGTCACGGCCTTGTTGGAGGAACTCTTAGACAAAGGTCACAGCGGCGCAGAATACGATGCCTATACGATCAATATTGGCGAGGGTCAGCAGTTCGGCAGCGGCTTTGTAGACATTAATCCCAATTCGAAAATCCCGGCTTTGTTGGATCTGAGCACCCCAGAGCCTACGCGAGTTTTTGAGTCCGGGGCTATCATGGTTTACTTGGCCGAGAAATTTGGCGAGTTTTTACCGACCCAGGCGTCGAGTCGAGCAGAATGCATGTCCTGGCTTTTTTGGCAAATGGGAAGTGCTCCCTATCTGGGAGGCGGCTTCGGTCACTTTTACGCCTACGCCCCATACAAAATGCAGTACCCCATTGACCGCTTTACGATGGAGATCAAGCGTCAGCTAGACGTTCTAGATCGGACCTTGGCCGAACGGGAATTCCTCTGCGGAGGGGATTACACCATTGCAGACATCGCAAATTATTCTTGGTATGGCCAGTTGGTCATCAACAATCTGTACAGTGCCGAGGAGTTCATCGAAGCCTCGAGTTATACCAACGTCGTGCGTTGGGCGGAACAAATACAGGCCCGCCCCGCGGTGGATCGTGGGCGTCGAGTTAATCGACCCTGGGGGCCCGAAGAAACTCGGGTAATCGAACGCCACAGCGCAGCAGACTTCAAGTAACCGAGTTCAGCTCGTCGCGATAGGCCTGCATATTCCATTCAGGCCATCGCTTTTGACATTGACCCAGAGTCTTAGGCGTCCAGAACGAATCTCCGGGCGCGGGAATGCCTAGGCAGGCCAATTGTTCTGGCGTCGCGTGATTTATGACCCGGTGCCAAGGCCGATGGGCCGCATGCTGCCAGACATGGAAGCCGATGTTGGCGTTGTCTGCGCGCTTGAAACTCACCGTCATGGTGTAGCGAAGGCCGCCGGGCGCGGTCATATTGGTACCCCGATGAAAGGTGTCGATACTGTATGCCACGATAGACCCTGCCGGTGCGGCGGCAGAGCGCTGGACAGTTTGCAACGCCGCCTGCTGCGCCGGTGGCGCGCCAACCGCACCGGGTCCCAGAATTTTGTAGGCGTCGTCTTTATGGACGTAGTGCATGGCGCCTAGCTCGTCTGTGACGGGCGAGACGTAAATAACGAAATTCACTGTGCGCTGGCTCGGATCCTCAGCGGGTACCGTCAACGTATGATTGCTGAAGTCGCAATGAAAGGGCTGGTCGTAGTCTGCCTCCCCCGTGAACTTTGCCCAGGTATGTGATTGATATAATTGAATTTTGTCGCACCCCAAGAGCTCTGATGCGAGGGCAATTAGGCGGGGATGCAGAGAAATCAAATTCATGTCGACACCGCCATCATAGGGCAGGGTATCGACGTTGGTGAATTGTTTTGGGTGGAAAGCCCCGGTAGCCGCTTCGGTAGCGACCCTCAGCGCCTCCCCGCCGCCAACACCCTTGCTGCCGTAAATGCGCTCATAGTCCTGATAAATCGGTTCAATTTCCCCGGCGCTGAAGAAATTCGGTAGCAGGACAACGCCTTGGTCCAGCCACTGATCCACATGTCGCTGTTGATAGCCCTTGGACATTCAGGTTATCCGGTTTGCGCAGGCTGTTTTGCTGCTGCGATTTCCGCCTGTATTTCTTGCAGTTTGTCTTCGGTCAGCGGGTATCGCCAAAGCATGGGCACCGCAATGAATTTGAAGATAGCAGGCACAATAGAATACAGACATGCCAGCCAAATCAGCGAGTAGGCACTGTTGGGATCGTTGATCGGGTCGGCCAGTGAATTGAAGCCAACAATGGTCGCAGCCGTCGTACCTACCACTAAGCCCAGGGCATAGGCCAGCTTTCGGGTCATGGTCCAAATGCTGAAGTAGGCACCGCCCTGACGTTTGCCAGTGCGAGCACTGTCGAGATCAATCACGTCAGCCGCCATGGCATATGGCAGAGCACTTAGGGCGCCAATGGCACTGCCTTTCAGGCACATTACACCGATGAAAAAGGCGAACTTACCGGTAGGGATACCTTCAAACTGGGCGTTCATGCTTGCCAGCCAAGAATCAGGTAAGAACGACAGTATCTTGCCCAATTCGAAGGCGTCGAACCAAGCCTGCGGGGCGATGGCGATAAGGGGGATGAAACAGGACCAAAGGGCGTACCAAAAAATTGCGACCATGGTGGCCCGATGCTTGCCGATCTTGGCGGAGAGCTTGAACCACAGGGGAATCGCAACAATTTGAGAAATGAAATAAGGGGCAAGATAGAAGCCATACAGGTCCCCGGCGAGCAGTACGTGCTTGACGAAGAAAAAGCTCAGGGAGTTGGTCATGGCTGAACCAATGGTGGAGAACAAAAAGATAATCACCAGTACTCGATAGGGTTCGTTGGCCCACACGTAACGGAAGCTCTCTCTTAGAGACAATCGCCCCTGATTGGTTTCTTTGACCTCGTGCTCGGGAACGGCCCATAGCAGATTTAGGATCAAAATAGGCATCACAACGAGCAGGGCCATGGTCAGGAAATACACGTTGTCTGTCGGCTTGGTGTAACCCCAAAACACGATGACCGCGGGCGTCATGGCGCCGATGAGTGATCCGGACACGGTAAACGCCTCCTTCCAGCTCATTACCAAGGTGCGCTCGTTATAGCCTTGAGCCAGTTCAGCGCCCCATGCGGAGTAGGGGACGTCTTTGATGGTGGCACCCACGTACATGATTACAAGAACGCCCAGCAGATAGGGATATCCGGTATTGAAGGTCATCCCAAGCCACGTAACTTCCGTAAATTCGATGGGGGGAATCCACAGCAGATAGACCCCCAGCATGAAAATGGGCATACCGATTAATACAAAGGGTTTGCGGCGGCCCCAGCGGGTGCGCACGCGATCGGAGAGGAAACCTATAATCGGGTCGGTAATGCCGTCGAAGACCCGAGACAGAGCTAACATTAAGCCGACGAAGGCTAAGCTGAGACCGAATCCCGCTGAATCCGCATAGACCGGGGTCAGATAAACCGCCAAGGGCAGGGATACCATGGACAGCGGCATAGAGGGCGCACCATAGGAGGCCAACTGGTAGGAATTTAGCGACCGTCGCTCTGATGAGGAATTTTGCTCAGACATAATACTCTCTTAATTTGCAATTCTTTGGTGACGATGCGCCTATGGTTGTCCTGTGCAGGTTACGGTTTGTCATCGGATATTTCGTTTCGCCCCATGGGGATAAGCTCGGCGTTTTCACCGATCAGATACTCAGGCAGCCCGACGTCTACGCTGCCAAAGGCCACACGTTGATTGGGAACGCGAGTGCCGTTGACGTTACCCAAGGTCCCGTAGGTTTTGAGACCCAAGCGTGCCTGTAGCTGTGCGTCAGAATTTTCGAGGACATGTCGTGCCGTAGCCGCTAGGGCGTTTTCCTGTTGGCGCAGCCAAGGCGCGGAACAAAAGACGGAGAGAGCCCGGCGTCGGTGGCCGCTGCGATTGGCGCCAGTGGCATGCCAAAGGCGCCCTTCAAAGGCGAATAGACTTCCGGCCGGAATCGTTACCTGATGTCCTAGGCTGGGCTTGGGCGGATGAACTCTGTGCTCCAGAGGCCACCGGTGACTGCCGGGGAAGACCACCGTGCTACCGCGTTCTGGGGTGAAATCGTCGAGTAGGTAAAACAAATTCAGAAGCGCGGGAAATTCAACGCTGGCGGGCACCTGTCCTTGATCTCGATGCACCAGTTCTTCGCTGGGCGTGGTGCCCGTAAACATATGAGCAGTCAGGCTCGATAGAAGCCAATTTTTACCCAGCACGAAACTGGCCAGCGCTTCGGTTTCTTCGCGAGTGACCAGATCAAGATATTGATCGCCCTTGTTGACTAAGTTCGGAATAACGATTTTATTGCTTGGGCCTCGGTCAGGGCACAGTTCACCGAGCTGCTGCTCGGCCTCGTATTGGCGATCCATTTTCATTTTGAGGTTCGCAACTTCGGCGTGATTGAGCACATCGTTGATGATGCAGCAGCCCAGTTCCCGCAGTGATTGTTGAGCCGCGGCCAGATCCGTTGTACCAGTTGGCAGCGGTAATACCTCTGGCTTGGCCAAAGGCTCCGGTGCCAAGTAGCCGCTTTGTCCTTCTCTCATGTGGCTGACCTCGTTGCTCGATGCGCGTTCTTCGGTGAATGGTGATGGAAGTCTGCTGATAACGCGCTACCAACGGTTGTAGCGAACCATTTGATCCACAGAACGCCTGCGAATGCTGCCGTGACCGCCCAGTACCGGATAACCAACGGGGATATGGGCGCAGGGATACCAGTCTTGAGGAATATCAAAGAGCGCCTTGACCGCATCTTCCTCATAGCACAAAAGGGTTGTTAGCACGCAGCCCAACCCCTCATTACGGCAGGCCAGTAAGAAGTTCTGTACCGCCGGATAGACCGAGCCACCACCCACGACACTGGGCCGCTCCAGTTCACTATCGGTAATCGTCATCAGCTTCGGGTTGAAGCAAAACACTGCAATCAATGGCGCTTCGTGCATGTGCGCGGCCAGATAGTTACCGGCGTCCATAGCCTTAATGCTCGATTCCCTCGTATCCTCGGGCATATGGGACAGTCGCGCCTCGTAACCTGGAAGGTAGCTGTCCCAGTGGGGTTTGTATAAGTCCTGCAGCGCCTGTTTTTTGTCCGCGTCGGTGACTGCCAGAATGCGCCAAGGCTGGGTATTGCCTCCCGTTGGCGCCCATGTGGCCGCGGTGAGTATGCGTTCAATAACGTCGTCGTCGATGGCATCCGGCCGCAGTCTTCTAACTGCGCGCAGTGTGCTCATGGCTTCGTATAAATCCATAATCGTTTCCCCCATAACAAACATCTCCCATTTGTAGACGAATTTCTAGCTTGCAAAAGCGCTTTTTTCAAACCTGAGCTTGGCGCTAATCCCTATGCCCATGGACGCTGGTATCGCCCCTCACGCGAAGAAGCAAAAGAACAAATGTGGCTCGGTAGAAGGGACTCGGCCAGATCGATACCTGATAAGCTGCCGGCTTGAACAATAAAAACATCCGCGAGGTGTCCCATGCCTATCCTTTATGCCTTCTGGTTTGCGTTCGCGTTATGGGGATTTGACGTCACAGCTCAGGCAGAGGAAGCGGCTCACGGCATCAGTGCAGCTCAGATAAACGACAAAGGTGAATATCTCAATACCGCGGGGGAGCTGAGCAAGGGCAGCATCGGAACCCGAGTGCCTTTCATGCTGCGTCGATTTGCTACCTACTTTCGTGATGGCGTTGATGCGCCGCCGCGCGTGGCCAACGACGGCCAGTGGCTGCGCGACAACACTAGCGAAGCCAGCATCACTTGGGTGGGGCACGCCACCTTTGTGGTGCAGATGCACGGCATGACCTTCCTCACGGACCCGATTTGGTCCGACGTGCCAAGCCCCGTGTCCATAGCGGGCCCTCGTCGTTTTGTGCACCCGGGGATTCGAATTGAAGACCTGCCGCAGATCGACTTTGTGTTGATTTCCCATAATCACTACGACCATTTAGATTTGCCCACGCTCAAAACCTTGGCCCGGCGGAGCGCCGAGACGCTGTTCATTGTGCCTGAGGGGAACGGGGCAACGTTGAACCGGGCGGGTATTGAAAATCTGCGCGAATTCAATTGGGGGGAAGAGCTTGAGTACGGTGCGTTAACCATCCATTGCCTGCCGAGTCAGCATTGGAGCAAGCGCAGCCTCACAGATACCAATAAGGGACTGTGGGCATCTTGGGCAGTCACCGGCCCCGACAAGCGTTTCTATCACGCCGGCGACACCGGATACTTTCCCGGCTTTAAGAATATTGCCGACCATCTGGGCAGCTTTGACTTGGCGGCCATGCCTATTGGCGCTTACGCGCCAAGGGAGATGATGCGGGCCAGTCATATGAATCCTGAAGAGGCGGTTCGGGCGGCGTTAGATCTCAACGCGGAGAACATGGTGGGCATGCACTTTGGAACTTTTGACCTATCCGACGAACCCTTGGACGAACCGCCCCGAAGATTTCGTCGGGCTGCAGTCCAGCAGGGCGTAGACGAGCAATCTGTGTGGGTGATGAAGGTTGGCGAGACCCGAATGTTTTAATCGCGCTGCGGGCGACGCCGGTATCTCAATCATTTAACGCAGTTTGCTCGCGTTAAAGATTGTTGCCCAACGAGCCGATAAACCATGTGTCGAGTTTTACATTTCGGGATCGAACCAGAGATGATCTTTACAACAAAGAACGCTGTCCGCCGACGAGGTTTGAGCCGAGTGTATGCTTGGCTGCTGTGTTGCCTGACCCTGTTGTTGGGTTGCGGCGTGCGCGCCGAGGACTTGGCCGAGGCTGACGAAGCCTTTGACCGCGGCGAGTTTGTAACGGCCTTGGAGTTGTACGAGGCCTTAGCCGAACAACAAGACCCCTCGGCGACTTACCGTTTAGGGCTGATGTATGAACAAGGTTTGGGTACCGATGCGGACCCGGCCACGGCGGCCTCGTGGTATCAAAAAGCACAAGCTCTTGACTCCCCTGAGGCCATTGGGGCGCTGGCGGACCTGCATCTGAGAGGTATCGGCGTGATTCAAAATTTTAAAGAATCTCTGCGCCTGAACATCAGCGCGGCCGAGGCGGGTTACGCTCCAGCTCAATACAATTTAGCCGTGGCTTATGCCAATGGCGTAGGCACCTATCGCGACCCGGTCAAGGCGCATATGTGGTTTAACATCGCCGCGGCCAGCGGTTATGCCAATGCGGCCCAGAGTAGGGATAGCCTCGCTGCCGTCATGGCAGAAGGCGAAATTACCCGGGCACAACAGCGCGCTAAGGCCTGTCTGGATTCGAATCTGCTGGGCTGCTAGTGCTCAGCCTAGCTGGGGTCAAACGCAACCTTTGATCTTGCATGACCATTGCGCGCCGATGGGGCAAGCCCTAGGCTGACCACATCGAAATCTGGAGAAACACCATGACGATTGAGACCCACTCGGCCTTGATAACTGGGGGTGGCACAGGCATTGGATTAGCGTGTGCCGCGAAATTCGTCGAACAAGGGGCCGCTGTAGGACTGCTCGGGCGCACAGAAAGCAAACTCGAGCAGGGCAAAAATACGATCTTGTCGCAGCACAGCGACGCGACTGTGGAGATCTTCGTCGGGGATACCTCGGACGAAGACTTTGTTGCCCATGCGTTAACGAAAATGAATGCGAAGGCACCTTTGAAAAAAGTCTTGGCCAATGCGGGTGTTGGAGGACTGGCACCTATCGCCGCCCAAGATGCCGGCCTATACGATGACATCATGCGTATCAACGCCAAAGGCACCATGTTGGTGTTCAAACATGCCGCAAGATATATGGCGCAGAATCAAGGTGGCGCCATGTGCGCCATTTCCAGCATCGCCGGCTTGCGCACCCACCCGCATATGGCTGCCTACTGCATGAGCAAGGCTGCCATCGATATGTTGGTGCGAAATTGCGCTGATGAGTTGGGGGCTAGCGGTATTCGCGTCAACAGCGTTTGTCCGGGGCTGGTTGAAACTGAGATTGCCAGCGGCTTGCTGGGCTCCGACGCTGTCTATCAGGACTACTTGAACAAAATGCCTATTTCTCGGCATGGGGTGGTAGCCGACATCGCCGAGGCTGTGGCATTTCTATGCAGCGAGCGTGCCAGTTGGATTACTGGTGTCAGCCTGTCTGTGGATGGTGGGCATCACCTGCGTCAAGGCCCCGATGTGTCACCCTTTGCTCACATGCTCTTTGGTGAGCACGCAGATCAACCCGAGTCTTTTTTGTAGCAATCCGGGCCGGAGTTGGAAACCTGCGTGACGCCCGTAGCGTCCCGGCCGGGTCTTTAGTAATCTGCCTCGCGCTGGCGAAAGCCGGCGTTTTATTGATCGAAAAAGGATGTTATCTGTGATGTCGAATACCCATGATGTAGTTATTGTCGGTGGCGGATTTTCCGGCTTGCTCTGCGGTTATTTTCTTAAAGAGGCCGGCATTGAGAATTTCAGCATTCTTGAAATGGGTTCGTCATTGGGCGGCGTTTGGCAAAAAGGCGGGGTGGGTGGTTATCCCGGTGCGGCCTGTGACGTACCGTCTTACGCTTATCTGCCATTTTTGGATCGTATTGGATTTATTCCGTCCAAGAAGTACGTCAGTCAGCAGGAAATTGCCGAGTACACAGACCGACTAGTGGATTACTGCGGTCTTGAGCCGCACATTCGTTTTTCGACCAAGGTCACCC
>JAYNPH010000059.1:9932-10439 GCA_038113685.1 Gammaproteobacteria bacterium
GATTCACACCCTAGATATGCGCAGCGGCGAGACAGGACAAACCCTCACCGCGCAGCATGTGGTTAGCGCTAACGGCCCGCTTTCCACGCCAAGAATGCCCGAAGTGGCCGGAATGGCATCGTTTAACGGGCCGGCCTTTCATACGGCGCAATGGGACTACAGCGTGGACTTGAAAGGTAAGCGGGTTGGCATCGTGGGAACTGGCGCGTCGGCCGCTCAGGTTATTACGAGTATTGCCGACGATGTCGAAACCCTTACGGTATTTCAGCGCTCGGCAACCTGGGCCTTGCCCCGCGACGACGAACCCACCCCGCCCGAAAAAGTTTCAGCCTTTAAAAAAGGGGGGTACAACGAGAGCCAGCGATTTGTTGATTTGCAAAAAGTATTTGTAAACTACAACGAAACTGAAAAAGCAAAAGCGGGATTTGAAAAAAAACAAACTGAGCTTAGAAAAGAATTAGAAAAAAAACAAAAAAAAGTTGAACAAGCACAAAAAGACAATAAAAA
>JAYNPH010000059.1:10449-10975 GCA_038113685.1 Gammaproteobacteria bacterium
GCTCTGCTCTGTGATCGCCTCTCGTATCAAAGGTGAAGTGGACGATCCGGATCTCGCAGAACTGCTGACTCCCGACTACCCATTTTTTTGCAAGCGTGTGCTGTTCATCGACGATTACTACACGACCTTTAATAAACCTAACGTCACCTTGGTGAACGACCCCGAGGGGGTCGTATCCGTTACCGAGACTGGGGTAAAAATGGCCAGCGGCGACTGTTACGACGTTGATGTGTTGATTTACGCCACAGGTTTTGACAGCAACCACATTCCTTTTCCGGTAACTGGGCGTAATGGCGTGACCCTCGCGGATCGCTATGGGGCCAACGAATCAAACAACTGGCAGATGACCCGTCCCCAGTCTCTGTGGGGTATGCACGTCGTTGATTTGCCAAACTTCTATTTGATGATCGGGCCGCAAAGCCTCAATCCGGTCACCAATGTAACCCTGTTGTGCGAGGAGCAAGGTAAATACATTGCAGCGCTGATATCGCGCATGCGCGCCGAGAACTTGCGGGAAGTGGAGCCT
>JAYNPH010000059.1:10985-13451 GCA_038113685.1 Gammaproteobacteria bacterium
AGGTATGGCTGCGGTGCAACAACTGGTATACCAAGAGTACCAAGAGCGATGTCTCCGCTGGGCGCGAGCGTTCCCAAGGTATGTGGATGGACACTTACGAATCCTATTTGCAGCATGTGCTTGGCGGGGCCGGCGGCGACACAGACACGCTGCTGAAATTCAGCGCACCGTGAGGACTGCCGGCCCGCCTTGCCCTGAAATGCTGGCATTCCGGGGCAAGATGGGCGACGAAAGAACGCCTATCGGCATGCTTGAGCAATACCAATAGGGTCCCAAGTGCTCTCTTTTCGCTCTGGCTCCCGCCTAAAAAGACTTTTGCAGACCCAAGGTAACGCGCCACTTGGGCGTCATTTGAATACCGTTGACGTGTACGTCGAAGGGGCGCTCGATTTCGAGGCCGAGCCGCTCTGGGTTACCGGGCAATAGAGGAATGATAGCGTTGAGGCCGACACCTACGCGCCACTGGCGATAACCGTAATTTGCAGGAATAGCAGTTTGCACCGGAGCCATAATCATGGGGTCAATGCCCTTTATCATGCCTGCCCGTTCAAAAGTTAGGCGTGCAGAGTAGGACAGCCTGTCGCTCAAACTGCGCTGTATCCAGCCGGTGTACTGCTGACTGTCGCCAAAATGCCACTGCTCGGATTCAAGTTTGAACTTCCCCGCAGCCTGTCCTCCAAAGACCCAATCGCCGGTCTGATAAACGTGGGTAAGCGCCAGATTCAACCGCAGCGCTTCATCACCGATCTGCATGCCATAGGGTAGTCGCATGTTCATTTGCGTACCCATGGGCGTTAGGACGGTGTCTGTGGCGTCGGCGTCTGCAAGAGACTGCTGCAGTCCGAGAGTGAGATGCGTGCGCGACTGCGCGGATTCTTGCAGGCGAAACAATCCGCTGATTGAAATGGCTTCAATGTCATCGCTGCTGGTTGAAAAGCTGCCTACGAAACCCCGGCTGCTAGCAGGCATGCTGCCGCCCATCGTGCCGCCACTCATGCCCATCATGGCAGGAGGTTCGTAGCTGTTCAGGCGCATGTCTTTCTTGGCGGCCATAATCATAGCCATCAGGGTTATTCTGTCAGAGGGCGCGTACATGGCGCCCAGCATGAGCATATCCATATCCATTTCGTCTGGCACCACGCTGAGTTTGGCTGGCATTCGGCCCGGTAAATTGTTTTCAGCGATGACGTCCGCGTCACTTAGGGACTCACCCTGTGACTGGTTTCCCGACATATGCATTCGCATATAGCGGGCCGAGACCATCCATTCACCGGCCTTGTGGTAATGGTCGCCCATAACGCCAATGGGGCCGTGGTCGATAGCCCGGGCGCTATCCGCCATAACCGAAGCGTGGTTAAGTGAGGCGAAAAGGGTTGCGGTCAATAAAATCCGTTGCGCATAAAATCGCATTCAAAATCTCCAGTTCTTTCTTAAAAAAATCGGTACCCCGCCCGCAACGCAGGCTGCTTCGAGGCTGGTCAGCACCCGAAGTAAGTTACGTTGCGAACAAGAGGTCTTTGCAGGTTTAGGAGAATTGAAATGGCGGCGGAGCGCGCACCGGAGGCGTCAGATGACTAAAGCAAAGGCCAATGCTAGGCGCTTTAAACCTTTCGCTGTTGGCTGCGCCAAAAACAGGTGCGCAGTGAATATCCAAGGGTGGAAAAGCGGAGGCTGACAACCCATCGAGACAAAATAAACAGTGGGCCGGCAATGGACCGGACGCCTCGTGATGGGCTGTTTGCTGATGGGAGGCCGAGCCATGAACGTGCGTTCCATCGCTGCCGAGATCTGCGTAATGGAAGGCTGGAGGTTGTTCGGTGTGAACCCCCATCGAATGCTGATCAGCAGACTCCCGATCAAGCGCGGTTGACGATAACGATGCGCCGTGAAGACCTGAGAACTCAGTGTCAACCGGGCCAATGAACGCGTTTCCCAGTCCCAGTAATAGAGCCCCGAAACTCCATGCCAGCAGGGATAAGGTTAAACCCGAGCCTGTGATTTTTTGACGCCAATCCATGGGCGAAGGATTCATGAATTCAATTCAAATGTCTCCTGTTTCTGAAGTTTTTTCAGAGCAATTTCGGGCCGCAGCAATGGTGTGAAAATTTCGTCAATTTTTTGGTGACAATGCAATCCAAAAGTTTAGGATGCCGATAGGCCCTTTGGCCTCAACGCTCAAAAAAAACGGAGAAGTTTTATGAGAAAGCTATTTTGGTTAAGTGCATTTTTGATGGTGTTGGCGGGTTGTGCCGAGCAAGAGGCAGCCGCACCTGCCGACACCGCAACAGCGCCTGCAGCGACAGAGGCAGCGGCGCAATCCAATGGGCCCGATGCTTATTACGAGTATCTTTGGTGTAAACAGGGTCCGGAGTATTCCGAAGAAGCCATAGCCAATCTGGTCGCAGATTGGAACGAAATCATGGACGCCTCTGAGAATTCGGTCACCGCTGCGTTTGGTTACCGTCC
>JAYNPH010000060.1:0-13448 GCA_038113685.1 Gammaproteobacteria bacterium
CGCGAAGGTGGCCGTACCGTCGGCGCCGGCGTCGTGGCTAAGGTCATCGACTAAACCGTCATCAGCCAGCTAAAAACAACCGCGAGGTGCCGGAAGAAATTTCCGATTTAACCGGCACCGATGGTTGCCCGACGGGGAATCCCTCTGTATGATTCGCGGCCCAATCGGGAGAGGAGGCAGTGGCCAGTTGGTTGCCAAGCCCCGCCAGATCAAGGGATTTTGATGGGCCGAAGCCGAAACAAACGCTAAGGCTCACAAAGAAGAACATGCTTTAGCGGCATCAAAAGGGAAAGCCGATTGGGTTTTATTACCTGACCGCTAAAGGCTCTTTAACAGGAGAAATGCTTATCTACCCGCGGCAGCGAGGTGTATACCCGCTCGCAGGCGATAGGCGACTTTAAATTGGGTTTGGAGTTCGTAAGTGCAGAACCAGCGTATTCGCATTCATTTGAAGGCATTCGATCATCGCTTAATTGATGTATCGACTCAGGAGATCGTAGACACAGCCAAGCGCACAGGCGCACAGGTTCGTGGTCCGATTCCACTGCCAACGCGTAAAGAGCGGTTCACGATCTTAGTGTCCCCACACGTCAACAAAGACGCTCGGGACCAGTACGAAATCCGAACCCATAAAAGGCTCCTGGACATTGTAGAGCCCACGGAAAAAACCGTCGACGCGCTGATGAAGCTCGATCTGGCGGCCGGGGTGGAAGTACAGATTAGTTTGAATTGAGTTGAAGCTGTCTCGCTCATTAGGAGCTAGGCAGCTTTTTATTGTTTGACACCAAAAGGCTCCGATAGGGAGCCGGCGACAGGCGTAAGCCGGACTTTTGTCTTCTTCTTCCATAAAGGAAGAAAGAGGAGCGAGAGTCCGCACGCCGTTTTAATCGCCCACAGGCAGGAAAAGACCAATGGCAATTGGATTGATAGGCAAAAAGAGCGGGATGACGCGAATCTTCAACGAAGAAGGCGTGTCCGTTCCCGTTACTGTCATCGAAGCGGAGCCGAACCGCGTCACCCAAGTGAAGAGCTTGGACGCTGATGGTTACGTTGCAATTCAGGTTACGACTGGCGAGCGTCGACGCAGCCGGGTAACCAAGGCCATGGCGGGGCATTTTGCCAAGGCAAATGCCGGTTCTGGACGCGGTTTGTGGGAATTTCGGGTCGACGAAGTCGGTGATTTGGATGTGGGCGGAGAGTTGGCTGTAGATCAGTTCGAAGCAGGCCAGATCGTCGATGTGCAAGGGACTTCGAAAGGTAAGGGCTACGCCGGCACCATCAAGCGTTGGAACTTCCGGGGCCAAGACAACACTCACGGTAACTCCATATCTCACCGTGCACCGGGTTCGATTGGTCAATGCCAAACGCCGGGTCGCGTATTCAAGGGTAAAAAAATGTCGGGCCACATGGGCGCGGCGAGGGTAACAACCCAAAATTTGGAAATCGTTCGGGTGGATGCCGAGCGCAACTTGATCATGGTCAAGGGTGCGGTTCCGGGTGCACCGGGTGGCGATGTCTGCATACGGCCCGCAGTTAAGGCTCGTGCAGGAACTGGCGCAGGAGATGCGAAATGAATTTGAACCTCGCAGTTGACGGAGGCAGCGTGGAAGTTGCCGATACCGCATTCAGCCGTGAATACAACGAAGCATTGGTTCACCAAGTCGTTGTTGCCTACATGGCAGGCGCGCGACAAGGGTCGCGTGCGCAAAAGAACCGTTCAGCAGTAAGCGGTGGCGGCAAAAAGCCTTGGCGTCAAAAGGGCACTGGTCGTGCTCGTGCCGGTACCACGCGTTCCCCCATCTGGCGTTCCGGCGGCGTAACCTTTGCTGCCCAGCCCCAAGATCATTCCACAAAAGTTAACCGCAAAATGTATCGCGGTGCGCTTCAGTGCATCGTCTCTGAGCTTATTCGGCAAGAACGCCTAGTAGCCATCGAGTCGTTTTCCGTTGAGGCGCCAAAGACCAAGGCCTTGGTTGGCAAGCTAAAAGAGCTGGACATTGCCGGAGCCCTCATCGTCACCGAAGACGTGGATCAGAACCTGTTTTTGGCTGCGCGCAACGTCAAGGGTATCGACGTACGTGATGTGGACGGCTTGGATCCAGTCAGCCTGATTAGCTACGAAAAGGTGCTGATCACGGTTCCCGCGCTGAAGAAATTGGAAGGGGTGCTGGCATGAATCAAGAGCGAATCTTCACGGTGCTGCGCGAGCCTCACATAACGGAAAAGGTAGCCGTTCAGGGCGAGTTGGCAAATCAGTACGCCTTCAAGGTGGCCCCGGATGCGACGAAAACAGAAATTCGTGCAGCTGTCGAAAGCATTTTTAGTGTCTCTGTGACTAAGGTCACGACAGCTAACGTGAAAGGCAAGCTCAAGCGCACTGCGCGAGGCATGTCGCGCAAAAAGAATTGGAAAAAAGCATACGTCACTGTAGCTGCGGGCCAAGAGCTCGACTACATGGTGGCGGAATAAGGGTTAAGGCATGGCTGTTGTAAAGACAAAACCAACTTCGCCGGGACGACGCTTTGTCGTCAAGGTTGTTGATTCAGAGCTGCACAAAGGGGCGCCCCACAAAGCCCTAACGACCGCGCAAAAGAAGACGGGCGGTCGTAACAATGCAGGCCGTATCACCACGCGTCATCGTGGTGGCGGTCACAAGCAGCATTACCGAATCATCGATTGGAAGCGCAACAAAGACGGAATCCCCGCCGTTGTTGAGCGTCTGGAATACGACCCGAATCGCACGGCGAACATCGCGCTATTGAAGTACGCCGACGGAGAGCGCCGATACATCATTGCCCCCAAGGGTGTACACGCAGGTGATCCCATCATGAGCGGGCCGACGTCTCCTATCAAAGCAGGTAATACCTTGGCTTTGCGGAATATCCCGGTGGGTAGTGTGATTCATTGTGTTGAGCTCAAGCCCGGTAAGGGAGCCCAGATGGTGCGCAGCGCCGGTGGGTCTTGCCAGTTGGTAGCGCGCGAAGGTGCCTACGCCACGTTGCGTATGCGTTCTGGCGAAATGCGCCGCGTGCTAAGCGAGTGCCGCGCCACGTTAGGGGAAGTCGGTAACAGCGAACACAGTTTGCGATCTCTGGGCAAGGCTGGTGCGAAGCGCTGGCGTGGTGTTCGTCCTACCGTTCGCGGTGTGGCGATGAACCCAGTCGATCACCCGCACGGCGGTGGTGAGGGTAAAACCTCAGGCGGTCGTCACCCGGTTACGCCATGGGGTGTTCCAACTAAGGGACACAAAACCCGCAAGAACAAACGCACAGACGATCTTATCGTTCGTCGTCGCGGTAAGCGCTAAACAGCGTCACAGGAGAACGATAAGTGCCTAGATCTTTATTTAAAGGACCCTTCGTCGACACCCATCTGTTGAAGAAGGTCGAAAAAGCGGTTGAGAACAATGAGCGCCGCCCGATCAAGACGTGGTCGCGCCGCTCCATGGTTATGCCGGAAATGGTTGGTCTAACCATTGCCATATACAACGGCCGCCAGCATGTCCCGGTTGTTATTAACGAAGACATGGTTGGTCACAAATTGGGCGAATTTGCGCCTACCCGAACCTATCGCGGTCACGCGGCAGACAAAAAAGCCAAGCGCTAACGCGGCGAAAGAGTAGAGGAAGACGATGCAAGTCAGTGCCATAGCTAAACGCTTACAAATTTCGCCACAGAAAGTGCGTCTGGTAGCAGACCAAGTTCGTGGCAAGCCAGTGGCCGATGCCCTGGACATCCTTAACTTCAGCACAAAAAAAGGCGCCGTTTTAGTTAAGAAGACCGTTGAATCAGCCATAGCCAACGCTGAGCACAACGAAGGCGTTGACGTAGATGATCTGAGGATTTCCGAGATTTACGTGAATGAAGGCATGACCATGAAGCGGATTCGCCCTCGCGCTAAGGGACGGGCAGATCGAATTTTAAAGCGCAGCTGTCACATCACCGTGACGGTTTCGGATACGGAATAAGAGAACAGTATGGGTCAAAAAGTACATCCAACCGGTATTCGCCTTGGCATCGTCAAGGACCACACATCTGTCTGGTTTGCCGACAAAAAGCATTACGCCGAGTACCTGCTGAACGATTTGGAAGTAAGGCAGTACCTGCGAGAGAAGTTAGCTGACGCCTCTGTTGGTCGAATCGAGATAGCTCGTCCGGCTCAGACCGCTCGAGTAACTATCCATACGGCGCGCCCGGGCATCGTGATTGGCAAGAAAGGCGAAGACGTAGACAAGTTGCGTAAAGAGCTGACCAAGCGCATGGGTGTACCAGTGCACATCAACATTGAAGAAATTCGAAAGCCCGAATTAGACGCAGTCTTGGTGGCGCAAAACGTTGCTCAGCAGTTGGAGCGCCGGGTTCAGTTTCGTCGAGCCATGCGCCGGGTAATTCAAAACGCCATGCGTCTTGGTGCCGAAGGCATCAAGGTGCGGGTAGCGGGTCGTTTGGGCGGCGCCGAGATAGCTCGCTCCGAGGTGTATCACGAGGGTCGAGTGCCTTTGCACACCCTGCGTGCGGACATCGATTACGCAACGTTTGAAGCAGAGACCACCTACGGAATTCTGGGGATCAAGGTCTGGATATTTAAAGGAGAGGTCATCGGGTCTAACACCCCAGAGGCAGCGTCCCAAGGGTAATAAGAGATCGGATAACTTGGCCAGCGGTGTGACAGCGGCGGCCAATGCGATTAGCACCAAATAGTTAAGAACGAACATGTTACAGCCGAAAAGAACGAAATTTAGAAAGATGCACAAGGGCCGCAACCGCGGTTTGGCATTGCGTGGCTCCAAGGTCAGCTTTGGCGAGTTTGGCCTCAAAGCCGTTGGTCGTGGGCGTATGACCGCGCGTCAAATTGAAGCCGGTCGTAGTGCCATGACCCGTCGCATCCGACGTGGTGGAAAAATTTGGATTCGCGTCTTTCCCGATAAGCCGATAACCAGCAAGCCTCTCGAGGTTCGACAGGGTAAGGGTAAGGGTAACGTGGAGTACTGGGTGGCGTTGATCCAGCCGGGCAAGGTGCTGTACGAGATGCAAGGCGTGCCAGAAGACGTGGCCCGCGAAGCGTTAAGCCTAGCCGCAGCCAAGCTGCCCTTTAAAACCGTATTTGTGAAACGGACGGCAATGTAATGAAGGTCCAAGAGATTCGAGAAAAGAGTAACGACGAGCTTAAGGCTGAGATTTTGCGTCTACAGCGCGAGCATTTTTCACTGCGTATGCAGCGCGCCAGCGGTCAGCTGGGCCAGACGCATTTGCTGAAAGAAGTGCGCCGCGATATTGCTCGCGTCAAGACTGTGATGAAGGAGACTGCAAATGTCTGATGCCCAAGAGGTTAAGGCTAAAAACCCGCGCGCTGTTTCGGGCGTGGTGGTCAGTGATCGCATGGAAAAAAGCATCACCGTCAAAGTAGAGCGTCGGGTGAAGCATCCGGTATACGGCAAGTTCGTGCGTAAGTCTTCAAAGATTCACGCCCATGACGAAAACAATGATTGCAACGTCGGCGACACCGTCACGGTGGTTGAGTGCCGCCCGCTTTCCAAGACAAAGACTTGGACTCTGCAAAGCATCGACGTTCGGTCCACTGGAGTCTAAAGAACCATGATTCAGACAGAAACAATGCTGGAGATTGCCGATAACAGCGGTGCGCGAAAAGTTCAGTGCATCAAGGTGTTAGGCGGCAGTCACCGTCGCTACGCCGGTATTGGCGACATCATTAAAGTGACCGTCAAGGAAGCGATACCCCGAGGTCGAGTCCGAAAGGGTCAGGTTATGGACGCCGTTGTCGTGCGCACGCGTAAAGGCGTCCGACGTCAAGACGGCTCGTTGATCAAGTTCGATCAAAATGCCGCTGTGTTGCTCAACGCCAACAAGCAGCCCATAGGAACGCGTATTTTTGGCCCCGTTACTCGAGAGCTGCGCTCAGAGCGGTTTATGCGCATCGTGTCATTGGCGCCAGAGGTTTTATAAGCAAACGGCGTTTCGGTGCACAGACACCGGCAGCGGTTGTTGAAACAAAGGATTCGGAAGAGAAAGTCGGCATGTTAAAGATCAAAAAAAATGACGAAGTGGTCGTGATCGCTGGTCGTGATAAAGGGCGTCGCGGCGAAGTGCTGCGAGTGTTGAAAGACGGGCGCTTGATGGTTGCGGGCATCAACATGGTTAAAAAGCACAAAAGACCAAATCCGAACACAGGCGACCAAGGCGGAATCGTGCCTCAGGAAGCTCCGATTCAAGCGTCCAACGTGGCGATCTGGAATCACGAAGAAGAAAAGGCCGACCGCGTGGGCCTGAAAATCGAAGAAGGACGGAAAGTTCGTGTCTTCAAGTCAAACGGCAAAGAGATTGATGACTAACGATGGGTAAATTATACGAACACTACCGTAACGAGATACGGCCGCAGCTGCAGAAGGATCTGGGAATCGCCAATCCAATGGCAGTGCCCAAAATCACCAAGGTGACCCTGAACATGGGCGTTGGAGAAGCCATTGCCGATCGTAAGGTCATGGAAGCCGCGGTAACGGATATGACCGCGATAGCGGGTCAGCAGCCGGTTGTCTGCCTGGCGCGCAAATCAGAAGCGGGCTTCAAAATCCGTGAAGGGTATCCCATCGGCTGCAAGGTCACTCTGCGTAAGGAGCGTATGTACGACTTCTTAGAGCGCTTGGTAGACATTGCGATTCCGCGGATTAGAGACTTTCGCGGTCTGAACCCAAAGGCGTTTGATGGTCGGGGTAACTTCAGCATGGGTATTACCGAGCAAATCGTATTTGCTGAAATTGACTACGACAAAATTGACAAGATTCGGGGTATGGACATCTGCATAACGACGTCAGCCCAAACTAACGAAGCGGCTCTTGAATTGCTCAAAGCGTTCAAGTTCCCCTTCCGCACATAGGATAAGAGGCGAAGAATGGCTAAGCGATCCATGATCGAGAGAGAAAAGAAGCGTACCCGTGCTCGTGAAAAGTACGGCGCCAAGCGAGACGCGCTGCGTGCAATCATTGCTGACCGCAACGTTAGCGATGAAGAACGTTGGGACGCTCAGTTGAAGTTGCAGGCTCAGCCACGTGATGCAAGCCGAGCGCGTCGCCAGCGACGCTGCGGCCTGACAGGACGGCCACACGGTGTATATAGAAAGTTCGGACTCTCGCGCAACATGCTTCGTGAAGCTGCTATGCGTGGTGATGTGCCCGGACTGGTCAAGGCGAGTTGGTAGGTAAAAAACATGACGATGCAAGATCCCATAGCAGACCTGTTAACCCGTATGCGTAATGCGCAGATGGCAGGTCATGTTGACGTGCAAATGCCACATTCCAAGGCCAAGTGCGCGATTCTAGACGTGCTGGTAAGCGAAGGTTTTATCGAAGGGTATACGGTCACCGACGAGGTGAAAGCCACGATTACGGTAGCGCTGAAGTACCACAATGGCGGACCGGTAATCGAAGAGATCGCTCGAGTTAGCCGTCCCGGTTTGCGCATATATAAAGAAAGTAATGACATCCCCAAGGTGCGGGGCGGACTTGGCGTAGCCATTGTCAGCACCAACCGCGGTGTGATGACGGACAAGGCTGCACGTGCTCAAGGCATCGGCGGCGAAGTGCTCTGCACGGTATTTTAGGAGAACGCAATGTCTCGCGTAGCTAACAGCCCCGTAGCCCTGCCGTCTGGCGTTGAGGTGAAGCTCAACGGCCAAGATATATCGGTGAAAGGCGCCAAGGGCCAGATGGAATTTGCCATTCATGATTCAGTCGCGCTTGTGCAAGAAGAGGGCGAGCTGAAAGTAAGCGCCAAGGACGAAGATCGTGGTGCCAAGGCCATGGCGGGAACCATGCGTGCCTTTGTGCAAAACATGGTGACTGGCGTATCCGAAGGATTTGAAAAGCGACTGGAGCTGCAGGGCGTTGGTTATCGTGCCCAGGCGCAAGGAAAGAAACTGACCATGCAGTTGGGCTTTTCGCACCCTGTTGAATACAACCTGCCCGAAGGTATTAGTGCTGAAACACCGAGCCAAACGGAGATTGTAATCACCGGTGTTGATAAGCAGCGGGTTGGACAGGTTTGTGCAGAAATTCGAAGCTTTCGGCCACCCGAGCCCTACAAGGGCAAGGGTGTTCGATATGCAGGTGAGTACGTGAAGCGTAAGGAAGCTAAGAAGAAGTAAACGCTTCAACGCATCGCTAACGTCTCGAAAGAATAAACGGATCAAAACAGATCAGGTTAAGAAAAGAACGATGAACGAAAAGAAAGTAAGCAGACTGAGAAGAGCGCGCCGCAGCCGCATGAAGATGCGTGAGTTGGGTGCAACACGCCTATCGGTTTGTCGTACGCCCAGGCATATCTACGCTCAGGTTATCTCGCCGGACGGCGGAACCATTGTGGCCCAAGCAAGCACCTTAGATGCTGACTTGCGGTCAGGTAGTACCGGCAATGTTGATACCGCAGCCAAGGTTGGCGCCCTCATTGCCGAGCGCGCGAAGGCTCAAGGCGTCACGTCGGTCGCCTTTGATCGTTCAGGATATAAATACCATGGCCGGGTCAAGGCTCTTGCTGACGCAGCCCGTGAAGGTGGATTGGAGTTTTAAATGGCATATTCGGAAGAGATTCGAGAAGAAGGGCTAGTCGAAAAACTGGTCCAAGTGAACCGCGTAGCCAAGGTGGTAAAAGGCGGTCGTATTTTTGGTTTCACCGCCCTAACGGTTGTCGGCGACGGCAACGGCCGGGTTGGCTTTGGACGCGGCAAGGCCAGAGAAGTGCCTACGGCAATCCAAAAAGCCATGGAAGCTGACCGCCGCAACATGGTGGACATCGACCTTAACGGCGACACCCTGTGGTACGCCACTTCCGCACGGCATTCAGCGTCAAAGGTATATATGCAGCCGGCCTCAGAAGGTACTGGCGTTATCGCCGGTGGCGCCATGCGAGCCGTGTTAGAAGCTGCGGGCGTGCAAAACGTATTGGCCAAGTGCTATGGCTCTACCAATCCGGTAAACGTCGTGCGAGCAACGTTTAAGGCTCTGGTTGGCACCAAGTCGCCAACCCGAGTGGCTGAGAAACGCGGCAAGGACGTGGATTCCATCGTCGCCTAGCCAATGGCCGAGGCGCTGGAGATTATTTTTAAGGCCCTCTGCATCGCGGAGGCATCAAGGAAAGCCAGATGAGTGACAAGACAGTAACTGTGACCCTGACAAAGAGCCCAATCGGCCGCCTGAAAAATCATAAGGCCTGTGTTGCTGGTCTTGGCCTGCGTCGCATTGGACACACCGTTACGTTAGAAGACACCCCCTCGGTTCGGGGCATGATCAACCGCATCTATTACATGGTGCGAGTTGAGGGAGAAGGTTAATGCAACTGAATGATCTGCACCCGGCAGCGGGAAGTAAGAAAGCGAAGCGTCGCGTTGGGCGCGGACAAAGCTCAGGCTTTGGTAAAACTGCAGCGCGCGGGCAGAAGGGACAAAAGGCTCGTTCTGGTGGCGGTGTACGCCCCGGATTCGAAGGTGGTCAGTTGCCGTTGCAAATGCGTATTCCCAAGTTCGGTTTTCGCTCGCGCATCGGTATGGGTACCGCAGAAGTGCGCCTAAGCGAGTTGAACAAGGTCGAAGACGATTTGGTCAGCCTAGAAACGCTGAAGGCGGCCAACGTTGTGCGTAAAGATAAAAAACGCGCACGTATCATGCTCTCAGGTGAGGTCGGCAAGGCCTTAAAGATAGAGGATGCGAGCGTAGCTGTAACCAAGGGTGCTCGAGCGGCAATCGAAGCCGCGGGCGGTCAAGTAATTGATGTGCCGGTGGCGCCTAAGGGTCGTTTGGTCAAGAAAGAGAAAGCGGCGGAATAGGGTCGCGTTAGCGCCCGGCTGTTGTTGCAAAAGCAAGATCAAGAAACGGAATCACGAGTAAGAAAATAGAAAACCATGTCACGTAACCAAGAAGACATCGCCAATCAGTTGGCAGGAAATCAGGCCGGGGTCGCTGAACTCCGCAGCCGGCTTCTGTTCGTCTTGTTTGCGCTGCTGGTTTACCGAATTGGCACCCACATACCAGTGCCCGGCATCGACCCCGGTCAGTTACAGGCGCTGTTTAATCAGAACCAGGGCGGCATTTTAGAGCTGTTTAACATGTTCTCCGGCGGTGCTTGGGAACGTATGAGTATTTTGGCCCTCGGCGTGATTCCCTACATCACGGCCAGCATTATCATGAATTTGCTGACCATGATGTGGCCCCAGTTCCAGCAATGGCGGAAAGAGGGCGAAAGCGGCCGCCGCAAGATCACAAAGGCAACTCGCTATCTCACCCTGGGTATTGCCTTTATCCAAGGTACGTCCCTAGCGGTCACTCTTGGAAATCAAGGGCTCGCTTTCGATCCCGGCCCCAGTTTCTTGTTCGTCGCCGCGCTGACCTTGGTAACAGGCTCCATCTTTATGATGTGGCTTGGAGAGCAAATTACCGAGCGTGGTGTAGGCAATGGAATTTCCTTGCTGATCTTTTCGGGTATTGTGTCCGGCTTCCCAGCAGCCATTGGCCAGATGTTTGAAGCGGCGCGACTGGGCAATATCAACATCATCGCGCTGCTCGCGATGGCGGCTCTGGCGGTAGGCGTTGTCTGGTTCGTTGTGCGCGTAGAGCGCGGCCAACGGCGTATCACGGTCAATTACGCCAAGCGGCAGCAAGGCCGTCGTATGATGCAGGCGCAAAGCAGCCATCTACCTCTGAAGATCAATATGGCAGGCGTTATTCCGGCGATCTTCGCATCCAGCCTGCTTTTGGCCCCAGCATCCATGGCCAGTTGGTTTGGGTCCAATCCCGGTATGGGCGTGCTGCAGCAAGTGGCCTTGGTTCTATCCCCCGGACAGCCGCTTTACATCATGATGTTCGCAGCAGGCATCATATTTTTCAGTTTTTTCTACACCGCAATCATGTTTGATCCTAAGGACGTAGCCGACAATCTGAAACGTCAAGGCGCCTACGTGCCCGGTATCCGGCCTGGAGCTCAAACCTCGAAATACATCGACGATGTCATCACGCGCCTTACGGTATTCGGCGCGTCTTATGTGACCTTAGTCTGTTTGTTGCCGGAATTTATGGTGGTCTTCTTTGATACCTCGTTCCAGCTAGGCGGCACGGCGGTGCTGATCGTTGTCGTAGTGGCCATGGACTTTATGGCGCAGGTGCAATCGCATTTGATGAGCAGTCAATACGCCAAGCTCATGGAGAAATCCAAGCTACAAAACTATGGGAAGCGGCGTTAAGCGCCAGTACAGGTTAGGACTATGAAAGTTAGAGCATCAGTAAAGAAAATTTGTCGGAACTGCAAAATCGTCAAGCGTCACGGTGTGGTGCGGGTGATTTGTAGTGCTGAACCTCGTCATAAGCAACGTCAAGGTTAGTTGGCGGTTATGACTTCAAGTGTAAGACGGAGCGAATAGATGGCACGTATTGCCGGAATAAACATCCCGGATAACAAACACGCGCGGGTTTCGTTGACCTATATATTTGGTATTGGGTCAACCACTGCAGAAAAAATCTGTGATGCCGCGGGCGTTAAACCCGATGAAAAAATTGGCGAGCTTGATGAAGCCAGCTTGGACGCGATTCGAAACGAAGTCGCCAAGTGCACTGTAGAAGGCGATCTGCGTCGAGAAAACTCGATGAACATCAAGCGATTGATGGACTTAGGTTGTTATCGTGGCATGCGTCATCGCCGACACCTGCCCGTGCACGGTCAGCGTACGAGAACCAACGCGCGTACCCGTAAAGGGCCGCGTCGACCCATCCGCAAGTAGCATTTTGCAACAGCCCGAGCGTAGCAGTCGGGGTGAATGAAGCAGGATAAGTAGATATGGCAGAGAAGAAAAAAGCGAAACGCGTGGTAGTTGATGGGCTGGCCCACATTCACGCGTCTTTTAACAACACGATCATTACGATTACAGATCGGCAAGGCAACGCGCTGAGCTGGGCGACTTCCGGTGGATCAGGCTTTCGCGGTTCGCGAAAAAGCACGCCCTTTGCAGCCCAGGTGGCCGCTGAGCGAGCCAGCAACGTCGCTGTTGAATTTGGTATGAAGAGTGTTGACGTATTTGTGAAGGGCCCGGGCACGGGACGAGACTCAGCCGTGCGCGCAATCAACTCTGCTCGTCTGAAAATCAACAGCATCGCTGACGTTACCCCCATTCCACACAATGGTTGTCGTCCGCCCAAGCGCCGCCGCGTATAGCGTTCGGCCTACGGCACAAAGAATACATACGGAGAAACAGGTATGGCCCGTTATTTAGGACCAAAACTCAAACTTAGCCGTCGAGAAGGCACCGATCTTTTCTTAAAGAGCGGCGTACGCCCCATCGACTCCAAGTGCAAGATCGACAATGCGCCGGGACAGCACGGCATCCGTCGAGGCCGCCTGTCAGATTACGCGGTCCAATTACGCGAAAAGCAGAAGGTTCGCCGAATTTATGGCGTGCTGGAAAAGCAGTTCCGTAACTACTACAAGACGGCCGATCGAAAGAAAGGTGCTACCGGCGAGAATTTGCTGAAGTTGCTCGAAAGTCGTTTGGACAATGTTGTATATCGCATGGGCTTTGGTTCAACCCGCGCAGAAAGCCGTCAACTTGTTTCGCATAAGTCGATTACGGTCAACGGCGGCGTTGTGAATATCGCTTCATACCAAGTGAAGCCAGATGACATCGTGGCTGTTACAGAAAAATCCCGGGCTCAGCTGCGTATTCAAGCGGCGCTGCAGCTTGCGTCTCAGCGTGGTCAGGTTGACTGGGTAGATGTAAGCGCTGAAAAAATGGAGGGCACCTTCAAGCGTCTTCCCGACCGCGAAGAGCTGCCAGCGGAAATCAACGAAAACCTCATTGTAGAGCTTTACTCTAAGTAATTTTCATTTCGCCGGTTACGGCGTTCGTGGGAGACAATTTATGTCACAGCTGGTTAACGATTTTCTGACACCGCAACAAATTGAAGTTCAATCGGATAGCCCTTTTCGAGCCAAGGTTACCCTAGAGCCCTTAGAGCGCGGGTTTGGCCACACGCTTGGCAATACCCTACGCAGGATTCTGCTGTCCTCTATGCCCGGTTGCGCAATCACCGAAGTGCAAATCGATGGCGTGCTGCACGAGTACAGCACCATGGAAGGTGTTCAAGAGGATGTCATCGACATTCTGCTGAACCTCAAAGACATCAGCATCGTCATGCACAACCAAGATGAGGGCGTTATTACGCTGAGCAAGGACGGTGCGGGCGCAGTGGTAGCCGGTGACTTTCAGCTAACCGAAGACATCGAAATCGCAAATCCTGACCATGTGGTGTGCAACTTGAACGATAAAGGGTCAATTCGCATTGAAGCCCGAGTTACCCGTGGTCGAGGCTACGTGCCGGTGGACTCTCAAGTAGAAGCGGAGGATGAAACCCGCTCCATCGGAGTTCTGCGCTTAGACGCTTCCTACAGCCCCATGCGC
>JAYNPH010000061.1:0-2703 GCA_038113685.1 Gammaproteobacteria bacterium
TGGCCAACCTCGACGTTTAGGTCAAAGACGTCCCGCAAAAAATCTTCAATGGCGGTGCGGTGTTTATCGGGCTTATCGGCCAACACCAAAATATCAATGTCTGAGCCAGGGTGGAGCTCCGAGCGGCCATAGCCGCCCACAGCGTATAGAGCGCATCCATCGGTGTTGGGAAAATGTTGCCGCCAAATTTCCCCAAGCAGGGTATCGAAGGTCTGCGTGAGTCCGGCAACCAGATCTTCGATGGGCTCGTCGTTCCAGTATCTTGTCTCGAGGGCGCTCAGTGCATCGGCGAGGGCCTCCCGTCGTTGAATTACCGATGACCCTAGTTTCATCGGCAGGCTCCGCTGGGGGCGAATACGCTGAATGCCCCGAAGCATGCCTTGCAGCCAAAGCCGATTGCGTTAGCCAAAGTTTTCCTCGTCTCGCAGCGTGAAAATCTCGAAGCCGTCGGCGGTAACCATCAACGTATGCTCCCATTGGGCGGACAGCTTGTGATCTTTGGTCACGGCTGTCCATTGATCGGGCAGAATCTTAATCTGTCGCTTGCCTGCGTTGATCATCGGTTCGATGGTGAAAGACATTCCTTCTTCCAGAACCACGCCGGTGCCCGGACGGCCATAGTGAAGTACCTGAGGATCGTCGTGGAAGACCTTGGCGATCCCGTGACCGCAAAACTCGCGTACAACGCTAAAATGATGGCTTTCGGCATGGCGCTGGATGGCATAACCGATGTCGCCCAGCCGAGCACCGGGCCGCACTTGCTCAATACCTTTGTACATGCACTCTTGAGTGATTTTACTCAGCCGTTTGGCGAGCACCGACGGCTCACCGGCAAAGAACATTTTGCTGGTGTCTCCGTGATAGCCATCCTTAATGACGGTGATATCAATGTTGATTGCGTCGCCGTTTTTAAGTTTCTTGGCAGGACTCGGGATGCCGTGGCAAACCACATGATTAACGCTGGTGCAAATGGACTTGGGGAAGGGCATCTGGCCGCCGCCGCCACCGTAATTTAAGGGCGCAGGGATGCAGCCCAGTTGGTCCACTATGAAGTCGTGACAGATCTGATTCAGCTCATCGGTGGTGACACCCACCTGCACATGCTGGCCGATCATTTCCAGCACAGATGCTGCAGCTCGCCCCGCAGCGCGCATTCCGAGTAAATCTGTTTCGTCTTTGATACGCGCTGTCATTATAAAATCCGTTTATCTCAGAAAGTCGTTTGTGGTATAAATCGCGCCGCGCGAATGTCGGAGGTTCCGAGATTCGGCGTTTTAACCAGGTTTCGTTGTCCCAGCGACGTATGCGATAGAGCGAAAAGGCTCCGCAGTGGAGTGAAATTCACTAAGCGGCGCAGTATAGACAAATCGAGACCGATAAAAAATTGCCTGCTTCGACACAGGTTCCCGGGTGCTGAGAGATTTTCACAGAAAATTTCGATGTTGGAACTTGGGAAGCAGAGCAAATCGTTAACCCGGAGATAAAAAAATGACTGTAAGTATGCGAGACATGCTGGCCGCCGGCGTGCACTTTGGCCACCAGACCCGATTCTGGAACCCTAAAATGGCCCCATTCATCTTTGGCGCCAGAAACAAGATTCATATCATCAATCTTGAAAAGACCCTACCGGCATTCAATGAAGCGCTGATTGAGATGCGCAACATGGCCTCCAAGGGCAAGAAAATCATGTTCGTTGGAACCAAGCGGGCGGCCGCCAAGGTTGTTGCCGAGCAAGCGGCGCGGGTAGGAATGCCCTACGTAGACCAGCGTTGGTTGGGCGGCATGCTCACCAACTACAAGACCATTCGCCAGTCCATCAAACGACTGATCGATTTAGAGACCCAGAGCCAAGACGGCACTTTCGATTTGTTGTCGAAGAAAGAGGCCCTTCTGCGCACACGAATGATGAACAAGCTGCAAAGCAGCCTTGGCGGAATCAAGGAAATGGGCGGTCTGCCCGATGCTTTATTCGTCGTAGACGTTCAACACGAGCACATTGCAATTACCGAAGCCAACAAACTCGGCATCCCAGTGTTTGGCGTGGTCGATACCAACAGCGATCCAGCCGGCGTGGATTATGTGATTCCCGGTAACGATGATGCCATTCGCGCCATTCGACTGTACGTGTCCGCGGTGGCAGATGCCGTTGCCGAGGGCAAGGCGAATGTTGCTACAGATGTGGACCCTGACGAGTTCGTGGAAGTTCAGGAAACCGCGGCGCCGACGGCGGAAATTTCTGAGGGTGTAGCGGCGAGCTTGAATGAAGCGCTGGCCGCCGAAGACGAAGCAAAATCAGCGGAAGCGGCAGCCGAGCCTGCCGCCGACGCTGACAAGGAGTAAGACATGGCAATTTCAGCAGCAATGGTCAAAGAACTGCGCGAGCGAACAGGCTTGGGCATGATGGATTGCAAAAAGGCTCTGGCAGAAGCCGACGGCGATATGGACAAAGCCATCGAAGATCTGCGCAAGAAAAGCTCCCTTAAGGCGGCCAAGAAAGCTGGGCGGACAGCCGCCAACGGCTTGTTGGGAGTCAAGGTTGCCGATGACGGCACCCGAATGGCCATGGTCGAAGTTAACATCGAAACCGACTTCGCCGCGAAGAACGAAAAATTCGTGGCCTTTGTCAGCAAGGTTGCTCAGACGCTGTTTGATGAGGGCGATATCGCCGCCGTCACAGAATCGCTAAATGCAGAGCGTGAAACC
>JAYNPH010000061.1:2713-13323 GCA_038113685.1 Gammaproteobacteria bacterium
GGCGAGAATATGACGATTCGTCGCGGCCAAGTTGTAGAGTCTGCCGAAGGCGGCCTGAGCTATTACATGCACGGCGATCAGCGCCGAGGCGCCATTGTCCAGCTGGCGAGCAAGTCAGACGAACTGGGCCGGGATTTGGCAATGCACGTTGTCGCGATCAACCCAATGGTTGTGAAAAGCGAAGACGTATCCGCTGATGTGCTGGAAAAAGAGCGTGAGATCTACATGTCCCAGGCTCAAGACAGCGGCAAGCCCGAAGAGATCATCGTGAAGATGGTAGAAGGGCGCGTCAAAAAATACCTGGCTGAAGTTAGCTTGCTTGACCAGCCTTTTGTGAAAGACGGCAACACCAAGGTGGGCGCCTTGGTGAAGCAGGCCAACACCGAAGTGCTGCAATTCGTCCGCTACGAAGTGGGTGAAGGGATTGAAGTGGCGGAAGAAGACTTCGCTGCCGAGGTTGCGGCCCAGCTGGCGGGTAACGAGTAGCAGCAGTTGCCGCGATTGCTCCTTAAACTCAGTGGCGAAGCCTTGGGCGGTGAATCCGGTCAGGGCATTGATCCCGCTGTTTTGGGGCATTTTTGCCGCCAGATAAAGCAGGCGGTAGAGGCGGGCATCGAACTTGGCGTTGTCCTTGGCGGGGGCAACCTGTTCCGGGGCGCCGCGCTTGCACAGGCGGGAATGGACCGTGTGGTTGGCGACCGTATGGGTACGCTTGCGACCATTATGAATGCTCTGGCCTTGGGTGACTTCCTCACCCGTGAAGGTATCGGCAATCAAGTTTACGCAGCTACCGGCATACCGGGCATCGCGCCTGCCTACGAGCGTGATCAGGTACTGGCGAACATGCATCGGGGTCAGGTGGCTCTGCTCAGCGGCGGTACCGGCAATCCGCTGTTTACAACGGATACAGCGGCTTGTTTGCGCGGCATCGAGCTCAAAGCCGACGCTGTGCTCAAGGCGACTAATGTGGATGGCGTTTATAGCGCCGATCCAAAGGAAGATCCGCAGGCGCAGCGTTACGCCACGATCAGTTTTGATGACGTGCTAGCCAAGCAACTCGGGGTAATGGACCTCACCGCCATGGTGCTATGCCGGGATCATCAAATGCCGGTAGTGGTTTTCGATGTCGGTGCAGATGGCGCCTTGGTAGCGATTAGTCAGGGCGCTGATGTCGGTACCCGAATCACTAACTAGGCCCCGGGTTGCTTTCGCCCGCACAGAATCCACGCCAATTTGAAAGCTCTTATTGCGTCAAAGCGTTGAGACGATCCACAGCTATCACTGGAACTGGGCAGACGGACTGCCTATGATCGGCAGCCAGAGAGGGCACAACAAGGGAATGTCGTGATTGACGAAATTTTAGAAGACGCAGACGAGCGCATGGGCAAGACCCTAGACGCTCTGGCAAATACCTTTGGCAAGATCCGAACGGGTCGAGCTAATCCAGCGCTGTTGGACGGTATTACCGTAGATTACTACGGCGTTGCGACGCCTTTGAACCAAGTTGCGTCAGTGTCAGTGGAAGATGCGAGAACCTTATTGTTGGCGCCGTGGGAGCGACCCCTGGTTGTTGAAATCGAAAAAGCCATCTTGCGCAGCGAGTTGGGCATAACGCCCGTCAACAATGGAGAGGTAGTTCGTATTCCCTTGCCGCCGCTAACGGAGGAAAACCGCCGGGATTTGGCTAAGCAGGCCAAGGCCGAAGCGGAGAACAGCCGCATCTCCATACGCAACATTCGACGCGATGCCATTGCCGATATTCGTGAACTGGTAAAGGAAAAAGAAGCCTCCGAAGATGAGGCCCGGCGCGGCGAGGACCGAGTCCAAGAACACACAGATCGCCGGATCGCTCAGGTGGACAGTGCGCTTGCCGCCAAGGAAGCCGAGTTGATGGAAATATAGGGCGTTTCCGAGAGAACTTGCGGCAATATAAGGACGCGTCGATCAGCGCCACGTTTTCCAGTCACCCTAACACCACGGATTGATGCATGGAGTTACCCGGAAAGTCTAAGTCCCGTTCTGCCACTGCGCCCGAGGGCATTGTTAGCTCTGACGCAGTGGCACCCTTGGTCAATGATTCAGACGATATCGTCCCAGAACATGTGGCAATCATCATGGATGGTAACCATCGATGGGCCGGCGAACGCAGGCTGCCCGGCGCGGCGGGTCATCGAGCCGGCGCGAAGCGGCTCCGCCCGGTGGCCGAAGCCTGTGCGCAAATGGGTGTGAAGAGTCTTACGGTCTTTGCCTTTAGCACTGAAAACTGGCATCGCCCCAGCGCCGAAGTCGGATTGCTAATGGACCTGATGCGCCATGTGATGAAAACGGAAATAGACTACCTGCACCGGCAGGGGGTGAACCTGCGGGTAATTGGGGAGCGTGAACAGTTTGCCCCTGATATTCAGCGCATGATGCTTGAGTGTGAGGCCAAGACCGCAGGCAACACCCGTTTGAATCTGTCTGTCGCCGTAAACTTTGGCGGCCGATGGGATATTGTCAACGCGGCTAAACAAATAGCGCATCAGGTGGCCAGCGGTGTGCTGGCGCCTGAACAGGTGGATGAGGCCATGTTCGCCAGCGCCATGAGTCTAGGAAAGCTGCCAGAACCGGATCTTTTAATTCGAACCGGCGGAGACTACCGTATCAGCAACTTTTTGCTGTGGGATCTGGCGTACACCGAGCTTTACTTTACCGAAACTCACTGGCCGGACTTCGGTGAGGAAGAGCTGCGCGGGGCTGTTGAAACTTACTCTCAACGCACCCGCCGTTTTGGTCGGCGCTAAAAACATGTTGCGCAATCGAGTCTATACAGCACTTGGACTGGCGGCACTGACCGTGCTAACAATCTTTGCTGCGCCGCTATGGCTTTTTGGTTCTGTGTTTGCCGTGGCGGCCTCTGTAGGCGCCTATGAGTGGGCGGTGTTTTCTGGTCTTGTGTCCAAAAGCCAGCGACTGCTTTATGTGGCCGGAGCGGTTATCGTCGGGGCATTGCTGTTATTCCAGCAGGCGCTTTGGCAAGACTTTGTCCTTGTGCTCTGCCTCACTTGGGCAGTTGGGTTCCTAACCTTGTTCTGGCACCCCAAATTTTCGGACATTTACCGCAATCGCTGGTTGGTTGGTGGCCTTGGTTGGCTACTAATGGTCGGGGCGTGGGTTTGCCTGATGAGTCTTGTGCAAATGGATAACGGCAAGCTCTGGTTGTTTTGGATGTTCGTATTAACCACGGCCACAGACGTCGGGGCCTTTTTTGTCGGGCGCGCCTATGGTGTTAACGCCTTGGCTCCAAAGCTCAGTCCGGGCAAGACCCGGGAAGGGGCGCTGGGTGGTATCGGTTTGGCGCTGGGAATCTGCGTAACCGCATTGGTTTTGGCCGATGCGCTGTCGCTCTATGAAGCCATAGGATTGACCCTGACCATGAGCATCATTTCAATTTTTGGCGACTTGTTTGAGAGTTTGTTGAAACGCGTATCGGGAGTGAAAGACTCCGGAGATATTTTACCGGGTCACGGCGGTGTGCTGGATCGCATAGATTCCATCATCGCCGTCTTGCCCTTCTTGGTTTGGAGTTTGGCCTGATGGATTGGTTGCAGTATCCCCTTGCATTTTTGCTGTTGCTGGGCGTCATTGTGGTCTTTCATGAATTCGGCCACTTTATTGTCGCCCGGCGCTCCGGAGTCCACGTTGTCCGTTTCTCCGTGGGGTTTGGCCGGCCGCTGCTGCGCTGGGTGGACCGGCGGGGCACGGAATTTGTGCTGGCCTTGATTCCCTTTGGCGGCTACGTGCAAATGTACGACGACAGGGATCCGCTGATTAACGCCGAGGCGGCGGAAGGCACGGTTCCCAGCGAAGCCAAGGGCTATACCCATTTGTCGCCGTTGTGGCGCATCGCCATTTCGCTAGCCGGGCCTGCAGCCAATTTTGTCTTGGCCATAGTGATCTATGCGGCGCTGTTCATGGTGGGATCATTACAGTTCACGCCAACCTTCGATGCTCCAGAGCCCGAGTCGGCGCTGGCTGATACCGCCATAGCGTCCCCCTTTGAAGTGCTGGCAGTGGACGGGCAGCAAATACGCAACTACCAAGACATTGCCATGGGTCTTGGTGACCGCCTGGGTGAAAGCGGGACCATTGAGTTTGATGTGGTGGATTTGAGCGGCGGCCAAAGCAAGACACTGTCTGTCGCCATCACCGATTGGCATAGGGGTGTTGCGGAACCCGATCTCTTCGGCTCGCTGGGCTTGCGGCCGGCACGACTTAGCATTGTCGGGCAGGTGGTACCCGATTCTGCGGCCGCAGAAGCGGGTTTGCAGGAGGGCGACTGGATTGTTGCCGTTGACGGCGAGCCGATCAGTCGCTGGTCTCAGTGGGTGGAATACATTGTGGCTTCACCGAATCGGCCCCTGCAGTTTGAAGTGCTGCGGCAGGGTCGCAGCCTGTTTGTGACAGCGGTGCCAGAATCCTTCGTTCAGGCCAATGGCGAGGAGGTAGGGCGTCTTGGTATTGCCCCGGTGCGCGCCAAGGTTAGTTACGGATTGTTCGAGTCGCTGCAGCTTGGTGCGGTTAAGACTTGGGATATGACCGTCATGACCCTGAGCATGATGAAGAAAATGATCTTTGGCAGTGTCTCGGCCGAAAATCTGGTGGGACCGGTAGGTATTGTCAAAATTGCCGGGGACTCTGCGCGGGTTGGGTGGCAGTTCTTCCTTAACATTATGGCGCTCATGAGCGTTTCGCTGGGCGTCTTGAATTTGCTGCCCATTCCCATGCTGGACGGTGGGCATGTGGTGTTCACCAGTATCGAGCTGTTACGAGGAAAGCCGCTGCCCGAGCGGATGCAAATGGCCGTTATGCAGGTGGGCATCGTCATGCTGGGGGCGGTAATGATTTTTGTAACCTACAACGATTTGACTCGACTGTTGTAGGTCGCAGGTTTAACCTTGCGTCCCTTACATCCGGGGGCTGGGCATACGCTAAGCGGTTTCCTGTCAGCGGTCTTATTAACATTGTGGAACTGAACATGCGGGTTCATTGGACAACGATCCTAGTCAAAACCTTGGGATGGGGTTTGGTTGCTGCCGGGTTAGTGATGGCTGTGAACGTCAGAGCGGCCAGCCAATCACTGCAATCCTACAACTTGGATCAAACGACAGAGTTTGTCGTCGCCGACGTACGCCTTCAGGGCCTGCAGCGCGTTTCTGCGGGCACGGTTTTCAACATCATTCCCGTTGGCGTGGGCGACCGGATTGACAACGTGGCGGTCAGAAGCATTACCCGGTCGCTGTTCGCCTCCGGGTACTTTAACGACATTCGAATTGCACGAGAGGACTCAGTTCTGATTGTCACGCTGGCGGAACGCCCGGCTATCGAAGCCATTGAACTTGATGGCAACAAGGCCATCGAATCCGAGGCGCTATTGGAAGGGCTGGCCGATCAGGGTTTGCAGGAAGGAGAGATCTTCAAGCAAGCTACCCTTGAACGAATGGGCTTGGAACTGGAGCGACAGTATGTGGCGCAGGGGCGCTACGGTGCTTCCATTGACACCGAGATCGAGGAGTTACCGCGAAATCGCGTCAACGTTAAAATCAATGTGGAAGAGGGCTCTAGCTCAGGCATCAGCCACATTAACTTTGTTGGTAACGAGGCCTTTGCGGAAGCTGAATTGCTCAATACGCTGGAACTGAAACACCGCAACATTCTCTCCTTCTACCGCAACGACGATAAATACGCGCGCGAGAAGCTCTCGGGAGATTTAGAGACCATTGAGGCCTTTTACAAAGACCGGGGTTATGCGGATTTTGAAATAACCTCTACTCAGGTCAGCATTACCCCCAATCGCGAGCAGGTTTACATCACCATCGCTTTGAAAGAGGGCAAGGTTTACCAAGTAAACGAAGTAAATCTGGTCGGTGAGTTGGGTGATGTTCGAGCGGCAGATCTTGAACGTCTAATACTGGTGGCGCCGGGACAGACGTTCTCTCAAGCGCGAATTACGGCCACGGAAGAACAACTGACCGGCGCACTCGGAAATGGCGGGTTCACGTTCGCCACTGCCAGCGGCGTGCCGAAACTCAACGACGACGATACCGTGGACATTGAGTTTTTTGTCGATGCCGGCAAACGTGCCTACGTCAGACGCATCAGTTTCAGCGGCAACACCTTGACTCAGGATCAGGTGCTGCGCCGTGAGGTTCGGCAGATGGAGGGTGGTTGGGCATCGACGGCCCAGATCGACTTGTCAAAAGTCCGCTTAGAACGCTTGGGTTTCTTTAAAGGGGTAGAAGTTGAAACCCCGGAAGTGCCGGGTACCGACGATCAAATTGATGTCGAGTTCAGCGTGGAAGAGCAACCCTCAGGCGCGATATCGGGCACCTTGGCCTACTCTCAGGGTTATGGCCTGATTTTGGGCGCGAACTACCAGCAGTCGAATCTGCAGGGTAGCGGCAACTCGCTCTCGGTGGGGCTGAGCTACTCCGAGTATCAAAAGTCGGTGAACTTCAGTTATTTCGACCCCTACTTCACTCTGGACGGCATCTCTCGTGGGTATAACGTATTCTTCCAGCGCCTAGACTACGATGCCCGCAACATCGCCCGCTACAGCACGGACTCCGCCGGTGCTGGCGTGAACTTTGGTTTCCCCATCGGCGAGACCCAGCGGATCAACTTCGGTATGACGGTTGAGCAAACCGAACTTCAGCAGGGCTTCGCCTCCGCACAGGAAATAGAGGAGTTCATACGGCGCAACGGCTCAAAGTCTCTTAACTTTAAGGGCAACTTGTCGTGGATACGTTCGACTCTAAACCGCGGTGTATTCGCCGATCGCGGCTCTCAGCAATCGCTGGGATTGGTGTTGTCGGTTCCGGGCAGTGACCTTGAGTTTTACAAGGTGAGTTACAGCGGTGAGCGGTACTTCCCGCTAACGGATATTTTTACGCTCAAGCTAAGAACCGAATTGGGGTACGGGGACAGCTACGGTAGTACAACCTCGTTGCCGTTTTATGAGCATTACTTTGCCGGTGGCTTTGGTTCCATTCGAGGTTTTGAGACGTCGACCCTCGGGCCTCGCAGTACGCCGCCGCTGGATGCAAACGGCAATCCGATTATTTACAACACCCGCGGTAATAACGGAATCTATGGCGAACCATTCGGCGGCAACCTGCTGGTGGAATTTTCCGCAGAAGTCATCTTCCCGCTGCCCTTTGTCGAAGACAATCGACAGTTCCGCCCGGCTTTCTTCGTTGACGCCGGTAACGTTTTCAACACGAAATGCCCGAACGTCAGCGAAAACTGCTTCGACTTCGACATGGATCAAATGCGGTATTCTGCGGGGGTTGGTCTTAGCTGGCTCAGTGGCTTTGGGCCGCTAACCTTTGCGATAGCGAAGCCGTTCAACACGAAAATATTTGATGAAGAAGAAACTTTCCAATTTGAACTTGGCAAGACTTTCTAGGCGCATTGTGGGTTACAATGCGCGCTCTTTCGAGGATGAGTTAAATTTCAGGAGACTTTAATGTTCAACAAGCAAGTCAGCACCTTGTTGGTGGCACTTATTTTGGCAGCACCTTTTGCCAGCGCGGAGATGAAAATCGTCGTTTTGGATCCCGTTCGGGCGATCTTGGAAAGCGATGAGGCAAAAGTCTTAGCCGACGCCGCCAATGCAGAGATGCAGCCTGAGCAGGATGAACTGCGTGCGGCGGCAGAAGAAATGCAGGCACTGCAGGCAAAGCTGCAAAAAGACGGTGAGGTCATGAGCGAGTCCGAGCGCCGCAAAGCCATTAACGATCTGGAGAGCATGCAGGCCGATATCCAGTTTGGTAGCCAAAAGCTGCAAAAGCAGGTTCAGGACAAGCGCCAAGAAATTCTTCAGGCCATGGCGCCGAAATACGAGAAAGTGCTTAACGATTTGATCCAGATCGACCAAATCGATTTGATCCTTTCTCCCAATCAGGTTCAGTACGCCAACTCCAAACACGACATCTCTCGTCGTGTGACGGAAAAGCTGAACGAGCAGGCTGAGTAAAAAGCAACTGGCTTGCCAGTTTTGGGCCTCGGCTTATTTCAATGAAATGCGTCGGGCCTGAGCAGGTGTGGTAAAACGCAGGCTAGCGTATCGAAATGAAAGGCAAACCCCGCTCTTTGGCTGATATTGCCGCGCACATCGGGGCCGACATAGTCGGTCCCTTTGCCTCCCCTCCCGGCGACGCCCATCAAACTCAGATCACGACCCTAGGTAGCATTGGATCCGCTGAGACCGGGGCTCTAAGTCATTTATCCAGCGCTAGCTATCGTAAGTTCTTGGGCACAACAAAAGCGTCCGCCGTGATTTTGACCGCCGAGGACGCAGCCCTGTGCCCTTGTCCGGGACTGGTTGTGGCGAAACCCTATCTTGCCTTTGCTCGGGCGTCCCAGCTCTTTGACCCTCAGGCCGACGGATTCGAGCCATCCATTCACCCCAGTGCGGTTGTGGATTCGACGGCGCGAATCGGCGAAGGGGTATTCATCGGCCCGAATGTGGTGGTGGAAGCCAACGCGATAATCGGTGACGGTGCAAAAATTCAAGCCAATACGAGCATCGGCGATGGATCGGTGATCGGAGCACAAACTACCCTGTGGCCAAATGTTACCGTCTATCCGCAAGTGACGTTAGGCGATCGGTGTAGCGTACATTCGGGGGTTGTACTGGGCGCGGCAGGCTTTGGCTATACCCCGGATGAGAAGGGTCATTTGCAGGCGATAGCTCAGTTAGGGGGAGTACGAATCGGCGACGATGTGTCCATCGGTGCGGGTACCACCATCGACTGCGGGGCTATCGATGACACGGTCATCGAAGACGGGGTCAAGATCGATAATCTGGTGCAAATCGGACATAACTGTAAGGTAGGAGCTCACTCCCTAATTTGCGGCTGCGTTGGCTTAGCGGGCAGTACAGAAATTGGTCGTCACTGTGTATTGGCCGGCGGCAGCGGCGTTGGCGGAAAACACCCGGTTAAAATCTGTGATCAGGTCGTCATCAGCGCCAAAACCACGGTGACCCAATCCATCGATAAACCCGGCATTTATTCCGGATCAATTTTGGCTACCGAACATGCGACCTGGCTGCGAAACGCCGTGAAATTCAGCGCATTGGGCGAGCTGTTCAAGCGCGTTAAAAAATTGGAAAACGAGAACAAGCATGAGTGATGTGAAGACCATAACCGAGTTATTCGACTATTTGCCCCACCGATACCCTTTCTTGCTTATCGACCGAGTGACGGCCATAGACCCCGGAGTACGTATTGAGGGCTATAAGAACATCACGGCTAACGAAGAGTTGTTCAACGGTCATTTCCCCGGCCAGCCCATACTGCCCGGCGTTCTGATTTTGGAATCCATGGCCCAGCTGTCCGGTGTACTGGCGTTTGAAACCAAGGGAACGCGCCCGGCCGACGGCACGAACTACCTGTTTGGTGGCGTAGAAAAAGCCCGTTTTCGGCGCCAGGTGATTCCCGGGGATCGTCTCGACCTCGTTAGCAAAATAGCGGCGGATCGCAAAATTATGATGAAGTTCGAGTGTGAGGCTTATGTGGATGGTGAACTGGCTTGTTCGGCCATGCTGACCGTCGTGGAGCAGTCCTCGTGATTCACTCAACGGCGACGATAGACCCCAGCGCGTCCTTGGGTTCGGGGGTTAAAATCGGGCCTTACTGTGTAGTGGGGGCAAATGTAGTCCTTGGCGATAACGTTGAGCTCAAGTCCCACGTAGTGGTCAAGGGGCCGAGCCGCATCGGCGCGGGAGTCTGTATTTATCAGTTCGCCACCGTTGGCGAAGACACGCCTGCCTTCGCATACGCAGGAGAGGACTCAATATTGGAGGTTGGTGAAGGCACGACGATTCGAGAAGGCGTCACCATCCACCGGGGAATGGCGAAGGGCGGTATCAGTAAAACCGTGGTGGGGGCCAACTGCTTGCTGATGGCCTATGTGCACATCGGTCACGACTGCATCGTCGGAAATCACGTCGTCATGGCCAACAACGCCTCGATTGCCGGTCACGTGGAAGTCGGCGACTACGCGAATTTTGGCGGTTACGCGGGTATTCCGCAGTTTCGAAAAATCGGTGCCTGTGCCCATATCGCGGCGATGAGTCTGGTAACAAAGGATGTACCTGCGTTTATGACCGTTGCAGGCAATCCTGCCTGGGCGGTCGGCCTTAACTCCGAAGGCATTAGACGCCGCAACATTGAAACCGAGACCCGCGCGGCCCTGAAACAAGCCCATCGCTTGGTTTATCGCAGCGATCTAAAGGTGGATGCGGCGCTGAGCGAAATGGCCGATTTGCGCGCTCAGTTTCCCGAGGTGGAGACCTTTGCCGCGTCTATTGAGGCGTCGGATGTGGGCATCATTCGCGGCAGCGGGCGTGGCCGAGCAAAGTAGTGGATTGATTACCCTCGGCCTGTTGGCGGGCGAAGCGTCCGGCGACATTTTGGGCGCCGGACTCATGAAGGCCCTCAAAGAACAGTCCGCTGGCACCATGCGGTTCATCGGCGTGGGCGGTCCGCTCATGCAGGCTCAGGGCCTTGAGTGTGTAGCAGACTTCGACAGCCTGTCCGTTAACGGTTTTAAGGAGCCTGTTC
>JAYNPH010000062.1:0-1081 GCA_038113685.1 Gammaproteobacteria bacterium
CTGTCCCCGGCTCAGCGACGCATTCTGGATTTCTACGATGCCAAGGGTCTGGACGAAAATTTCTACTTGGACATGTGGTTAGAGCCGGGCGACATTCAGCTTTTGTCGAATCACACAGTGGCCCACGCGCGCACGGCCTATGAGGACAGCGCGACACAGCGGCGTCACCTGCTTCGTCTCTGGCTGTCCTTGCAAGGCTCCTAGGCTGGCCAGTTCGGACCAGCCAGCCCCCGCGCGCGGCTGGCAAGGTCATGGGGCCAAGACTGAGTGTGGGCAATAAAAGCGGCCTTATCCTGCCGATATAAGGCGCGCATCGCCTCTTCAAACCCCGCCAAATCACCGCATAAGGCCTGACAAAACCGAAAGGTGATCTGCTGGGCATCCCGTTGCCGGTCTGCCCTTTGCTGATCCGGATCTCTGCGAACCTGATCAATGAGGCGGCGCAGGGCCGCCGAAGGATTGTCCGATTGGCGGGCTAGCCAAGACCAGTGTCGGGGCAGCAACGAAATCGCCCGGCTACTTGGCTTGTCTGCTTGCGTCTGGCTTAGACGCGGGTGATGGTCGGCCTTGCGGCTTACTAATTGTTCATCGCCGCTAAGATCTAGGTCCACAATACGGCAGGTGGCGTCCTCAAGAACGACAACGCCGTCTTCGGATTGTGCTTCGGTAAACGCCTTGGCCGCTTTTGCCACTTGGGAAAGCGAACCTTGAGCAAGACAGCGATTGCCGCCAAACGCTGAATAGGAATGGCTTGGATTTGTCTTGCTGCTCATCTCCTCCTCCGCGGGGCCTAAACCGTTAGCTCGTGAGCTCCGCTTCAAGCCGAAGTTTTCGCGCAGCCATCTTTGCCTGTTGCTCAGGGTCCGACCAAACCCGGTAGTTGCCTTGAGCGTAGGCTTCGCCGTTGTCGAAATAGGCAAGGGCGTTAAGCCGGTTGGCAACGATGTTGTTGCGGGTGGCTTTAACCTTGCCCGGTGCGCCCGCCACGATGGAATTGGGTGGGATGACTGTGTCTTCGGTGACTATGGTCTGGGGCGCGATGTTGCTGTTATCGCCAATTCCTGCCCGATCCATGATGGTG
>JAYNPH010000062.1:1091-12604 GCA_038113685.1 Gammaproteobacteria bacterium
TTAATGCCGATTAAGCAATTGTCGCCTATGGTTGCGCCGTGAATGGTGCAGTGATGGGTGATGGAGCAGTAAGCGCCAATGATCGTTGGCACATCGGCAATGTGGATCATGGTGAAGTCTTGAATGTTGGTGAACGCACCAATTGCGATGTGGTCCGACTCGGCGCGCATTACCACGTTGGACCAAATCGATACGCCCTTGCTGAGGCGAATGTCACCATATAACTCGGCGCTAGGGGCCTGCCAAATCGGTTTGTTCATATGCTTGATGTCCCGGTAGTTTGTCTCGAAATTCTTTTTTGCTGTTAAATGCATTGCCAGTGCAGCCGGTGCGCGCAGTCGACGGGCTTGGCTGCTGCGCTGTCCACCGTCGCGGACCGGGCGGCTGAAACGCCACCTGTGCTTTTCGGTGTCTGATGATCAGTACTATGAGTCCTCTTCAACCAGCCGCCGTTTTTCGCCACGCCGTTGCCGCATCACAAAGACCAGTAGGGGCAGGTAGACGGCGAAGGTGAACCAATACGGCAGGTCCGGGGAAATCTGATAGAAAAAACCGCCCAGCAAAGGGCCAATGGTAAAACCCAAGGGGCCGCAGGATCCGGCCAGACCGGCCACGGCACCCTGCTCATGGGGTTCAACGGCCAGTGAAGCCCCGGCAGAGAAGGCGGGGCCGGCCACGCCCATGGCTGTGCCCTGCAGCACCATGGCAAAGATCATCAGCTCTTGAGTCCTGGCTATGGCTAAGCAGGCAAAAGCTACCGCCAGCACCGGCAGAGCAATGCGCAGCCATTGGAAGGGGGTTAGGTTAATGCGCTGCATCAGACCAATTTGGCTTGCTAAAGAGGCCGCCGCCGAGCAGCCCATGGCAAGGCCAAATGTTTGCGCTGTCTCCACAGCCGTCAGTCCCAAGATGTCTTGAAAACGAAACGCCAAGGTTTGCTGCACCAAGGCCATGCCCATAAACATGAGGGTGCCGACGATGATGTAGGGCAGTATTCGGGGATCGAAGTAGCTGAGCTTTTTAGGTTTGCCTGAGGCTGTAAGGGCCGGCGGTGGCTGGACCCGAGGAATATCCGGCAGCAAAAAAATAACGAATAAGGCGGTAGCGACAGCGACGCCAGAGGCCACCCACAGCGGCGTCAGCAGGGTAATGCCTGCCAGTAGTCCGCCCAATGCCGGACCCAAAATGCTGCCGAAGTTGTTGGCAGCGCCCACGGCGCCCATGCCCTTGGTGCGGCTGGCAACAGACGTGATGTCTGCCATATAGGCGCTGCTGGAGGGCATGATCGCTGACATGACGCTGGCGTGCATTACCCGGGTAAGCATCAGCAGCAAGTAACCGGTAATGGGCAGGAGCAGTCCGATCAAGGTTGCATGGAATACCGTGGCGAACAGCAAGTTGCCGCAGGCATAGCCGAACAAACCGAAGACCATAACGCGCTTACGACCCCATCGGTCGCTGAGCCGGCCCCACCGGGGACTGGCTAGAAAGACCACTAAGGACGATGCGGCGATGATGGAGCTGATTTGCAGTTCGCTCATGCCCACCTCGCGGCCAAGAGGACTTAGGATGGCAAAGAGGACGGTAAAACCAAACCCCACCGCAACTAGGGCAGTGAGCAGAATTGCCCGGGCGTAGCGAAACTCCCTAGGGTTCAGAACTGTGCTTGCAGCAGCGTTGGGCGTTGGAGTTGGATTGGGAGTTGCTGACACGAAAGTCCACGGGCGAAAAACAAGGGGCAGGATGGTATAGGAATCCGAGTGTGAAGCGTAGGCGTTACGTCTCGCGTCTGCTGCAGGGTTGGGGGACAATGCGGCCCCAATCGGCGCCAAACAAAAAGTGACGTTACATGAACGACTTTGAAAGCAAGCATGGGACTCGAGCCAGTGAACGAGTTACCGCCCAGCGCAAAAAGACCAACCGAACTCTGCGGACGATCTTGCTGGGGACGATTGCAATGATTGGGGGTGTGATTTGGTTGGGCGACCAGTATGGCGTTGAGCGGGAGCAGACGCTGAACTTATTGGTAGCGAGCGCAGGTTTCGTTGCCGCGCTGGTCATCGCCGGCGTCCTCGGCGCGGCTTTGATTTGGCTGCTTCGTCGTCTGCTGAAATCCGCACGAAAGTAGTTGCTGGGCTAGATCGACCTGCCGTAGCGCCATCGCGGTAGGTAGTAGTTCTTTGGGTCGAGGGAAAACAACACCTTGGAGGCCCTGCCAGAGATGGCTGATTCGGGCACGAAGCCAAAGACCCGGTAGTCGCCGCTATTGTCCCGATTGTCGCCCATCACGAGGTAGTGTTCTTGGGGAACGGTTACCGTTTTAAAATTTTGTTCCTTGCGCTCCGGCGCGGCCCCGCGGCGGAAAATGGTTCGTTCACCGTTGAATATCGATTCGATGAGCAAGCGATTGTGGCTGAAGTTTGGCTGCAGGCTTGGGGGCCAACGATGCGCCGGGATCGGCTGGTAACGCGCCTCTACGCCATTGATTTGTAACCTGCCGTCAAGCCAACTGACGGTATCACCGGGCAGTCCAACCACCCGCTTTACCATCAGCACGCCGCTGTTTGGGGCCTCAAAGATCACCACATCCCAGCGTCGGGGGCTGTCCCACCGAAACAGCGATTGTGTGGCTGTGGGGAGCTGCAGGCCAAAGGCCAGTTTATTCACTAAAATTCGGTCGCCGGGCAGAATTGTTGGCGCCATAGACCGAGAGGGCACATGATTCCAATCGACGGCAATGCTGCGAACAACGAACAAACCCAGCAGCAGAAACAGCAGCCCCTGCCATTGACGCCAGAATGAAACCACGGTCTGCGGTTCTCAGGATTCGTTAGTTTTTGCTGTTTGCCCGTTCCAACGCCGCCAACTGCTCCGGGGTGGCATCGGTTTGATAGGTGCTTTTCCAAGCGTCATAGGTCATCCCGTAAACGGCCTCTCTCGCTTGATCTTGGCTCACATCCAGCCCCTGCTCGTCCGCGCATGTCTTATACCACTTGGACAAGCAGTTTCGGCAAAAGCCCGCCAAAATCATCAGGTCGATGTTTTGCACGTCTTTGCGCTCATCCAGATGCGCCAAAAAGCGACGAAATGTGGCCGCTTCGAGTTCGGTTTGCTGCTGCGCAGTCAGGTTCGGTTCACTCACGGGAAAACTCCTTTGTCCGGCGGGTTGGCGCCTCTTGGGTTAGCTGGGGCGTCGGGTAAAAATCCATTCGTCTTCGGTGGACAGTTCTTCGTTAAAGCCATAGCCATCCACGTCGAAGCCTCGCAACGCGTCGGCACTTTCTGCCCGCTGGTCGATCATGTATCGAGCCATCAGGCCCCGGGCCTTCTTGGCCGAGAACGAGACAAATCGATAGGCATCCCGGCGCCACTCTTTGAAGTTAACGGTAAGTACGCGACCCTGAATCTTGTCCGCCTGCACGACCTTGTAGTACTCATTGGACGCCAAATTCACCAAAACCTTACTGCGTTGCTCTGCCAAGGCCTCGTTCAAAGCGTCGGTGACCTTGCTACCCCAGAACTGATAAAGATCCTTGCCCTTGGGATTGTCGAGCTTAGTGCCCATTTCAAGACGGTAGGGATGAATGCGATCTAACGGGCGCAACAGGCCGTGCAAACCGGACAATACGCGCAAGCGCTTTTGCGCCCACGTAAAATCACGTTTGCTCATGGTAGGGGCATCGAGTCCCTGATAAACGTCGCCTTTGAAAGCCAATATGGAGGCTCGGGCGGACTCGTCCTCAAAACGCGGGGACCATTGAGCGTATCGATCGTGATTGAGGGATGCCAGCTTGTCGCTGATGCCCATCAGCGAACCGATTTCGGGTGGTTCAAGTTTGCGCAATGTGCGTATTAGCGCTGTGGATTCTTTGGTGAACTCGGGCACCGAATATTGATCCGTGACCAAGGGGCTGTCGAAGTCCAGAGTTTTTGCGGGGGATAAAATGGCTAGCATGGGTTATCACCTGTTTTTGTTCATCGAGGACCCTTTTCTGTGGGGTCGACAATAGTCTACCTCATCGAAATGTGCGTAGCAGTCAACAGCTCATCGTTGTCGAACTGTTCCGTGGCTTTCGAAGTCAAGGGCTGCCAGATAGACTCGCCGTTCCCACAGGAAATCAGCCGCGTCAGCGGATTTGGAGAAAAAACGTGGAAATGGCCTCTCGCACCCATGCTGGCTTAGTCCGCATGCGCAACGAAGATGCCCTTGAGGTGGACTTGGATCGTCGCATTGCGGTACTGGCGGATGGTATGGGCGGCTTGATGGCCGGGCGTGAAGCGAGCACCTTGGTGGTTCAAAAGGTGCTCGCCAAACTGCAGGAAGCGGCCGATCAGGCAAATGACGGAGATCCGCCGCTGGGCCTCGGTATTGCCCGCGAAAACCTCAGCCAGGCTATCCATGCAGCCCACCAGCAAGTGTTGCAGGCCAGTGCTGCCAAAGAAATGAAGGCGCAAATGGGCAGCACCGTAGTGATTTGGGCCGTCGTCGATGGACACTGGAGCGCGGCCCATGTGGGCGATTCACGGCTTTACCGGTGGCACGGTCGTGTATTGGAGCAATTGAGCACCGATCACAGCTTAGCTCAGCGCATGTTGGACAGTGGCGAAGTGGAGCCGGGCGTGGATGTGGAGGCTCACTATGGCCATGTGCTGACCCAAGGATTGGGCCTTCGCCAGCCAATCGAGCCTGGATTTTACGGAGGTCAAATCGCCGGTGCCGGTGAACGATTTTTGCTGTGCAGCGATGGACTGAGCGACATGGTGTCTCAGGAAAAAATGTCTCAAGCCTTGGCGCTGGACGATCTTGAAGATGCGGCTGATCAACTGCTGGGCTTCGCCTTAGACATGGGTGGCAAAGACAACATTAGCCTGATTTTGATTGAACCTTAGGCATCCCTATACTTGGCGCCCGGAAAGCCAGCGATCTCACTGAGCAAGGAATACGATTGAACAGACAACAACGAATCGAAACGGCGCTGGCGCAGAACCTTGAGCTACAGCATCTCGAGGTTCAGGACGAAAGCCACGGTCACAATGTGCCGGACGGTGCCGAAAGTCATTTTAAGGTGGTCGCTGTGAGCGAGGCCTTTGCGGGAAGGCGCGCCATCCAGCGTCATCGCATGATCAATGAAATTCTTGCCCCGGAATTTGCGGGTGGCATGCATGCTCTGGCCATACACGTCTATACCGTCGAGGAGTGGCACAGCCGTTTTCAGCAGGCACCGATGTCGCCACCGTGTGCCGGAGGCGAGAACGGTGGTGGGGAAGCGGCTGATGGAGAACCTGCGGGAGCGGAGCAAGTCTGATGCGTCGAGTGCTCGCCTTTTATCAGTTTGTGCCGTTGCAAAACCCCGAGACTGAGCGTCAGCGCCTCCAGGCGTTAGGGGATGATTTGGGTTTGCGCGGCACGATCTTAGTGGCCGAGGAAGGCGTAAATGGCACTGTGGTTGGCGAAACTCAAGCGCTTCAGGAACTGTCTCAGTATTTGACTGACCAATACCAAGTGCAGTCGCAAAAGTGGTCGGATCTGGAGGCGGGCAATAGCGGTTTCCATCGTTTCAAAGTCCGGGTGAAGCCCGAAATAGTCAGTTTTGGCGTGGACGATTTGGATATGAGTGAAACCGGCGAGCACGTGGACGCTCAGGGTTGGAATGCGCTCATCGCAGACCCTGAAGTCATTGTCATCGATACCCGTAACAACTACGAGATTGATATTGGTACCTTTGATCGGGCAGTTTCACCCCACACCGAAAGCTTTCGGCAATTCCCGGATTGGGTATCGGAAAATCTAGATCCAGAAAAACACACCAAGGTAGCCATGTTCTGCACCGGAGGCATTCGCTGCGAAAAGGCTTCTTCGTTTTTGCTGAATCGAGGATTTGAGAACGTCTATCAACTCGACGGCGGTATTTTGCAGTATTTGGAAGATATCCAGCCGGAAGATTCTCGCTGGCAGGGTGAGTGCTTTGTCTTCGATCAGCGTGTCTCGGTAAATGCTGATCTCCAGCAGGGTCAGTACAAACAGTGCTACGCATGCCGGCATCCGCTGTCCGAAGAAGAGCTGGCAAGCGTAGACTTTGAGCACGGTGTCAGCTGTCCGCACTGCATTGGCAAGACCAGCGCACAGCGGCGAGAACAGTTCCGGGAGCGACAGCATCAAGTGCGTTTGGCCGCCGAGCGTGGCGAGCAGCATATAGGGCTGGATCAGAAAAAAGCTCGGGAGCAGGCTAAAACGGAGGCTGAGTAAGCCCACGGCGGCGGAGGGGTTACATCAATGACTCGAGGTAAGGTAAGAAACCTTCTACCAGCAGCGGCTGTGCCGCAGCGGTAGGGTGAATACCGTCGGCCTGCATCAAATCGCGGCTTGCGGCCACCGCTTCAAACAAAAACGGCACGAGGGCCGCGCCGCCCTGGGCAGCTGCATCAACAAAAACCGATTCAAAGGCTCGGGTGTAGCGGGGACCATAGTTCGGTGGAATGCGCATAGTGATAATGACGGGCTTGGCCCCAGCCTTTTTGACCAGCTGCGTCATCGTTAGCAGGTTGGCGCGAATCTTTGCCGCAGGATAGCCGCGTAGGCCATCGTTTCCGCCCAGTTCTAGGACGACGATTTGGGGTTTGTAGGTCTCGAGAAGCTCGGGCAGGCGCTTGAGGCCACCAATTGTGGTTTCGCCGGAGATGCTCGCATTGATCAAGCGCCAAGGGGACTCACGCTGAATCAAGGTTTGGTTCATGAGGTTCACCCAGCCATCGTCAATGTTCATGCCATAGCCGGCACTGATGCTGTCTCCAAGGACTAGGATTTTGGGGTCAGCGGCCCCAGCAGACACATTCTCGGCCGAGGATGTTGCTGGGGATCTTGGTTTTGCAAATTCGTCCGCTGGTGAGCTTTTCTGGGACAGTTCTTTCGTTACGGCGGTGTTTTTTGACACTTCTTGGAGAACTTTTGGTTCAGAATGCGTAGGCGCGGCAAAACTGTCGTTGGCGAGAGTGCCGGCGAAGCCCAAGAAACAGATTAAGCTCAAATAGAAGGAACGCATGAGTCGAACCGTTGTTAGTGCCAAAAGTGTGGAAAAAGTCGTGCAGACGTCTGCGGGACCGCTGGTCATCTTGGATGGCATCGATTTGGAAATCAATCAGGGTGAAACCGTGGCCATTGTCGGTGCCTCGGGTTCGGGCAAAACGACGCTGCTCGGCATTTTGGCGGGCCTTGACGTGGCTTCCGCTGGCGCCGTGCATTTACTCGACGCCAATCTCAGCGAGCTGGACGAAGAGTCTCGGGCGCTGGCCCGGGGTCAGCACGTGGGATTCGTTTTTCAGTCCTTCCAGCTACTTGCATCACTGACGGCACTGGAAAACGTCATGCTGCCCGTAGAGCTACGGGGCGATACCATGGCCCAATCTCAGGCTCGAGAGTTACTGGAAAAAGTCGGGCTGGCCGACCGGCTGGATCACTATCCGCGTCAGCTATCCGGTGGTGAGCAGCAGCGTGTGGCCATTGCCCGTGCCTTTGCCTCGCAGCCGACAGTGCTTTTTGCCGACGAACCCACGGGTAACTTGGATACCCAGACCGGAGAGCGTATCTGCCAACTGTTGTTCGACCTGAATCAGGAATTTGGCACAACCTTGGTGATGGTAACCCATGACTCCGGACTCGCCGCCCGCTGCGGTCGAACCATCGCCATAGCCGGTGGACGTATCGAGCCAGCCTTGCGAGAACTGCAGCAGGCATTCGCTCCGTGAACGCCAAACTCGTTGCCCGCATGGCTTGGCGGGACGTACGCTCGGGAGAGATGGGCCTGTTGCTTGTGGCGTTGCTTGTCGCCGTCGGTACCGTGACCTCTATCAGTTTGTTCGTGGATCGGTTGCAAAGTGCCTTGCTGCAAGAGAGTTCCAACTTTCTTGCGGCAGACCGTCAAATAAAAGGCAGTCAGGCGATTCCCGACGACTTTGTCGCACAGGCCCGACAGCGAGGTTTGGAAACTGCCGAGACTCTTGTGTTCCCTTCCATGATTTTTGCCGGAGACTTGAATCAGCTGGTAAGCGTTAAGGCTGTGGATGAGGCATACCCGTTGCGCGGTGAACTGATCGTCGGACAGGTACCGTTTCAACGGGGCAGTCCGACAACAGCAGTACCGGATCCCGGCACAGTTTGGCTCGACTCTCGCCTGTTTCCTGCCATGAGCCTCGGCTTGGGTGATACCGTTGAGGTGGGGATGGCGGAACTGACGGTGACCAAGGTGCTGGTTGCGGAGCCCGATCGCGGCGGTTCATTCTTCGATTTAGGCCCGCGTTTGCTTATGAATCTTCAGGACGTGCCGGCTACTGAGGTTGTGCAACCTAGCAGCCGTATATCCTATCAACTGCTGCTTTCTGGTGATGAGGATGCGCTGACGTCTTTGCGGGATGCCTTGCCGATAAAGCCCAGCTTCGAGTGGGTTAGTGTTCGTGAAAGCAGCCCGCGCATCGGCCGGGCGTTGGATCGCGCCGAAAGCTTTTTGTTGCTTGGCGGGCTGTTGGGCGTTTTGCTGGCCGGCATTGCTGTTGGGTTGTCCGCCCATCGTTACGCTCAGCGGCATTTTGATCATGTAGGCGTGCTGAAAACCCTAGGTGCTACGCCTGGCCAAATTTTGCGCGGTTTCATGTCGCTGCTGCTGATGGTGGGATTTGCCGCCATCGGAGCGGGAATTATTCTGGGATCGCTGCTGCATGTGGCCATTGTAGAGCTGTTGGCATCGTTAATTGCAGTTGAGTTACCCAATCCAACCTTCCGGCCGTTCTTGCTCGGCGCGGCCACAGGGCTGATTTGCGCCATGGCCTTTGCGATGCCGGCCTTCGTGCATTTGAAAAATGTTGAACCAATGCGTGTCATCCGCAGAGATTTGGGTGTGGCGCCGTTGAGCCGATGGCTGTCCTACGGTGCGGCTGCGGCGGGCAGTTTGCTGCTATTAGTTTGGTACACCAAGGATCTGTGGCTCACACTTTGGACACTGATGAGTATTGTTGGTATTTGTCTGGTGTTTGGTGCGCTTGCGTGGGCGTTGCTCAAGGGCGGGCGGGTTGCCGGTATGCAGGCGAAAAGCGGCTGGCGGCTGGCATTGGCTGGTCTACAGCGGCGTCGTGCCGAGAATACCGCTCAAATCCTGATTTTTGGTGTGGCGATCATGTTGCTGTTGGTACTGGTGCTGATTCGAACTGCACTGATTGATGAGTGGCAGAATCAGGTACCCGAGGACGCGGCTAATCATTTCGTCATGAATATCGCGGAAGACGAAGTGGCCGGGGTGCGTGCGTTGGTTCGCAATCGAGCCACGGAAGGTGAGTTCTTATTCCCAATGATTCGTGGGCGAGTAGCGCAGGTCAATGACCTTTCTGCCAAGGAGTGGCAGGCGCAAAAGCGTCCCGGCTATGCCGGCTCCCAGCTCACATCGGAGCGGGCGCTGACATGGTCTGTGCAGGCGCCAGGCAATAACGACATTGTGGCGGGTCGCTGGTGGTCGAAAGATAGCCGTGAGGCAGAGGCCTCGCTGGAGCTGGATTACGCCCAAGACTTTGGCTTGGAGCTGGGTGACCGGATGGAATTTGACGTTGGCGGTCGCCGCGTTTGGGCAACGGTAACGAGCATTCGTTCCCTAGAATGGGAGAGTATGACCCCCAATTTTTTCATTATTCTCTCCCCCGGCGCACTGCAGGATTTCCCCGCGACCTACATGACCAGTTTTTATCTGGAGCCGACAGAAAAAGTCTTTCTGAACACGCTGTTGGGGCAGTACCCCACCATCACGGTAATCGAAATTGACGCCCTGATTGCCCAGATACAAAAAATCGTTGCGCAAGTGAGCCAGGCGGTAGAACTTGTGTTGGCGCTGGTATTGCTCAGCGGAGTCTTGGTTTTGATCGCCAGCATTCAGGCCAGTCGGGATACCCGAATGGCGGAATACGGGCTGATCCGAGCACTGGGTGGAACCCGGTCGCTGATCGGCGGATCTTTGACGCTGGAATTTCTCGTGCTGGGTACCTTTGCCGGCATCGTCGCAGTGTTTGGTGCAGAGTTGGTGGTCGCCACGTTGCAGACGCAGGTCTTTGACCTGCAAATGTCGCTGCACCCGTGGATCTGGATGCTGGGCCCTGTGGCAGGCGCGTTGATCATTGCCGCCGCGGGATTGTTGGGCAGTCGAAGCTTGATCGATACGCCGCCAATGAGTGTGCTGCGTGGTTTATACTAGGGACTGGTCTCGCCCGGGGCGAGTCGCAGCTAGGACACAACGAGTCACAAATCCATGAGCGAATCCGCCGACATTTACACCCCAGAGCAACCCGCATCAGCTTCGGGCCGAGATCCTCGGAAAGGCAAATACGAAAAAAATAAGTGCCACAAAAAACTGCGCAAGCTCGTGGGTGAGGCCCTTACGGATTTCAATATGCTGGACGATGGCGACAAAGTCATGGTCTGTTTGTCAGGGGGCAAGGACTCTTACACGCTGCTCGATTTGCTGCTGAGTTTTCAGCAGCACGCGCCCATCGATTTTGAGATCGTGGCTGTGAACCTCGATCAAAAGCAGCCGGGATTTCCTGAACATGTGTTGCCGGCGTATCTGCAAGACCTGCAAGTGCCTTACGACATCATCGAACAAGACACATATAGCGTGGTTAAGGAACTCACCCCGGAAGGGAAAACGACTTGCCCAGTCTGTTCGCGACTGCGTCGTGGTATTTTGTACAGTCACGCCAAGAAAATCGGAGCCAGCAAAATCGCCCTAGGCCATCACCTAGATGATGTGGTGGAAACCCTGATGTTAAACATGTTTTACGGGGCGAAATTAAAGGCAATGCCCGCGAAGCTGCTTAGCGATGACGGCCAAAATGTGCTGATTCGGCCTCTTTATTATTGTCGGGAGTCTTTGATTCAGCGTTGGTCAGATTTTCGCCAATACCCGATCATCCCCTGCAATCTTTGTGGCTCCCAAGACAATTTACAGCGACAGGTGATCAAGGAGATGTTGGCAGGTTGGGACCGCAGCCACCCGGGGCGGGTCGACAACATCGGCCGAAGCATCAACAACGTCACCCTCTCTCATCTTGGCGATCGACGACACTTTGATTTTGCCGGGCTGCAGCGAGACACCTCTCGAATCAGTACGCTCCAGCTGGACTGATGTCGGGTATTTCGATACCCCTAGATCAGCTGACCCCGCAGGCGCTGCAGGGTGTGATAGACGCCTTCATTCTGCGGGAGGGCACCGATTACGGTCATCAGGAGTTTACGCTTGACGAAAAGCGTGGCCGGGTAAGGGCCATGCTGCAGCGGGGCGAAGCAGAGATTTGCTACTACCCCGAAAACGAACACATCGATATCGTATTGGTAACCTAGAGGCCGACGGCAACGGCTGGTCTTAGACGCGAAGATCGAAGGCCAAAAGAACAAGATCAAAAAGAATAAAAAGAGGAAGCCAATGAATCACGCAGAAATGTTGTGTGTGTCCAGGAAGGCCCTTCACATCTCGGTGTCGGGC
>JAYNPH010000062.1:12614-13132 GCA_038113685.1 Gammaproteobacteria bacterium
GCCTAGTGAAAAGACCTGCTGTTCTTTTGGCCTTTGCCCTAGCGATGGGCGCGGTATCTGCCGAAGTGAGCGGCCTGTCTGCGGAGTCGCAAGAACAAAGTGGCGGTGAGAATCGAGCAGCAGACCCAAGCTTGAGTCAGACGGGTATTGCGATCGACACCAAGGTTTTTCGAGTGGCGCAGGATGGAACCGTGGAAGCGCTTGAATTAGAGCAAGATCAGCCGCCCGATGAACCCGAAGCGGCGGCAGTTGGTGACGCTGTGCCTCTTGATGCGCCGCCAGTGTTGACCGGGCAAGACCATTCAAATGCGCAAGACAATTCAGCTGCGCAAGAGTCCTCAGCTGCACAAGAGTCCTCAGATGCGCAAGCTGTCAATCTCGATACGGCTCCGCTAACTGAGGCCGTGGCGAGCGGCGGGGATCCACAAGCCCCGTCAGCGGTGCGGATAGAAGCCCAGCAAAATGAAGTTATCGAAGGCCATGCGTTGAATCGGGTAACTGCCGGAGACCGCCTCCGA
>JAYNPH010000063.1:0-13131 GCA_038113685.1 Gammaproteobacteria bacterium
ATGCGCTCTTTGACTAGGTCGATGATAATGTCGTCAGACACCAAGGCCCCGGAGTCCATCACCGCTTTCACCCGGTTACCCAACTCGCTGCCAGAGCCGACGGCCGCCCGCAACATGTCACCAGTCGAGATCTGAGGGACGCCAAGGGAGTCCTTGATAAATTGGGCTTGGGTACCCTTGCCGGCACCCGGCGGGCCTAAAAGGATAATTCTCATGATGTGCTCCTGACGCCTAAACTAAGCAACAATTGATGGTGAGCGCCCAGCAACCCATAAGTTGACCGCGCGAAGCCGCGTACTTTACCTGATTTACTGCGGATGAAAACTCGGGATTAAGAGCGACTCGGGGATCAAGCGCCAACAGTGGGGGTTTGGCTGGCGGCGAAACGCGTCACCTTCACCACGCTTTGCAAGTATGAAAGGTGACTGAGCAGTTCCAGACAGGCCAACCAGTCGGAGATGTTGACTTCCACCGTGATCACCGCCGTTTCCTCATCGGCGAGTTCGCCCGCCGCCTTGACGATAGGCAGCCCTTGATCCGCCAGTAGCGTGGTGATGTCTCGCAACAAACTCTCGCGGTTTTTCGCGGTAATGCGGAAACCGCACTGGGTTGGGAAGGCCACGCTCGCCCCGTCGCTGCCTTCAGGCCACAGGTTAAGCGCCTTGCTTAACGGCGGATCACTGAGCACGCGATGGGCTAGGGAAATATAGCTTTGCTGACCCAGGGCGGTGGCGACGAACAACGATTCGGTATCTTGGTAGCCAAGTTCCTTGGCCAACAGCTCGAAACCCTCTTGGGTAAGATGAGACGCACCAACTCCGGCTACAACATTCTGCAAAATGCTCATACCGCGACGCGCGCTCTTCATTTGGCTGTCGCCGCGAAAAAAAGCTGCGATGCTCGCCTTGGCCCTGTGGGTGCGAACGAAACCCAAACGCGATTCCAGCCAAGCCCGGTGCGGCCTTACCGGTCCGCCGGATATGATCTCTACCTGCTCGCCGGTTTTTAAGGGGGTGCGCACCGGTGCCCACTGACCGTCTATAACCCCGCCGGTGCAGGTATGACCCAGTTCGGTATGAATGCGGTAGGCAAAATCCAGCACCGTGGCCCCAGCAGCCAAATCCAGTACATGTCCCTTGGGCGTGGACACATAAATTCGCTCTTCACCTACTCGCTGAGCCAACAGATCGGGCAGGCTTTCGATGCCGTTCAGGGTGTCGTGCCAATCAATGACCTGACGCAGCCAGCCCATCTTTTCCGAATAGCCGCTCTCCTCCGCAGGCTGATCACCCTCTTTGTAAGCCCAATGTGCACAAACACCCAACTCGGCGTTTTCATGCATGGCTCGGGTGCGTATTTGTACTTCCAGCGAGCGGTCATCATCAAAGGTAATGGCGGTATGGATGCTTTGATAGCCATTTTCCTTCGGTACAGCGATGTAGTCATCGAATTCGCTGGGTACATGGGGCCAACGGCTGTGGATAATGCCCAGCGCAGCGTAGCAACTGGCCAAATCGTCCACGATGATTCGGATGGCCCGCACATCGTGCACTTCTTCTAGGGGAATCCCCTTGGACTGCATTTTGCGCCAAATACTGAATATGTTTTTTGCACGACCTTTTACTTTCGCTTCGATACCTGCCTGCGGAAGACAAGTTTGCACGACGCTGACAAGTTCACCCACCTGTTCTTCACGTTCCTGACGGCGACGTTTCAGTTGTTTGGCGATCCCAAGATAGATGTCTTCCCGCAGATAGCGCAGGGACAAATCCTCAAGCTCCCACTTGAGCTGCCACATTCCCATGCGGTTGGCCAGCGGCGCAAAAATACTGGCGGCTTCTTGGGCAATACGCCGCTGACGCTCTTCATCGTAGTGTTTGGCGTGGCGCAGGGCTAAAACCCGTTCCGCAAGCTTAATAACCGCAACGCGAAAGTCTTGGATTAGGGAGACGAGCATGCGTTTGATATTTTCAACCTGAGCATTTTCCTTGCCTGCCATCAACGGCGCGTCTGATACTTCTAGCAGGCTGGACGTGGCAAGGGCTGCCACGGCGATGCACAGCTTAGCCCCGTCGGCCCCCAAGTGCTGCCGGAGTTCCTCCTCATTGGTGTGGCCCCGTCGAAAGGCTGTATAAGCAAGCGCCGCCAACACGGCAGGACGATCCAGCCGTAGCTCGGCTACCATCTCGGCCAGCTCCAGGCTTTGCGCCAGCCTGTCACTATCAAGGCCGGCCAACCAGCCAACAACGCCCATTAGCTCGGCCTCGTCCAGCTTTTCGTGAGACGCGCCAAGGCGCGCGCACCACCGCTGCACATCAACCTTTCCGTCATCCAGCAAAGGCACTTGAGAACTAACGCTTACCATTTAAATTGCTCGCTTAGGCCTTGTTTCGCACAAAGTGTCCGACCGTCTCCACATGAGCCGTGCCGGGGAACATATCGTACACCCCTACTTGCTTCAGACTAAAGCCGCAAGCTTCAAGGCGTTTGGCATCCTCGGCAAAGGTAACCGGGTTGCAGGAAACATAGACAATTTGCGACAAGCTGGGCTGCCGCGCCCATCCCGTTAAATTGGGACCCGCTCCGCTTCGCGGTGGGTCGAGGATCAACGCATCCGGCGCGCGGCCAAAGTGCAAGAAACGGCTGTCGATGCCGTCAGCGACAGTCTCGGTCGGTACAGCCTCCGCTGCTACCGGCATGAATCCGCCATCACCGTAAAGATCCTCATCAAAGAACGCGCAGCTGCCATCGAGCGCGTTTGCCCGAGCATTCTGCCGGGCCATGACTACCGCCTCAGCACTGGCTTCTATGCCCACAGCCAAAGCGCCCGCCCGAGCAAGCGGCAGGGTAAAATTACCGATACCACAAAACAGATCGATAACCACTCGATCACGCACGTCGCCCAAATAGGCCATGGCCGTTCGTATCAGCTCTCGGTTCATGGGGGCGTTTACTTGGGTGAAATGATGTGGATAAAACCCAAGGCTCACCCCGAATTCGGGAATTTGGTAGTGCAGTAGCGGCATCCGCGGCTGATGTTCGGCAACGACTTTGAGGGTGTCATATCCCTTACTCTGCATCAGCACCACAGCACCGCAGCGCCTCTGAAATTGCTGCCATAGCGCCTCTTCTTGGGCGCTCAAGGGCTGCAGGTGCCGCACGATGACCGCACACAGGTCATCACCCTGTGCTAATTCAATTTGCGGCACGGTTCTGGGGTCGGACATCTGCCCAATGGTGGTTTTCAGAGGCGCTATTAGCCGCGACAGTTCGGGAGTCAGGGTTAGGCAAGCATCGATCCGGGCGACGCGATTGCTAAAAGATTCGCGAAACCCAACCAACACCGAATCGCCCACAACCCGCACTCCCATGCGCGCCTTGCGGCGGTAGCCAAGACGCAGCAAAGCGGTCGGTGAGCGCCAACTCTGAGGTTCCACGGCCTGCTGTGCTAGCTGGGTCTTTAGTTGCTGTTGCTTGTGCTCCAATTGGGCCTTGGGCGCAAGATGGTGAGTAGCACAGCCGCCGCAGCGCGGAAAATACTGACAGGGCGAGTTCATCCGATCTGCATGCAGTTGCTTTAGCGGCTGCCCGTCTGCAAAGCGATTACCGCCCCGACGCTTCAAGATGCGCGCCTTGACGGTTTCCCCCGGCAACGCATTTCGTACCCACACCGGTCGCTCATTGTGGGTGCCGCCACCCATACCCTGATCTGACAAGCTGGTGATCTCTAACTCAATCTCTGTGGGTTGCTTTGGCAATGCTCGTATCCCTTCCTGCGGTTTAAATCGATGCTGTTTTCTTCACGCTTTGACGCTAGCGCCGAAACATCTTGCGACTGGTCAGCGGTTTATCGCCCAACAGCGGCGCCAAGGCCGCCCGCATCAGCACCTTGGCGGCGTCCTGAGTCCCAGGCGTCGCAAAGTCCCGGCTGGCGATTTGTTGCAACTCGACCCCGGAAAATAACCGCGCCCCAGCGGTGGTTTCTGCTACCGCTGGGCGGAACCCGGTTTGCGCCTCAAAAACGTACCGCCCGTGTTCCTGCAGCGGCTGGCCTCGGACCGAAAAATCAATGCCATAGCCCAATTGCTGCAGCAGCTCAAGCTCAAAACAGCGCAGGGCGGGCTGCAGTGGATCATGCTCCTCGAGGGCCTCTAAAACGCGCATGGTTGAGGCAAAGATCAATGGATCTTCCTGCCGCTCCTGCAGCAGTCGAGTAAGCAATTCCAGAACATAAAAGCCCGCGTAAAGCCCCTCACCTTGCAAGCCGATAAAGTGATGGCTCTCAAACTTTTGGATCGTAACCAGATCACTGCGACCGAAGTACGTTACCGTGCCCACACTAAAAGGCTGAACCGATACCTGTCCCTGTTTCTTGCTGCGATAACCCCGTAACACACCGGCAAGGCGGCCTTGTCCCTGGGTCAGCATCTGCACAATGGCGCTGGTTTCTCGATAGGGTCTCACGTGCAGAACCAGAGCCGGCTGGATTTGTGCGTTCGCAGGCATGGTCGGTCTCAGTCGTAACCTAGGCTGCGCATGTGAATCCGGTTATTGGTCCAGCCCTTTCGCACCTTGACCCACAAATGCAGCATTATCTGATGATCGAGCATCAACTCGATATCTTTGCGAGCTTCCTGACCAATCAGTTTCAGCCGCGCGCCGGACTTGCCGATGACGATGCGCTTTTGCCCGTCGCGCTCAACAATAATGTCCGCGTGGATATCGATGACTTTATCGCCTTGCTTAAAGTGCTCTATCACCACTGTGGAGGTGTGAGGAATCTCATCCCCCAGTTGGCGCATGAGCTTCTCTCGCACAATCTCTGCCACCAAAAAGCGCTCCGGTTGATCAGTTACCTCATCATCGGCGAAAAAGTGTGTCCCCTCAGGCAGACGTTGGAATACATGCTGACGAAAGCGCTCTATGCCGTCCTCTTTCAAGGCGCTTAGGGGCACGATCTCGTCAAACAGCCCCAGTTCGCCCAAGGCCCGCATTTGCGGCAGCAGTTGTTCTTTATCCTTAACCAAATCCACCTTGGACAGTACCGCAAACTTAGGCGCGCTGCGGGCCGCTACCAGCTTCAGCACATGGTCGTCTGCCTCGGTGGTTTTGCCGCCCTCAATCAACACCACCAACAGATCCACATCCGCCAAGGCGGAGGTGGCGTTACTGACCATATAGCGGTTTAACTCCCGCTCGGTTTGCTGGTGAATGCCCGGCGTGTCAACGTAAATCGCCTGATGGGCGCCCTGGGTGTCGACTCCAATCAGGTTACGCCGGGTGGTTTGAGGTTTACGTGAGGTAATACTGATCTTCTGCCCCAGCACATGATTGAGCAGCGTGGACTTACCCACATTGGGCCGCCCTACCAAGGCCACATAGCCACACCGTTGCACCTCAATCATTGTTTTCACCCGGGTTGCCGTTGTCTTGCGTCTGTTTGGTACCGACGTTAACGATCTTGCTTGATTGGCCACGGATTTGCGCAGCCTTGCCCTGCTGCATGTCAGCTTGCTGTTGGGTCTGCTGTTTGGCGAGGGCTAAAATTAGCACCTGCTGAGCCGAAGCTTTTTCAGCCCCTCGACGAGACGACTCCTGAGCCACGGCCATAAGGCCCAAGGCGGGTACTTCGCACTTTACCGTGTACTGCCGCTGGTGATCCGCACCGCTGATCTTGTCCACTGTGTATAAGGGCAACTCCAATCCGTTGCCCTGAAGCAGTTCCTGCAAGCGAGTCTTCGGGTCCTTCAGACTTTGGGCATCCAAGCCCTTGGTCAGGTCATTAAACAGCTGATGCACTAGCCTCTGGGCCTGTTCGATGCCGCCGTCTTCGTGCACCGCGCCAATCACCGCCTCCAAGGCATCAGCCAAAATGGAGGCGCGTTCGCGCCCGCCAGAGCGCAGCTCACCGGAACCTAACAAAAGACATTCGGGCAGTTGAATGCTTAAGGCCACCTGAGCCAGGGTTTTGCCGCGCACCAATTGCGCCCGCATCAACGACAGGGCATCTTCCTGTACATCTGGGTATTGACGGTAAAGCATGCTGCCCACCAGATAGCCCAACACCGCGTCGCCCATGAACTCCAAACGTTCGTTGTTGGTCTTGGAATAACTCTTATGAGTTAGGGCCTGCTGCAACAGTTTGGGTTGCTTGAAGCGATAACCAATTTTGTCTTGGAGCTTTTCCATGCGATTGGCGCTGGCGTTTGGCGTGACCATACCCTTAGTCGTGGGAGCCTTGCTCAAGCCAGCGGTTTCGATCAAATGTGGGCAAATTCCAGCCCGGTGGTTTGTGCGCCCAAATGGCAATCGCCTTGCCCACCACGTTGTCACGCGACGCTAAGCCCCACGTCCTTGAATCGGCGGAATGGTCTCGGTTGTCGCCCATTACAAGATACTCGCCGGGTCCCACTTCCCAACTTTGGGGGCGCTCAGGACTGCGGGTACGATGCATGCGGTGTGCTACGCCGGAAATTTCTTCGATGTATTCTTGAGCAGGAATTCCGTACTTGGAATCCATGAAGTCCTGCACGAAGGTGTATTTCAGACGCTGGCCGTTAACGGTCAGCCTCTTGTTCTCGTAGCGCACTGAGTCTCCGGGAATACCGATGACGCGCTTGATAAAGTACCGCGGATCGTGAGGCGGAATGAACACCATCACGTCCCCTCTGGCCGGAGGCTCCCCCTCACTAAGCTTCACATCAAACACCGGCATCTTCAGGCCATAGTCGTATTTGTTTACCAAAATAAAGTCCCCGACTTCCAGCGTTGGCACCATGGATTCCGAGGGAATTTGATACGGCTCGGCGAGAAAACTGCGAAGCACAAAAACCGCCACAAAGATCGGGAAAAATGATCTCGCGTACTCCACCACCACCGGGTCTTCTGGCGCGGTTTCCGCCTGCTCCTTGGCCAGTCGTTTGGGCTTGAAGACCCACGCATCCAGCGCCCAAATTCCACCGGAAATCACCGACGCCCAGAACAGGTAATAAGGTAAATCGATATCCATCTTCGTCTAGCGCTCTACCTTCAAGGCCGCCAAGAAAGCCTCTTGAGGTATCTCCACGGACCCCACTTGCTTCATGCGTTTTTTGCCCTCTTTCTGCTTTTCCAGCAGTTTCTTTTTGCGCGTGATGTCGCCGCCATAGCACTTGGCGGTCACGTTTTTACGCAGAGCTTTCACGGTTTGGCGCGCCACAATTTGCCCACCGATCGCCGCTTGCAGAGCCACATCGAAGAGCTGCCGGGGAATCAGTTCCTTCATCTTTTCCGCCAGCGCGCGACCACGGCTTTGAGCCTGATCCCGGTGCACGATGCTTGCCAGCGCATCTACCTTGTCACCGTTAATCAACATATCGAGCTTCACCAGCTTGGCCGATTCGAAGCGCACGAAATTGTAGTCCAAAGACGCAAAACCTCGGCTCACCGACTTGAGACGATCAAAGAAGTCCATTACCACCTCGTTCATCGGCATTTCCCAGTGCATGGACACCTGTCCCTGGGAAAAGTGCATATTTTTCTGCACCCCGCGTCGCTCCACACACAGGGACATGACGTTGCCCACATAGTCTTGGGGCACCAGGATGTTGACCTCGGCGATCGGTTCGCGCATTTCTTTGAAATTATTCGGCAGTCTGGAAGGGTTATCGATTTGCTTCACCGAACCGTCGGCCAGCGCGACCTCGTAAACCACAGTGGGTGCCGAGGTGATTAGGTCTAGATTGTATTCCCGCTCCAGCCTTTCTTGCACAATTTCCATGTGCAGCATGCCGAGGAACCCGCAGCTAAAGCCAAAGCCAAGCGCGTCTGAGGATTCAGGCTCATAGAACAACGACGCGTCGTTAAGCACCAGTTTTTCCAATGCCTCGCGAAACGTTTCAAAATCCTCGGAATGCACCGGGAAAAGCCCCGCATACACCTGAGGCTTCACCCGCGTAAAGCCCGGTAACTGCTCAACGTCGGGGGTTTTGGCGCTGACCAAGGTATCCCCCACCGGCGCACCGGTGATGTCTTTGATACCGGCAATCACGTAGCCCACCTCGCCGGCGCCTAGGCTCTTGTCCGGCTCCCGCTTGGGGGTAAAACGACCCAACTGGTCAATGGTATGGGTCTTCTTGGTGGACTTGATGTGGATTTTGTCGCCCTTGTTCAGACGCCCCTGCACAACTCGCACCAGTGAGACAATGCCCAGATAGTTATCAAACCAAGAGTCAATGATCAGGGCCTGCAGATCTTCTTCGTCGCTGCCCTCCGGCGGCGGAATAGCATCCACCAGATAGTCCAGCAGTTCATCCACACCGATTCCGGTTTTGGCACTGCATTGAATGATGTCCGAAACGTCCAGACCGATAATGTCCTCGATTTCTCCGGCCACACGTTCCGGCTCCGCCTGAGGCAAATCAATTTTATTCAGCACCGGCAGCACCTCTAAGCCCTGCTCAATGGCGGTGTAGCAGTTGGCGACACTCTGAGCCTCTACCCCTTGGGCTGCGTCCACCACCAGCAAGGCGCCCTCACAGGCGGCCAGCGAGCGCGATACCTCATAGCTGAAGTCAACGTGCCCGGGCGTGTCGATAAAGTTCAGCTGATAGGTTTCGCCATTGCTGTGTTGGTAGTGAAGGGTCACACATTGGGCCTTGATAGTAATGCCCCGTTCCCGCTCCAGATCCATGGAATCGAGCACTTGGGCTTCCATCTCTCGATCGGACAGACCACCGCAGCGCTGAATAAAGCGATCGGCCAAGGTGGACTTGCCGTGGTCGATATGGGCAATGATCGAGAAATTGCGAATGTGATGGTTGTCTGCCACGCGGCGCGTACTCTTGGTTGGGGGGACCGAAGTTTAGCCCATACAGGACTGGCTATATAGCGACCATCTCGCCGGTTTAGTTTTTGGCAAGGAAGCGTTTGCAGGCAGCGAGCAGCCTGCGGGTTGACCTCGGCAGAGGTCAGCCCTCGTCCGGCACGCGTAAGGTAATATACGTGCGTCTGGCCACGCTTCCCTGCTGACGCAGTACCAGCACCGGAATGACATCCCCAGCCTCTGCGTCGTCGGCCACGTCACGCAGGGTATCCGCACTATCGATGATCCGCCCTTTCATGCGGAGCACGACATCGCCGGCTTGCAGCCCAGCCTCCTCCGCGATACCAGAAACCCTGACAACTTCAGCGCCGCCATCGATGTCCAGATCGCTCAGGCGGCTGGCGGCAACATCACGCACGGTCATGCCAAGCGCCGTCTGTCGGTCGGCCCCGCCGGAACCGCCGCCGGACGCCAGCCTGGGATCCTCAGGCAGTTCACCCAGCACTACCTTGAGTTTGACTTCCTTGCCCCCTCGGAAAACCACCACCTCGGCGGCCTCACCCACCGGCGTTCGTCCTACCCAATGAGGCAGCTCGCCAACCCGAGAAATTTCCTCACCGTTAAACCGAACAATGATGTCTTCCTCTTGTATACCGCCAGCCTCCGCTGGGCTGTCGTCCATTACCCGAGCGATCAGCGCACCTCGAGGCCGGTCGAGGCCAAAACCCTCTGCCAGATCCTTCGTCAGCTCCTGAATTTCAACACCAAGCCAGCCTCGGGCAACCCGCCCGTTTTCCTTCAGTTGAGCCACCACACCCATGGCGATATCAATCGGAATAGCAAAACTCACACCCATAAAACCGCCGGAGTTTGAGTAGATCTGCGCGTTGATACCAATGACCTCGCCGTCGAGGTTAAACAGCGGTCCGCCGGAGTTGCCTGGATTAATCGCCACATCGGTTTGAATGAAGGGTACGTAGTCTCCGGTTTGGCGGGTGGTCAGGCTGCGGCCCTTGGCACTGACAATGCCCGCGGTAACGGAATAATCGAAACCGAAGGGTGAGCCTATGGCCAGAACCCACTGCCCCACTTCCACGTCATCAAAGTTGCCCATCTTCAGAACCGGCAAGTCGTTGTCTGCCTCGATCTTCAGCAGCGCCAGATCAGAGCGCTGGTCACTGCCGATCAATTCAGCCTCGTACTCGCTGCGATCACTCATCCGCACGATAATTTCAGCCGCGCCATCCACGACATGATGATTGGTCAAAATGTAGCCGTCTTGCTCGATTATAAAGCCACTGCCCAATGACCGCCGAGGGCTAGGCGGACGGCCATTGCCGGGCCCGCCACGCTGATTCGGCGGACCAAAGAAGCGATAAAACTCCTCTAACCGCGGATCGTCTGGCACGTTAGAACGGCGGGACTGCGCCTCACCTACGGTGCTGATGTTCACAACCGCTGCTTCGTTGGCTTTTACCAGCGCGGTAAAGTCGGGAAGCTCCGCTCGGACCGTTGCGCTGCACAGCAACGCCATGGCGCCGACGCTGGCCAGCAATATTCGTCGGCCTATGCTGAAGCCTTTGGAACCGAGAGCGAATTCGGCAAGCTCGAGCCGGGTAGTGGGTATCCATGGACGCATGGCACGCTCCTTATGTGCAAAATCGAATTCGGATTGTTAGTCCTGACGCGGATATTGGGTATCTGGCCTTGCGCTTTCAAGGCACAGTTACCTAATGAAACACTTTGTAAGGTTTTTTGCGAAGGAGTAGATAGCGAAAAAGGGCCTTCTCTTGGCCCCACGGATGCTTTTCGACGAACTCAAGGGAGCAACGGGTCTGTGGTCTGAGAATTTTTCGAAGACGACCCTCTGTCGCCTTCATCTCTTCACCTTTTCCCAGTGATCCCCTGGTTCCTTTGCACTGGGTGCGCGCCGACCTAAAGCACCGCGCCGCTCCCAAGGCTGCCCATATACTCCGTCGCGTCAGCCGAGTCACGATAAGAGAACGCGGCGTCCGCCCCCACACCGGTGCTGCCATCGGTGTAGGTGAACGTAAACTGACCGTGCTCGATTACCGAACCACTGGCCAAACTCTGGCGATTACCGTCGCTGCTTAGCGACAGGCTTGCTATGCCCACCTCGTCTAGGGTGCGCAGCTCTTCCGCCGTGCTCACGCCGTCGCCGTTAACGTCCTGCCAGACGAGGAAGTCCTGCCATTTCGCGTCGGCATCGTCGAACAGACCGTTACCGTTGCTGTCAAATGCACGCAGACCCTCCAAGTCGGTTTGGGCTCCTTGCAGGTAATCCGCAAGCACCAGTTCTTCGCGACCGCTGATCAACCCGTCGCCGCTGGCGTCGTAGCCCAGCAAGGCATCGTCGCCGCTGACCCAAGCCGTGCGCTCGCTCTGGCCGTCACCGTCGAAGTCGTAAGCGGCCTTGGAGGCCGCCAAGCTAGTGTAGTTAATGCCTTCGCCGCCTAGGTCCAGCACAATGGGCGGCGCGATGCTCGTGTCCGCCGGCAAGGTTACCGTGGTAAAGGCCACGCTGTTATTGCCGGCCGCATCGGTTAAAACCAGACTCACGTTCACGGTGCCGCCAGCGGCCACTATTGGATCCCCGGGCTGCACTGTGTAGGTGCCGGAATAGGTACCGTTGCCGTTGTCAATCACGTTAGTTAGAGCTAGACCGTTAAACGTCGTGCTGGTCAACGTCAGACCGGTCTCGTTGTTGGCCTCCGTAATGGTCACAGTCATCTCGTCACCGGCCTGCCTAATACCACCGTCTTTAAACACCACAAAAGCATCGGAATCAAAAGCGGTGGCAATCAAATCCAGACCGCCATCACCATTAAGGTCCCCCAGAGTGACGTGGACAGCACCATCGTCTAAGGTGGTGTCGAGTTGGGTGCCCGGGCCAAAGGTACCGGTGCCGTCGTTTTCAAACACCACAAAAGCATCGGAACCAGCGGCGCTGGTGACCAAATCCAGATCCCCGTCACCATCAATATCACCGATGCTGGTGTGGGCGCCATCATGATCAAAGGTGGTTTGGATCGCGGTGCCGGAATTAAAGTTGCCGCTGCCGTCGTTTTCGTACACCACAAAAACACTACTGGTATCATAACTGCTTGTAATCAAATCCAGATCCCCATCACCATCGATGTCACCCATGCTGGTGTGGAGTGAGCGTCGACCGGTGTTGCCGAGATTGTTGAGCGCGGTACCGGAGCCAAAAGCGCCGCTGCCATCGTTTTTAAACACTGTAAAACCAGAGTTCTGTGCACTGGTGATTAAGTCCAGATCCCAATCACCATCGATGTCGCCCAAGGCCGTGTGGTAAGCATCGGCATCTCGGGTGGTGACGATCTGGGTGCCCGCATCCAAGGAACCCGAAGTTAACACCGAGCCGATTACCGGCGCCGTGGTGTCGATGACCACCTCGTTATTGGTGCTGTCGCTGGCCGTATTACCCGCCGCATCGCGAGTTGTGGCAATCACGCTGTAGCTTTGACCGTCCACAAAGACGCCCAAGGTACCGCTGCTTGGATTAACCAGCGCCGTATCCAGACTCCACGCACCGTTGCTCACCGTCACGTTATCGTAGGTTGCACCGTTCACCGTCACCGACAGGTCCTCACCCGCCTGCAGCGTCGCCGTACCCGTAATGGTCGGCAGCGTTGTGTTGTACTGGGTCGTGGTCACCGTCGGCGCGGTCGGCGCCATGGTGTCGATACTCGTGTTAGCCGACAAGGTCACACTGGTCAGGGCGCTACCGGTATTCGCTACCCCGTCGCTAAAGGCTAGGTTCGTTACCACACTGCCGCTTGCCGCCACATCCGCATCGCCGGCCTGCACAGCGTACGTACCCGTGTAGGTACCGTCACCGTTGTCCGTCACGTTGCTCAACGCTTGACCGTTAAACGTCGCACTGCTCAACGTCAGACCGGTTTCGGCGTTGGCCGCCGTAATCGTTACCGCCGCCTGATCGCCAATACCATAGTTGCCGTTGGCCACCGCCACACTCGCAACGGTGGGCGCCGTGGCGTCAATGACCACCTCGTTATTGGTACTGTCGCTGGCGCTGTTACCCGCCGCATCGCGAACCGTGGCAACCACGCTGTAGCTTTGACCGTCCACAAAGATGCCCAAGGTCGTGCCGGTGCGAGGCGTCGCTGTACCGGAAATGGTCGGCGTCAGCGTGTTGTGTTGAGTCGCGGTCACCGTCGGCGCGGTCGGCACCGTGGTGTCGATGACCACCTCGTTATTGGTACTGTCGCTGGCCGCGTTACCCGCCGCATCGCGAACCGTGGCAACCACCTCGTAGCTTTGAC
>JAYNPH010000064.1:0-7545 GCA_038113685.1 Gammaproteobacteria bacterium
GGACAGTTTTTTAGGCGGACTGGTGGACGCCAGCAATACTGGCGTCGTGGGCTATTCCATGGGCGGCTACGGGCTAATCAACAATCTTGGCGGCGGCTTCAGTGATGTTGCCTTGTTGTCACCCATGGCGCCGCCCAACGAGCTGCTGGCCCAGCACGCGGCGCGAAACCCACAGTACGCCGAGCAGCTCGATCCGCGCATCAGGGCCGGCTTCGCCATAGCGCCTTGGGGTATGGAAAGCGGAGTTTGGCTTGCTCAGGACCTCGCGGGCATTCGCACGCCAACATTCTACGTGGCCGGTGATAACGACACCATTTCAGGATACGAACAAGGAGTGCGTGCGATTTATAAAAACGCGGTGAACAGTGAACGTTATCTGCTGACCTATCAAAACGCCGGGCACAATGCGGGTGCGCCCTATCCGGCGCCTCGGGAAATACTCGACAGCCCAACGGGCGAGGGCGCTGACCATTATCTTGATCCGGTTTGGGATAACGTGCGCATGAATAATGTGATGAACCACTTCGCCACGGCGTTCTTCGGCCTGTACCTACATGCCGACTCGTCCATGTCCCCGTATTTAGATCTTTCCCGCAGTGGGGCAAAAACCTCGGACTCTTCCGCACAGGACATGCCGGCTGCGGGCAATTGGACGGGCTTCCCAGAGGGTTCGGCTGTTGGTTTGAGTCTGGAAAAACTCCGCCGCAGAACCGGCGCTGCTTGAGGCCAGTTCTTGGTCTAGCTATCGAGGCTGTAGCTGCGCCGACTCGAGTAGCAGCTACCGTCATCGATCCCGATCTCGGTGGCGATTAACTGGTTCAGCCGTTGGTTGAGATCCAATATCAGTTCCCGGTGGTCTTCCGGTTGATTCGCTAAATTGTGCATTTCATCGGGGTCCGCAGCGGTGTCGTAGAGCTCCAGTTCATTGTGCTCGAGCAGGGTTGCCCAATCCTTGGGCTGATGATGTTCGGCGGGTTTGAAATAGCGGGCAAATTTATATCGACCATCGTTGATACCGCGATAGCAGGCAAAGTGATCGAGGGACTGCCCTGCAGCCATCTGGGCTTTTTCGGCGTCGGTAAATTCGCCGCGAACTTGGCCGGTGAACAGGGTTTCCACGAAGTCGATATCCCACGCTAAGGAGGCGGTGTAGTTCAGCAGCATGCCCCGGTCATCGCGCTTCGAGGCGTTGCCTGAGAGGGCGCTAGCCAGTGATACACCTGCCAGATCAGGCCAGCGTTCGCGCCAATCGACGTTGGGTTGAGCCAACTCGACGAGGGTCGGTATCAGATCAACGGAGGTGGCTAACCGATCCGTTTCCCGACCTGTCGCCAAGTCGGGGTGGCTGATAAAACAGGACACTCGGACGTTTTCTTTGTACATCGAGGCACCCTTCTGGCGCATTCCGTGGGCGCCGGCCATTTCACCGTGATCCGATGTAAACACGATGATGGTGTTGTCGGCGTCACCCGAGCGGGCAAGGGCATCCAGCACGGTGCCGATGTGTCGGTCAACGTCACGAATGCAGTTGAAGTAGTAGTTTCGGTGACTGTGCCAAGCGGCCTCGTCGTTTTCAGGCAGCCGGCCGTACATGAGGTTGGCAAGGCGCTGGTCTTCCCGGTGGGCGCTTGGTTTTAAATTTAAGTCGTCGTTGAAGCTGGCCGGCAGGTCAAATCCAAGAGTGTCCTGATAGGGTAACGCCCACGGTGCCGGCATCATAGGGGCTACTCGAACCGGATCCAACCGCTCTTGATGCATGGTGCCGGTGGCGTCATAGAACATGATGTCGTGCGGGTTAACGAAGTTCACCGCCATAAGCCACGGCTGGTCCTCGGGTTTGGCCCCTGCGGTTCCCAGCAGCCAGTTGGCTGCGTCAGCAGCTATGGCGCCATCCTGCTTGAAACCTTCCCAGACTATCCCATGGTGATCGCCGTCCATGGTGTATTCATGAAAACCCCAAGGTTCTAAGGCGCGACTGGTTTCCGGATAGCGCTGCTGATCAAATTGAATCCCATGGTTGACATGTGACAGGTGCCATTTGCCTTTGTAGACCGAGTAATAACCCATTTCGCCAAAAATGCTGCCAAGGGTAGGCATGTCTCTGGGTAGCTCAGGATGGGGCGGCACGTTGGGGTTAACGAAGAGTCCGGTCTGCTGAGTGTGTTGCCCAGAATAAATCACGGAACGGGAGGGCCCGCAGGGAGTGGTATTGACCTGAAAATTTCGAAAAGCGACGGATTTTTCGCGCAGCCGTTCGTGGCCGGGCAGGGCAAGCCCGGCGGGCAGGTCAACAAAGGACTGCTCTTGATCGGTGGTGATTAGCAGAATGTTGGGACATGGCATCGGTTGTTCGCCTTTAGGGTTGCGTTCGTTCGCCTGCGATCAGTTGAGGCGGGCTTCAAAGGACGCGCGCCAATCGGCCATGGACTGAAATTCTGGCTCCGATTCGAGCATTGCCTGTGTGTTTGCAGCTATGTCTGCGTCGGACTGATCCAGATCGAACCCTTTGGCAAAGGGCTGGGCTACATGAAAGGGGCTATCCACAAAGCATTCAAGGCCGTTGCCCTCCGGATCGTTGAAATACAAAGACCATGCATTGCCGTGGCAAATTGGCAGGATCGGCTCGATGCCTGCGGCGGTCAACGCCGTGCGCAGCGCGCGTAGGTCATCAAGGTCACCGGTACGAAAGGCCATATGATCGGCCAGTACAAATCCGTGATCCGACGATTCCTTGCCCTCAATCAGCACAATCTGATGGTGATTGTTGGGGTCCTGGCTAATGAAGGCCAATCGGCCGCCGCCGGGTACCTCGCCTTGGTTAGTGAGATGAAAGCCCAACACGTCGCCATAAAAGGCCAACATAGAGTCGAGATCTTGCACGGCTAGGGTGGCGTGGGACAGGGTCAGTCTGGGGGTGTGCGACATGCTGGTGTCTCCTAATGGTTGGTGTTTCGGTTAGCGCCAGCGTTTATCGCCGGTGCAGGTAATCGTGTGGAACAAAATCCTAGGATCGATGACTTTCTGTATACCTTAGCGGCTACCGGGAACGCCAGTGCGCCCTGCGTTACCAAGAGCGTTGCTGATCCGCTGTTTCTTTCCTTGCTAGGCATCGCGAACCTCACACTGCTGCTCGCCAAAGTCCTGTAGCCCGTCCGCAGTCTGCAAACTCAGCGTTAATCTGTCCCCGGGCTGGAGATATCGGACGGATCGCTGGCTTTTTATCAGCGCTTTCCGCCTTTTCTCGTCATTAGTAAAGTTCGTAAGAATGGCCATGCCTACTTTGAGATTGGCATTGAGGACGACGCCGCCCGGCGTGCCCGTTAGCAGCATGTCGCCTTTGTTAACGTCGGTGAAAGCAGCCAGTTCGGTTAGGGTCTCATCGGGTTTGAAGATGAATTGATCCGTGGTCGCATCTTGCCGCGTGTCGCCGTTCAGGCTCAGGGTCAGGCGCAGGTTCGACAGCATCTGTTGCTCGTCGGCATCAAGCAGATAGAGAATCGGACCGGTCGGACAAAATGTGCGCTGGCCCTTGCCTTTAAACCATTGCAGCATCGGGGCGCCAAACATGAAGTCCCGGGCGGATACATCGTTTGCCAGAGTAAAGCCCCCTACATAATCCAGCAGGTTGTCGGCGTTCACCCGAGTGTGTGCGGGCACATCGCGCTTCAGAATCAGCGCCAGCTCTATTTCGTAGTCGAGAAGTTCGCACCCCGGCGGACGGATAATGTCATCCCGCGGTCCGCAGATCGCAGACGGCGGTTTCGAAAAAAACAGGTTTTGGCCCTTGCCCGCCTTGATCCCCCCTTCTTGCTGATGCGACGCATAGTTCAGACCTTGGCAAAAAATCTGCACATCCTGCGTGATGGGTGCCAGCAGCTTGATATCTTCTGCGTTCACCCTCGATAGGTTTGCCGGGGAAAACGCCGCCGGCGCGCTGAACCAATCGTCCATCAGTTGGCGGTGGGAAGGGTAGGTTTGAGTTAGCACGGCAATCTCATCCCCTTCGGCAACGCCCCATCGGATGTCCTGATTCGGCTGCTGAAAGCGAACAATGGATATACCCAAGGCGAATCTCTCCGTTGTTCAGCTAGCGCGATCTGGCGCGTAAGATTGTTACGAGGTTTTTGATGACCTTGAAGTTCCAGCGCGCCACAAGAAACCCGGGCTTAGGATCCGGCCCCCAGTAGTCGCGCATCTGACCAATCGCACAGTCGCTAGCCTCATGCTGTTGATTTACCAGGTCTGTGTCGGTCCAGTGCTCGTGGATCAAGCCCGCAGGACTTTTCCAGTAATCAAAAATCTGTCCGCCTAACAGGTGCCGACCCACGCCCCAGACGTTTTTGTATTTGCCGTGTTTTAAATGTTCGTGGCCGGTCATTAGATCGTCCAGATTCCCGACTTCAAAAGCGATGTGCTGCACGCGAGTGCCTTCGTCCAAGGCGTACTGAAAGCCAACAACGTGGTGATCTACGTAGTCTTCGCCCCGATTCAACCGCGCAAAAATCATTTGCGGCGATCCATCTGGCAAAGTTACGGCGTCAGATTTTGTTAGTCCCAGCTTTTCGTGGTACCACTGGTAAAGCACGTCCGGATCTGCGCTTTCAAGCACAAGGTGGCCGATGCGCTTGATCTGTGACGGACCCTTAGATACCCCGGGCAACACGCCCGCCCGAGGCCTGTCACCGTTCATGTTGAAGTCGTGGGCGGGTGCTCCCTGCAGCGGCTCTAAGTCAGTTTGGCCATAGACCACTTCCACGAGCATCCCCAATGGGTCGGCCAGTCTTACCACGTGGCCGCCACTTAACCCCTCACATGCATCGTCAAGGGGTTCAATGGCGGATGCGTCCGGGCTGCGGGAGATTTTTTCCAAATCGTCGAAGCTGTTGGCTGCAAAGCCGATGGCGGTAACGGCGCTCGAACCCTGGGAAAGCACGTAGCAAGGTGCCCCGGCATCCGCGCCACGCCAGTAGCTCCGCTGCCCGCTCTGGGTCACCGGATGCAAACCAAAGTTCTGAAGAAATGTCTCTGCTTTAGCGATATCCGGTGCGCTGACGCGAACGTAGGCCAACTGCTTGGCAAGGATCACAGGCGTGGTCATATCAGTCCCCCAAAAACCGTCTGAAGACGTCATCAACTTGTTTTTGCGATTTGACCGGTGACTGGCCGAGTAAACGCAGCACTGCTTCGCAGGTTTGCTTAATGGTGGCGTCGCCCATGGCCGGGTCCAGCAGCAGGGCAGCGCGAATTAAGGAAAGGATTTGATTGATCAGCAGCACGTTGACGTTGGCGGTGAAATGGCCCTGCCCAATGCCCATTTCCAAGTCTTGCCGAAGGTACTGGACGGTCGCGGACTGTAGCTCGGGTATGACAAAGACACTGTTTAGCAGAACCTTCAGCCACTCCGGTTCGGCCCGGGCAGTTCGCAGCAGTCGTGCCGTCGCGAGCGTGACTCGGCTTGGTCCATGATCTAACTCCGTCATGTCTTCGTTGATGCGGGCGGTAACCTCTTCGGCTATGCCCGCCGCCACGTCCCGTAGCAGCTCGTCCTTGCCTTGGTAATAGTTGTAAAAAGTTCCGTTCGCCAGCGCTGCGTGGCTGGTAATGTCGGTTATGCTGGCCGCCTCGTATCCTTTACCGGCAAACACGCTGATGGCACTGTCCAGCAGCGCGCTGCGGGTTCTTTCCCGTTTTTTCATACCCGCTGTCTGATCGCGAAAAAGGTGGTGAACCGATGGTGGCATTAGCTTTGCTTCCGTTGCTTCTGGCCTAATCTAGCCGAAGATTTGACAGGCGGCAACAAAAATGAGGAAACTCTCATAAATGAGATTCCCCTCACATCTGTTTGAGTCCACGGTGCAAAAAGGAACACGTACATGAACGGGCAACGCAATTTACCCCGGGTGCTTATCGTGGGCGCAGGCCCTGTTGGTCAGCTGGCGGCCTTGCTGCTATCTCACCACGGCATAGACTCGGTTCTGATCGATAAGCGCAAAGCGACGTTGAGTGCTCCCAAGGCCCACGCGATTAACGCCCGAACCCTTGAGATTTGCGACAGCATTGGTGTCAGTGCTGCGCGTCTGCGACAGCTCGGTGCCAGCGCCAACGAAGGCGGTGAGGTGCGCTTTGTCGGTACGTTGACCGGCTCGGAGTTTGGCTGTTTACCCTACGAACGCCAAGATGAGGGAGCCTTGGAATACACACCGTTCCCGTTGAGTAATATTCCACAGCCGGTGTTCGAGGCAGAGCTGGAAGCCCATACGGTACACGATTCACGGATTGAGCTCAGGCGCGGGGTCGAATGCACCCTGTTACAAGAGTCCGGTGAAAGCGTTGAAGCGACGTTGCGAGAGGTTGCATCGGGTAGCCAAAGCACTCAGGCATTTGATTACGTGATCGCCGCGGACGGCGCCGGGTCCAGCATCCGCCAAATGCTCGGAATTGATATGGAAGGCCCCGAGGCGCTGGCAAACTACCTAATGATCCACTTCTCTGCGGATCTTCGCAGCCTTACTGCAGGACGGCAGGGGGTGCTGTATTTTTTGTTTGAACCCGGCGTCAGCGGCACGCTGATCGCCTACGATCACGCTAAGACATGGGTCTTGATGCGCCCGTGGAAACCGAAATCAGAAACTCTTGAAGACTATGATGAGGCTCGCTGTCTGGCCTTAATCGCAAAAGCCGTAGGTCAGCCATTGCCGGAAACCTCGGTGGAAAATATCAGTCCATGGACCATGACGGCCCAAGTTGCAGCGGAGTATCGCAGCGGCAGGGTTTTTCTGGCCGGGGATGCGGCTCACCGCATTCCACCGGCGGGCGGGTTGGGTATTAACTCCGGCGCTGGCGACGTACAAAATCTGGCTTGGAAGATGGCGGCGGTGCTTCGGGGTCAGGCCGGTGAGGGCTTGTTGGACACTTACCAAGTCGAACGTCAGCCAGTGGCTCGAAACAACAATGAACAAAGCTTGCACAACGCGATGAAGCTGGTGGATTTGGCGGTAGCCCTGCATGGTACAGAACCGGAAAATACCGCCTCTCGGTACGCCGAGGTCAGCAATAACCCCCGCGGGTTTCCGGAACTTGATGCGGCGGTAGCGGCACAAAAACCTCACTTTGACAGTCTCGATTTGCAGTTGGGCTATCGTTATCACAGTCGAGCCATCGTTGATCCAGCGCCCGCTCCCAAGGTGGCGGATGTGTCGGATTACCGGCCATCGTGGGATGCCGGTGCGCACTTTCCTCACCGCTGGGTCGTTAAAGACGGAGCAACCGTGCCTCTTCAGTCGTTGCTTTGCGCTAGTCGCTTTACGCTGCTTTGCGGAACCCAAGCCAAAGTGTTGGATAAAGATCCAGATAAGAACGCAGAAAAGATCTCAGAGGTGGACCAGCTTGTGTTTGGCACTGACTTTGTCGACGGCGGCGGGTGGGAAGCCCAAACCGGGCTGCCGCAAACCGGCGGCGTGTTGGTTCGAGCAGACGGACATAGTGCCGCAAGACTGAATCTCGTTGATGCTCAGAGCGTTGGCGCTGCCTTGACTCACATATTAG
>JAYNPH010000064.1:7555-12548 GCA_038113685.1 Gammaproteobacteria bacterium
CTCTATCCGACTTCGTACATCAAATCGCGCCACCTGGGCAAGGCCTGCGCCCTGTCGCTGGCGAGGGAAGGTGCTGACGTTGTAATTAACGGTTTGCATCAGGATCGGTTGGATTCGGCTCAACGCGAACTACAGGCATTGGGCGCAGGTCAGGTGACGGCTGTTTTGGCTGACATCACAACGCAGACGGGCAGGGCGGCGCTGATCGATGCCTGTCCGGATGCGGACATTCTGATCAATAACAACGAAGGTCCCCCGCCGGGCCAGTTCGCCAAGTGGCAGCGTGAAGACTTTCAGGCGGCGATTGACGCTAATTTTATGGCGCCGGTCTTCATGATTCAGGCGCTGCTGGAGGGTATGAAAAGCCGACGCTTTGGCCGGATCGTGAACATTACTTCCGCCATGGTTAAGTCGCCCCGGGGACCCATGGGTCTGTCCACGTCAGCGCGTTCGGGTCTTACGGCCATGTGCAAGGGGCTGTCAGTGGAGGTGGCGCCTTTTAATGTGACCATTAACAACATGCTGCCCGAGCGCTTTGATACGGACCGACAGCAATTCATGGCCCAGATGGCGATGCAGATGAAAGGCATTTCGAAAGCAGAGGCCATAGCCGAGATTGAGGCGTCTATCGCTGCCAAGCGCATGGGGCAACCCTCGGAGTTTGGCGATGCGTGTGCCTTTCTTTGCAGCGCTCAGGCGGGCTTCATTTCGGGGCAAAACCTGCAGTTGGACGGCGGCTCTTATCCGGGCCTGATTTAGGCTTGGGCTTTCACTGAAAGAGCTTCGTCTTAAGTTCAGGGCTAAGTTCAGGGCTAAGTCAGAGAATGGTCTGAGGGTCCAATTGCATTTATCGACACCCATTGATGAAATACACGGGAACCGGCTGCGCGCCTAGAGTTCAAAACAAATGGGGGTTGCTGTGAAAGTTGATGTATACGGCGGATATCACTCGCCGTGGGTCCAAGCGGTCTTGTTGGCGCTGCACGATAAAGGCATCGAGCATAGTGTTCGGCAAGTGCCGCCCTTGCAGAGCCTGAAGCAGTGGGGAGTGCTGATGCCGGCAGTTTCCATAGACGGCGGCCCTTGGCAGGTAGAGTCGTCACACATTCTGGTAAAGCTCGGTTTCGAGCAAATTTCCGATCATGACCTTCAGGCAGTGACGGGCGCGTGGCAGGGTGTCGTGCATAGGGCGGACAACCCGCTGCGATTTTTTGCAGCCTTTGCGCGTGCCGGAGATCGATCGCCTTCTTTGCTCAAACGTTGTTATCGTAATTTTTTGCGCAGCTTTATTCCTCTCTACATGTTCGTGCTTTTGAATCTGGCGAAGCGGATCAGAAAATTAAAAGCCCCCAAGAATTTTGCTGACCAATACCTGTTTTGGGAGCAGGCATTGGCGTCTTCAGATGGACCCTTTCTGGATGGAGCGGCGCCCGGCGCCCGAGACTTTTTGCTGTTCGGGGTGATTCAATGCCATAGCAGTATTCCAGTGCCGGCTCTGATACCGCTTCAGCATGACGAGCGCTTAGCTGGCATACGGGGCTGGATAGCCGCCATGCATGAGCGGTTGCACGGCTATGCCTATTTGTATTCCGGTGGCCGCTTCGAGCCTCGAAAGCCCGAGCCGGTGACGGCAGATCCACTTCAGCTTGGTGTGTTTTACCTGGGACTAACAACCATGTTTGCCATGTTCCCGGTGACGTTGCCCTTGGTGTTTTTGCTGATGCGCAAGATCAAACGATAGCTGTGAGCTGGGCGGAGACGCCGCAACGCTTTATGTTTTCCGGCTTCTGGCCATGTATTGTGCTGGCGTTTCGCCGAACCAGCGCTTGAAGCTACGCCGGAAACTCCATCAAATGACCAATGCTCTCTACGGATAGACTTGGCTCGGTTAGGTAATGGATGACCTGCTCTTTAGCCAGTTCGTCACGAACCTTTTGAAATTTGGTGCCCTCGGCATCCAGCCTTCGCATCAGCGTCCGCGGGCTGATATGCAGTTTTGTGGCAACGTCGCGCAGGGTCCAAAGTTGCCCCGGATTTTCAGATATCAGGCTCGCTACTCGTTCCTGAGTGCTTAGCGCGTTTTGAATTGCCTCGCCGGCTTTGATCTCGTCCAGTTGGCGTTGGCAAATAGATACCGCCTGCTGATGCAAAACCGGGTCGGCGACCATCGAAGGCTTGGCTAGCAAAGCCTTGGGAACAACGATTTCGGTGGTCCCGTGATCGAATACGATCTCGCCGCCGAAGTGATCTTTGTACCTGTCGCCGTAAGCTGGTTTTGGGTAGGCGAAAAAGCACTGGCCCGTGAAGGGCGCCTCGCCGGAAAAAAAGTGAATGGCTGAGAAAAGACCGCTCAGCACGGCTTCGGTGACAAAGATCCTCAGCTCTGCGAGGTCGAAGGTTTCGGCAAAACAAACCTTTAGGCCGTGAGGGTGGTCACTCAGCGTGATGTCAAAAAACTCAGTTCTGGTTTGGCCGTATGTTGCAAGTAACTGGAGTGCTGTTGTTAGGTTCGGGCCACTAAAGGTCGCAACGCCAAGGGGGCCGTGGGAAGACAGATGCAGCTGGATACCCACGGCTAGGCCTAGGTCTTCGTTGCCTGAGATTGCCAGAGCATTTCGGTAGATTCGGGCTAGATCGTTCCGGGAAATCGTACCGTCCAAGGACATGAGTTCGTTGTAGCTCACGTTGGTGCCTTGGAAATAGCCCCGATGGTCGTCCTCGCTCAGTCGGAGGTGGCGAAACAAAATACGGGCATAGTTGGACGATGGGTGCTTTTGGTTGGGCATCGGTGGTGATCTCGCAATACGTTTCCAGCGTTGGCCATGATCGGGTTCGCATCAAAGCCCCTCGAAAACTTCCTTAGCAGGGTCTGCCAAACCAATTGATCCGAAATGTCGGAGTTTTGGTTACGTTCCGAGCACGGGTATTGTCACTATTTGTCCCCCTTATGTCATTCTCGGTTCTGTTCCACGGCAGCCCTTTTTCGAACAATGACAGCATTCCACAGTCAATGCCGAAATTCAGGAGGTCCAATGCAAGCCGAAGCTGGTATGACAGATCAATCCGATGATCCCGCGCTCTTTAAAACCCTGAGCCAACGGCCTAAGGTGGCTTGGCCAACGATAGCGCTGCTTTTTCTCGCCTACGGTATCTTTGGCGGATCGACGTTTGCCTATGTGCAGGGGGACTTGCCGCTCCTGTGGGCCATTGCGCTTAATACGCTGGCGGCCTACATTTCCTTTACGCCGACCCACGAGGCTTCGCATCACGGGGTCAGTTCCAACCACCAATTGAATGACTGGGTAGGACGAATTGCCACAGCCTTGCAGTCTCCGGTGCCGTTTTTCCGGGCCTTTCGCTACATTCACATGCAGCATCACCGGTTTACCAACGATAAGGCCAAGGACCCGGATGTCTACGTGGGTACGGGGCCTTGGTGGTTGCTGCCGTTTAAGTGGTTGTCCCTAGATCTGAGCTACCTTTACTTCTATTCGAGGCCTTCGGTGTTCCCTAAAAGACCCAAGGCCGAGCGCTTGGACCTGCTTGGTGCCTTCGTTTTTGGTGCGGTGGTATTCACTGCCGTGACGTGGGCGGGATGGTTGGAATATTACGTGTTGCTGTTTGTAATCCCCGGCCGTATCACAGCGCTGTTTTTGGCCATCGCCTTTGATTTCTTGCCTCATTTTCCGCATCAGGCCCAAGCGCAGGATCAGCCATTTCAGTGCACCTCAAACCGCGTGGGCATGGAATGGTTGATGACTCCGCTGCTAATTTTTCAGAACTATCACTTGGTACATCACCTTTACCCGACGGTTCCTTTTTACCGTTACCTTAGGATTTGGAAGGCCCGGCGAAACTTTCATCTGTCGCAAAATCCGGCTACAACCACTACCTTTGGGCTGACGCCGATGACGGGAGCAACCGGGTACGATTATTCCGATAACCCGCGATAATCAGGCGGCGGGTCAGGTTCCAGCACACAAGCTGTCAGACTAAGATCAGCGAATGATGGTCGTTAATGAGGGTCGTTAATGAGGGTCGTTAATGAAGCCCGTTAATTTACGTCGTTAGTTGAGGGCTTGGGACTCAAATGATCAAAGGGAGGGAATGATGTTCGATGGGAAATACGTGATGTGGGGCGGCGAGCACAGCTTATTCACCCGTAAGCTGCAGTCGATGTTGAACTATTTGGGCGTGGACTACGAGTTCAAGCTGAAAACTCAGGACACGGGTCCGCAGATGGAGGCCCGCATCGGGACCCACTTTATTCCGGGTCTTGAAACCCCGGAGGGCTGGTTCATTCATGATTCAACCCCCATCGGCCTGATGTTAAACGCCAAATATCCTGACCGGCCGATTATGCCTAGCAGCCCGGTTCAGCGGATTGCCGCGCACCTGCTGGAAGATTGGGCTGACGAATGGTTTGGTCGCTACGCCATCAGCAGCCGCTGGTGCTATCCGCACAACATTGATCATGTGGCCATCGGCTTTTACGCCAACGCCATCGGGAAGTTTATGGACGAGGGTTTGACCGCGAGCGAGCGTGAGGAAGCAGCCGAGCGCATTAAGTTTGTGCGAGATAACTTTGGTCTCAAGGCCTGTGCGAACCGGGGTTGCGGCCCAGATCAGGCTGCCCATGTGCGGCGCGATTTCGAGCAGCTTATGCAGCACGCTGACCAACACTACAGTCAGCATCCGTTTCTCCTCGGCGGACGCCCCAGTTTAGGCGACTTTACCTTTGCCGGCTTATTCAAGGCGCATATAGCGGCAGACCCAGAGCCGCGCAGCTGGATTGAGTCCAGTGCCCCAACCATGCTCGGGTATATGGATCGTCTTTTCGAAGCTCGCTCAGACGATGGCCAGTACCTGTCGGATGATGCCCTGCCGGATACGTTGATGCCGTTTTTTGAGCATATGCGGGAGAACTATCATCCGTTTTTGCGGGTCTCGCGGGAAGCTCTGGCGGCGGGTGAAAAGTGGTGCGAGGTGGATC
>JAYNPH010000065.1:0-2315 GCA_038113685.1 Gammaproteobacteria bacterium
CTCAAGCCTATGGAGGTCTAATTCGGCACAACGAAAATCCGCCAGAGCACCTGACTTGTGTTCTGGCGGTGACTCGTCTGCGGCGAGCATAGGCATGTCATCGATTCGATGATGAAAATCTGTAGCCAACGCTGCGAACGGTTTGAACTGCACCATCTAACCCGAAGGGCTTCAGGAGTTTTCGAAGCCGTAAGATATGCACGTCTACTGTTCTGGTTTCGATATAGGTGCTTCGGCCCCAAACTCGATCCAATAGCTGATCTCGCTCGAATACGCGGTCTGGATTTCGCAGTAAAACCTCGAGCAGACGGTATTCCGTGGGGCCAATGGCAAGGGTCTGCCCATCGACCGTCACTTTGTGACTTGATTTGTCTATGCGGATACCCGCTGCTTCTAGGACCCCGTCATCTGAAAGGCCTGATCGCCGCACCAGCGCTTTCAGGCGTGCGACAAGCTCTTTGGGGGAAAACGGCTTACTCATGTAGTCGTCGAAGCCTGCGTCGAAACTTTTGAGCAGATCCGTTTCTTCGCTCTTCGCGGTAAGCATCAATAGCGGAATTTCACTCGTGAATTCGTCTTTGCGAAGACGCTTGGCTAGGGCAACTCCGCTCATGCCCGGCAGCATCCAGTCAACGACCGCGACATCGGGCTTTTTATCGGAAAGCAGACTGATTGCCGCTTCGCCACTTTCCGCTTCAATTACGTCGTAATCTGCGCGCTCAAGCGAAAACTTTAAAAGCTCTCTGATTTCAGGCTCATCTTCTACGACAAGAATCTTTAACCGCATAACTTCCCTTTCTGCTACTGCGCCAAAATCACGTAGTTGCTGACTCAAAATTACGTAAAAAGTATGACATTTCGATGAATTATCCGGGAAATAGACGTCAACCGGTGCACCGGAAACCGGTCGGATACACTTCGCCGTTAGGTCTGTTGCACTTGCGCGGTCTCAGACGCCGGTGAAGCAAGCGCGTCAATTGCCTACCAAGGCTCTCTTTTTCGGCCCGAATGTGCCGCCGCATTCCTGTGCTCAAAGCGACGATTCCTGCTTGCGGCTGTCATTTTGTCATAAAACGGTTACATCGCCGATTTATCTTGCCCAAACTTTACAACTACAGGGTCGGATTATGGGTATCAAACAAAACCATCTGCCATTCGCTAGGGTGTTTGTGACAACTATATTGTTAGCGTTACTTGCCCCGCTAAGCTGGTCGAGTGATAAGGATGAAACAATCGAAGCGCTTCGTGCACAACTGGACGCACTAAGCGCTCGCCTTGAGCAACTTGAAGCTGAGCAACAAAAGACAGAGATGTCGGTTCAGTCTCTGAGCGCCAATTCGACAAAGGCCACCGCGAAGACTAAAAGCACTGACCGAATCAAAATGAACGCCGATTTGCGCTACCGTTTTGAATCTATTGACGTAGAAGGCGCCCCAGACCGTCTTCGAAACCGTGTCCGCGCCCGCGTTGGTATTAAGGCCGACATCAACGAAAACACCCTGCTGGGCTTTGAATTGGCAAGCGGCAGCGATGACCCGGTTTCCACAAACCAAACCCTTGGGGATAACTTCTCATCCAAGGGCGTTAACATCGATCTGGCTTACGTGCGCTTTCGCCCCACAGGTCAAGATTTAGACATTTACGCCGGCAAGTTCAAAAACACCCTACAGCGCGTCGGGGGTAACGGCTTGATATGGGACGGTGACTTGCGTCCAGAAGGTATCGGCGTGAAATACGGCCGAGGCAACCTGTTCATCAACGGCCTAGGCACATGGATTGATGAGTCAAAGAGCGGCAACGACATTCTTTTGCTCAGCGCTCAGACGGGTATTAGCGTACCCGCCTTCGAGTCGAGCAAGCTTATAGCTGGCTTGGGCTACTACGAGTATACCGGCTTTAAAAAGCCCACAGATGCTGCTTCCGGCGCGGACAATGTCGCCGGCAACCGCCTTACTGCAGACGGTCGCTACGTCTCTGACTTTGAGCTAATTGAGGCTTTTGCTGAACTTCAGTTCCCGACCAGTTTGGGCAAAGCAACAGTATACGCTGACTATGTGCAGAACCTCGGGGCGAAGGACAACGACACCGGCTATGTTTTTGGTACTAAGTTAAAGGTGTCTGATTGGAGCCTTGGATGGGCCTATCAAGACATTGAAGCAGATGCGGTTTATGGCGTGTTAACAGACTCCGACTTTGGCGGCGGCGGCACCGACGCTAAGGGTCATAAACTCAGCACCAGCTATGCGTTTAACAAAAAAGTGAAGGTCGGCGGCACCTTGTTCCTGAACGATCGGAACGTGGACTTTGGAACCGAG
>JAYNPH010000065.1:2325-3129 GCA_038113685.1 Gammaproteobacteria bacterium
CGTCAAGTATTAGTCTGAACGTTCAGCGATAAGAAATGCTCATGGCCCAAGTCAATCTAAGGCGCATAATGTCATCACGGTGTCATAGAGTGAGTTCAGCATTATGAACCAGCAACGGGTGATTTCAGCGGGGGCGTATAGGATATGAAATCCACAAGCGAACTACCGCTGATCGGTCTTCTTGGCGTTCTCGCATTGTGCGGGGGACTGCTTACTGACCAAATGGGCTGGGCGTTTTTTCTCGCTGCCTTGACTTGGATCCTTCGCCAGTATGGCGAATTCGAAAAATTTCGGCGTTGGGCGGAGCGCCCACTAAGCTTGCCGGAAAACAGTGCGGAGGCGTGGTACGAAATGGCCAATTCTCCGTACCGTCAGTTGGGCAGAGAGCGCCAGCGGGTTCGGTCCATGTTGGGCAGGGTTCGGGAAATCGTAGGTGTGACCGAACTGATACCGGATGCGGTTATATTATTGGATGCCGCGGGCGGTATTGAATCGATGAATACAGCAGCGCGATCGTTATTCAACTTGAAGAAAGAAGACATCGGGCTTGGCTTAGCGAACATTGTTCGAAGCCCTGATTTCGCGGCGTTTCTGCGTCAAGAGGACGATAGCCCGACCCTGGAATTCACCTCCCCCCGCAATCCTGAGCAGCAACTGGAAGCGCGGCGCTTTGATTCGGATTCTCAGCGAAAGTTGATTCTTGTGCGAGATATCACCTCGTCCAACAGGCTTTTAACGATGCGACAGCAGTTTGTCGCCAACGTATCCCACGAATTCAGGAACCCCCTTACCATTAACAAAGAA
>JAYNPH010000065.1:3139-4626 GCA_038113685.1 Gammaproteobacteria bacterium
CCGTTAACGGTTGTGAACGGTTATTTGGAAACCATCAACGATGAGTCGGTATCTGACGATCTGCGACTGCAGCTGATCGGGAAGTTTACGACGCCAATGAATCGTATGCAGGCGTTGGTAGAGGATTTGCTGCTATTGACGCAGCTAGAAGCGTCCACGGATATCGCCGAACCAGTGGCAGTATCCATGACCACTGTGATTAGGGGCGCCGCAGAGGAACTCCAATCTCTGCAAAATTATCCGGACCAGATAACGGTTCGTATAGACGCTGATGACAAAGTGCTCGGCCTAGAAAAAGAACTGCATTCGGTCTGCGTCAATTTGCTCAGCAATGCCATACGTCACAGCGACTCATCCGCCGATATCGAAATCAGTTGGGCGCGTGTAGAGGACAAAATTCGCCTAGCCGTGACGGATAGCGGTACAGGCATACCATCGGAGTACATCGATCGGTTAACCGAGCGTTTTTTTCGCGTCGATATGGCCGGAGCTCAGGCAAGAGGCGGAACCGGCCTGGGGCTGGCCATTGTGAAACACGTCCTGAAACGCCACGACTCCCAGCTTTATGTAGAAAGTGCCTTAAACCAAGGCAGTACATTTTACTGTGACTTTAGGCCCGCGCCTGAGGCACAACCAACCGCTGTCGAACCTATCGGCTAGCAGCTTAAATCGCCCTCGAGGTTTTTTTAATCAAAAGAGAATGACTATGATCACACGTATAAGTTCTGTTCTTTCCCAATGCAAAGCAATCGGCAAGCGCTTAAGGTTTACCGCGCTGGTCAGTGCCCTTGCCGTTATAACTGCCTGCTCTGGCGAGCAAGCACCGAAACAAACATCCGTCGCGCAAGCTCCCGCCGAAGTCGAGGTTGTTGCCATAGCGCCAGTCGCGGTTCAACAAACCCAAAACGCCGCCACTGAACTTAGCGGCGCTCTTGAACTTGCCGACTATGAAAGCATTACGGGCATATCAGGGAACCTGTCCAGTATTGGCTCGGACACCCTAGCCAATCTGATGACCCTGTGGACTGAGGGGTTCAAGCGCAACTACCCCAGCGTCAACATACAGGTACAGGCAGCGGGTTCCTCTACGGCACCGCCGGCTCTGACCGAAGGCACCGCTAACTTTGGGCCTATGAGCCGGGCGATGAAGGATAAAGAAATTGAGGCCTTTGAGAGCCGTTTTGGTTACAAACCCACCGCTATTCGAGTTGCCATTGATGCATTGGCAGTCTACGTCCACAAAGACAGCCCGCTAGAAGAGCTGTCCATTGCCCAAGTTGACGCTGCGTTTTCCGAAACCCGCCGCTGTGGCGCTCCGGTAAGCGTGGACTCTTGGGGTGACTTTGGCTTGAGCGGTAGCTGGGAAGAACGCCCCATTCAGCTTTACGGGCGCAACTCGGTTTCAGGTACATACGGATACTTTAAAAAAGTTGCTCTATGTTCCGGCGACTTTAAAGGAAGCGTCAATGAGCAGCCTGGTTCTGCCT
>JAYNPH010000066.1:0-12082 GCA_038113685.1 Gammaproteobacteria bacterium
CAGCGCCTGAAACCGACCCGAACGGACTTAGAGATCGAAAGACCAGCCCGAAATATAGAAAACGCAGAACAGTACTGCCGCGGAAAAAATCACCATGATGGCTGTAGCATCGGCCTTGCTGTCGCCGCTATCCACTGCCGAAGCTGCCGCAGACTCCTCTACCGCACTTTGCTGCTCGTCACTCATAAAAACCCCATTCTGTCGGTTGCTTACGTTAATGAAGCGATTATTCCGCATCGCCGCTCAAGCCCTTTTCAGACCTTTAAATGATCGTTGTCTGAAGCGCCTCATCTCTTCGCGGCGCAATTATAGGCCCACTGAGCATCAGTACAAGCAATACAGTGGCCAGCTGACCAGAAGCAAAGCGAAAGCCCTACACCAAGAACGGCGTCCCGTTGCCATAATTGACCAAACCGCGCTTATGCTTATTTGCTTAGAACAAAATGGACTGACGAGAAGCTAACGGCCCTGCGTTAAACTTCGCCCGCATTTTTCGTCTCCCCAAAAACAGAGTGCCCTAGAGCAGACCTGTCGGTCCGCTTCACCGCCGAGGGAAGACTACCCACACCATTGTCCTTGGATCATTCGACTTATGTATCAATACAGCGAATTTGACCGAAACTTCGTAAATCAGCGGGTTGCGCATTATCGTGATCAGACCCAGCGTTATCTGGACGGCAAACTATCAGACGACGAGTTCTTGCAGTTGCGACTGCGTAACGGGCTGTATATTCAGCGCCTTGCCCCCATGCTCCGGGTCGCGGTCCCCTACGGCACCCTATCCAGCAAACAGCTTCGGGCCTTGGCCACCATCGCCCGCGATTACGATCGTGGTTACGGGCATTTAAGTACACGCCAAAATATGCAGTTTAACTGGCCCGCGCTGGAAGACGTACCCGATATCCTGCAGGCTCTCGCCGATGTGGACATGCACGCTATCCAAACCAGCGGTAGCTGCATTCGCAATGTCACCACGGATCAGTTCGCAGGGGCCGCGGCTGACGAACACATCGATCCTCGGCCCTTTTGCGAGCTTCTGCGCCAGTGGTCTACTTCCCATCCTGAATTCGAGTGGCTTACGCGCAAGTTCAAAATCGCAGTCACCGGTGCCAGCCAAGATCGCGCCGCAATCGGGGTGCACGACATCGGCATGCAAATCTACGGCGCCGACACCAATTTGGAAAACGCCTTAGTTGATATCTACGCGGGTGGCGGCTTGGGTCGCACGCCCGTGCTGGGGGCCCTGATCTACAAAGGTCTGCCTGTTAAACATTTGCTGACCTACACCGAGGCCATCATGCGGGTATATAACCGCTACGGCCGCCGGGACAATAAATACAAAGCCCGAATCAAAATCTTGGTTCGAGCCCTGACCGCAGAAGGCTTTAAGGCCAAGGTGGATGAAGAATGGGAGCATCTCAAGGACGGCGTCAGCACCGTTCCTGGGCGCACATTTGAGCGCCTGAGCGAGTTCTTCACCCCGCCAGCCTACACCGACCAACCCGATGTCAGCGCCGATCTGGCCGACCTGCGACTGACTCATCCCGCATTCAATCGTTGGCTGACCCACAATGTCGGAGCGCACAAGCGCGACGGCTACGCCGTCGTCACGTTGTCCACGAAAAGCGTTGGCGTGCCGCCTGGCGATGTCAGTTCGGAGCAGATCGATGCGGTTGCGGACTGGGCAGACAAATACAGCTTTGGCGAGATTCGCATCAGTCACGAGCAAAATTTCGTGCTGGCGCATGTCGCCAAAGCCCAGCTGTTTGACCTGTGGCAACAGGCCGAGTCGCTGGCACTGGCCAGCCACAACAATGGTTTGCTCAGCGACATCATTTGCTGCCCGGGTGGCGACTACTGCTCTTTAGCGAATGCCAAGTCCCTGCCCGTGGCCGAAGCAATTCAACGCCGCTTCGACGACTATGACTTCCAGTTTGATCTTGGCGACATCGACCTGAACATTTCTGGCTGTATGAACGCCTGCGGACATCACCATGTTGGGCATATCGGCATTTTGGGCGTAGACAAAAAAGGCCAAGAGTTCTACCAGATCTCCTTGGGCGGCCACGCCGGACACTCTGAGATACCGCCGAAATTAGGCCAAATCGTTGGACCATCCGTTGCCCGGGCGGAAGTCTGCGACGTTATTGACAAGATTCTTAGGGTTTACCTTGATCTTCGGCTGGATCATGAATCTTTCCTTAGCTGCTTTAACCGCGTTGGCATCGACACCTTCAAGGAGAATATTTATGCCTCAGCTGCTTAGAAACACGGAACAAGGCTGGCAAATCACTGACGAACCCGATGTTCAGTGGCGCTGCCTAAGCGACTGGCAAGCAGATGAAGGCGCAAACGGCGAACTCACCGTCGATGTCGATAGCGAGCCTGATCAAAGCTGGCTGAGCGCAAATGCCATTGCCGTAGAATTTCCCGCGCTGACGGATGGTCGCGGTCTGTCTTTGGCCGTGCTGCTGCGCACCCGCTATGGCTACACCGGTGACTTAGTGGCCCGGGGCGGCGTACACGAAGACATCGTTCATTTCCTGGCACGCTGCGGATTTAACGTCATCGAACTGCCTGAGGGACGTGATTTGCAAACAGCCCTTAGCTGGGTTGACCCACACACAGGTTACTATCAAGCCTCAGTGAGCGACCCGACCCCACACTTTGTCGGCTAATCAATGCGGCTGACTGTTAAGCCGTCAACACGCCGCAGCCCTCAATCTATCGGTACCCCATCTATTTGGTTAGGTATTTGATACGCTGAGTGTATGGCCAACACCGATATCCTCACGTCTTTTTTTCTCATATTTGCCGGTGCCGCTGTCGTGGCAACGGCGGCGCTGTATACCCGACAGCCTATGCTCGTGGCCTACATTATTTTAGGTGCCTTGTTAGGCCCCTTCGGCGTAGGTTTGCTTAACGACACCGCGCTTTTGGCCAATATCGCTGAAACCGGCATCATCTTTTTGCTGTTTTTGGTCGGCTTGGACTTACCTACCCAAAAATTGAAAAACATGCTGGGGGAATCTCTGCTCACTGCCTTGGGTACGACGATGATGTTTTTCAGCGCTGGTGCTGGGGTGATGCTCGGTTTCGGTTACTCGCTAACCGAGGCCGCGGTCGTCGGCATTGGGGTGACGTTCTCCAGCACAATACTGGGCATCAAGTTACTGCCGACCACCGTGCTCCATCACCGCCACGTGGGGGAAATCGTCATCAGCCTGCTGTTGGTTCAGGATCTTCTGGCCATCATTGCAATACTGCTGATCGGCTATCTTGGCAGCGGACCCAGCAACAGCCATCAGGAATTACTGATGTTGGTGTTCGGCCTGCCGGCTCTTATCGCCGCGGCACTGGTGTTTGTTCGGCTCGCCATCCTGCCGCTGCTGGCGAAATTTGACGCCTTTCACGAATACATTTTTTTACTGGCAATCGGCTGGTGTCTGACCATCGCCTTCGCCTCCCACAGCTTGGGACTGTCCTTTGAAATCGGCGGCTTCATAGCCGGGGTGAGCCTAGCCACCAGTCCCATCGCCCAGTACATTGCCAATCACCTCAAACCCCTGCGGGATTTCTTTTTAGTGCTCTTTTTCTTCACCGTTGGCGCCTCCATCAATCTTGGTATGCTCAGCAGCCTGTGGATGCCAATAATCGTCTTAGCTTGTGTAATTTTGTTGGTGAAGCCTTGGACCTTTCAAAGGCTGCTTGCAGCCCAAGGCGAAACCCCAGACAGCGCCAAAGAAGTCGGCCTGCGGCTGGGGCAGGCTTCCGAGTTTTCTCTGCTGGTCAGTTATATGGCGCTAGGTGCCGGCCTGCTGAGCACAGCCGGGGCCACGATTCTGCAAACCGCTACCGTGATCACGCTGCTGGTAAACAGCTACTGGGTGGTTTCGCGCTATCCCAGCCCCATCGCGGCAGATCCCGCCCTGCGGCGGGATTAAGCGAAAGGCCAACGGAGCACGCTAAAGGTGCACTACCCCTCTGCCGACCATCTGACCGGCTAAAATTCGGTCGATGCCGTCGGACAGCGTATCTAAGGTCAGCGCTTCCTCCAGTTCGCTGAGATCCATTAACCAATCCGTCGCCAGTCGCTGCCAAATTTCTGCTTTTTGCTCTATCGGCAGTTGCACCGAATCGATACCCAGCAAGTTCACGTGGCGCAGGATGAACGGCAGCACCGACGCCCCAAAGGTTGGCGCAGCTACCAGGCCACAGGCGGCCAAACTGCAGCCGTAGCGAAGGCTTTTCACCCCATTAAACAGGATGTCGCCGCCAACGGTGTCGACAACGCCGCCCCAGGTTTCCGGCAGCAAGGGCTTTTCCGCACCGGCCGCCGCATCTTCTCGACTGATCACCTCAGCGGCGCCGAGGGATTTCAGCCAGTCGGCTTTTGCCGCCTTGCCGGTTACAGCGGTTACCTGATAACCCAGTTGACCCAGCAGCTTTACGGCCACCGAACCCACACCTCCGGTCGCACCGGTCACCAAAACTGGCCCGGACGCTGGTGTCATGCCAGCTTGCTCGAGCTTTTGGACGCATTCTGCAGCGGTAAATCCGGCGGTACCAATAATCATACTGGCATGCAGCGATAGCCCTTGGGGACATTTCACCGCCCAACTTGCCGGAATGCGAATGCGCTGGGCAAAACCACCTGAGGTACCCATGCCCAAATCAAAACCAATGGCGATAATCTCATCGCCAGCAACGAAGTCACTGTGGGTGGATTCCAGCACAACCCCTGCCGCGTCGATTCCGGGGGTATGAGGGAAATTCCGCGTTACGCCGGGATTACCGGTAGCCGAGAGGCCGTCTTTGAAATTTAGCGACGAGTACTTTACCTCGATCAGTAGCTCGCCCTCGGGCAGCTCGCTTTCATCACGATCAACGACGCTTCGACTAAAGCCCGACTCATTCTTTTCCACTCGAAATGCTTTAAACCCCATAACCCAAGCTCCTACTACTTTCTGACAAATTCCAATACATGATTAACGCGATCCAGCGCCCCGTTGACCTTATCCAAAACTCGGTCGATTGGGCGTTTCACCTCCACCCAAGTTACGTCATAGACATCGCGCTCCTGACACTGCTGAATCAGATACTCATCGCTGGCGGCGAGTTCGTCTACCAAGTGTAACGCCAAGGCCCGTGTCCCGTACCAAGCCTCACCTGTGGCAACGGCATCAATATCCAGCTCCGGCCTGTTTTCCACTACAAAGTCTTGAAACAGCGCGTGAACGTCTTCGAGTTCCTGCCGAAATTTTTCTCGTCCTTCGTCTGTATTCTCCCCAAGTAGGGTCAGCGTACGCTTATACTTACCGGCCGTGAGAACCTCCACGTCCACATCATTTTTCTTTAGCAGCCGGTGCACATTGGGCACTTGCGCCACAACCCCGATGCTGCCTATTACGGCAAAGGGCGCTGCGACAATCTTGTTGGCCACGGCGGCCATCAGGTAGCCCCCGCTGGCGGCCACCCGATCCACCACAGCGGTCAACGGAATACCTTTAGAACGTATGCGCATCATCTGCGAGGCTGCTAGGCCGTAGCTGTGGACCATACCGCCGGGGCTCTCAATGCATACCACCACCTCATCTTGGGGCTGAGCCATGGTTAGTACTGCAGACACTTCAATACGAAAGTGCTCCACCGCCGTGGCCGCCACATCTCCGTCGAATCGAATGACGAACGTTCGCGCTTTCTCGTCGGAAGGCTTCGCAACAGCAGCAGTCTCGGCTGGTTCAACACCTGCCATCTGCTCGTGCGTGTTTTCCTCGCCCGCCAGCCCTGCCTCCGACGTTTCTGCGTCTTCAGTCTTAGGCGTTTTCGCCGCCTTCTTCGCGGCTTTTTTGGCCTCCGATTTCTCGCGCTTCAATTCGGCCTTGTGCTGTTTTTTAGCCTGATCTGGCGTCAGCAAGTGACTTTCCATGGAAAAACGCAGATCTCTCAGTCGGTCGTTGAGCTTTCGCACTTGCAGGTGACCTTGCTCCCCGGAGGAAGCGCGATTGGTCAGCGAGGCTAAAAATGAAACCACCACCAAAAAACCAATCACCAAGGTGACAACCTGACCAAGAAACATCAGGTATTCGTATAAGAAACTCATGCAGAACCAGCCGTATCGGAAAGGAGCGCTACTTTAGCGATTCCCTACCGCCAGCGTCCAGCTCTGACCTGCGGAGGCTTGTTCTTTAGACGAACTTGTTTTGCACCGAAGCGACTCTTGCACTTTGCTGAGGCTTTGATAGGTTGCCGTGCCCCACCCACAGGGGCAGGCCTGCACTAGAACACAAGCAATAATTTCGTCAGGAATCTTCCATGCGATCCTTTTTACAAGATAACTTTGCGCCAGAGGCGGCGGCAGATCTAGAAACCGATATCGAACTGCGTTTTCCCGACAACAGCGTGTTTTGCGACGTTCGCGGCGGTGTCCTTAGCTTTCCTCAGATCGCCGAGGCGGAGCTCGTGTTGTACTTTGATTCGCAAGATCAGGCTCGACGCTTGTTCAGCGGCGAAGACGACGTCGTGGAAGCCTTTATGCACGGTCAAATTCGCTCCAACGGTCACTTGATTTGGGTTTTTAAGACCTTCGCGGCGTTCAGTAAAAATCACCAAGGCACCTAGGGGTCGCTTCGGCAAACCGGCAGCCAAGACTTAGTACTTTCTTGGCTGCCATTTCCACGGATCATTTAGCTCAGGGATTGAATAAATTCTTCTATCAGCCAGCCGGATATGGCGGTCTTGGGCGGCGTCTGTGGCAGATTATCCTTAGTAAACCACTGAGCGTCGGCGATCTCGCCGGGCTGGCAGACGATCTCGCCCCCTTCATATTCCGCGTGGAACCCTAGCATCAAGGAATTGGGAAACGGCCAGCTTTGTGAACCAAAGTACTTGAGGTTATGGACCTTCAGACCAACCTCCTCGTGTACTTCTCGGTGCACTGTCTGCTCAATAGATTCCCCCGGCTCTACAAAACCCGCCAAGGTGCTATACATATTGGTTGGCCAGTTGGCGTTACGGGCCAGCAGCATTTCTTCGCCTTTCGTTATGAGCACGATAATGCTCGGCGACAATCTTGGGTAATTGATGATTCGGCAGTCACCACAGGTCATCGCTCGATCTTCTGCATGGACCGTCATAGCAGACCCACAGCGGCCGCAGTACTGGTTGGTGTCGTGCCACTCGATGATTTGCTGAGCTCTGCCTGCCAGGTAAAACAACGATTGGGCTGCACGGCCCAAAAGACCGCGCAAAGGCATGAGCGCGTAGCCCTCAGGCACGCTGCCGCTGGCGCTGACCGCAAAACAGCCAAGACTGCCGTGGTGCCCGAGGAAGTGCTTGCCGTGTACCTCAACGTCAAACCAGCGAAAGTCATCGGCGGTTATGGGTTCGGGGGAACCCTGAACCGTTTTACAAACCAACTCACCGCGCATGAACACGAAATACCAAGCATCACCGGTGTCAGCCCCATCGGGCATCACATGGTTTGGGACGAATTCGTCAGGATCTCTCGGCCACATACAACACTCCCCTCGGCACAATTTTGGTTGACGCGAAGCATAACGATCCATGGAGTAATTCGCACGAGCTGATCTTTTCGTCACGACCACCCTTGCTCAAGCGTGCCACCCCGAGATATCTTCCGTATCTGTTAGCCGGATAAAAAGGCTCAACCCCGTGCAGACCCGCCTACTTTTAATGGTCACTGCCATGCAGAGGATCAACGCGGGTTTGTCCACTTAGCAGTAATCAAGGATTCAGCATGCAAACAACCGTGAGCGCCTTTACCCAAAACTTTCTTGGCCACGCGCCTGATTGGTACAAAAAAACCATAGTCGCTTTTTTGCTGTTGAATCCCATTTTACTGCTTGTGGCAGGCCCCTATATCACCGGCTGGGCGCTGGTATTGGAGTTCATCTTTACTCTCGCCATGGCGCTAAAGTGTTATCCGCTGCAGCCCGGCGGATTGCTGGCGTTAGAGGGCGTCGTCATGGGCATGACCACGCCCGATACCATCTACCACGAGGTCGTAGCGGCATTTCCGGTTATTTTGCTCCTAGTCTTCATGGTGGCCGGTATTTACTTCATGAAGGATCTGCTGCTGTTCGCGTTTACGAAGGTACTGCTTTCGATTCGCTCGAAAATGCTGATCTCTTTTCTGTTCTCGTTTATTTCGGCGTTTTTATCCGCGTTCCTAGATGCGCTGACCGTCACAGCTGTCGTCATCAGTGTCGCGGTTGGGTTTTACACTGTTTACAAAAACGTTGAACAGGCGAGCGGTGATGCCGAAGACCCGGATTTTGAAAGATTCCGAGCGTTTCTGCGCAACCTGCTGATGCACGCCGCGGTAGGCACAGCCTTAGGTGGGGTTTGCACCACTGTCGGTGAACCCCAGAACCTTTTGATTGCCAGCTACACCGGATGGAACTTTGTTGAATTTTTCTTGCGCATGGCCCCGGTTACCATGCCGGTTCTGGTGGTCGGCTTAATCACGTGCTTGTTATTGGAACAGACCAAAATTTTCGGCTACGGCGCGCAGCTTCCTGAGCGGGTGCGGCAGGTTCTCGTAGACTTCGACCAGGCGGAAGCAGCCAAGCGAACAGCACAAGACAAGGCCCGCTTGGTGATTCAGGCGATTTCCGCCGTGGTCTTGATCCTAGCCCTTGGGTTCCACGTTGCCGAGGTCGGATTGATTGGTTTGACCATTATTGTGCTGCAAACGGCCTTTAACGGAGTTGTTAGCGAACACGACTTGGGCAAGGCGTTCGAGGAGGCCCTGCCCTTCACGGCTCTACTCGTTGTGTTCTTCGGCGTGGTTGGCGTGATTCACGATCAACACCTGTTTTCGCCCGTGATTGGTTACGTGCTGTCACTTCCTGAGGATGCTCAACCGGGCATGTTCTATATCGCCAACGGATTGCTGTCAGCCATCAGCGATAACGTATTCGTGGCCACGGTGTACATTGGTGAGGTAAAGCAAGCCTTTACTGATGGCGTGATCTCAAGGGCACAATTCGATGCTCTAGCGGTCGCCATCAACACCGGTACCAACATCCCCAGCGTAGCGACTCCCAACGGGCAGGCGGCGTTCTTATTCCTGCTAACGTCTTCGATCGCCCCACTAATTAACCTTAGCTACATGCGCATGGTGACCATGGCCCTGCCCTACACCATCACCATGGGTATCACCGGCTACCTAGCGGTTTTATACATGATCTAAAAGCCACAAAGCCCCTGAACGAAACTTTCAGGGGCTTTGCTGGGTCACGCAGCCCCTTTTCTAGGGCCTCGGCTGTCTCGCGCTGCTAATGCACTAATCGGACGCTGGCTTTACTAAGGGGATCGAGAGCTCTTCATGCTCCTCCCAAGCAAGCTCTACCCGCTGGCCCACAAACACCTCGGTTAACGGGTCATCCACACCAGTGACATTCGTTAGAAACCGGGGCCCCTCATCCAAGTCAACGTAGGCCACTGCATAGGGCACCTTGGTCCGAAAAAATGGGTGATAACTCAGGCGCACAATGCTGTATGAGTAGATCGTGCCTTTGCCAGCCGATACCTTCCATTGCAGGTCTCCATCCACGCAGCCAGTGCAATGGGCCCGAGGATGCCAGACGATGGTGCCGCAGTTTGCGCATTGCTGATAGCGAAACTCTTGCTGGGCCGTAGCCTGCCAAAATGCAGCGGTATCCAGTTCGGTCAGCTTGGGCAGCGGGCGTCTAGGTACTTTCTTTTCTTCTTTACTTTCGGTGTTGCTCGCACTCATCGCTTAGTCCCTCCCCAAAATGACTGTGCCGGCGGAATGCCTTGCACCTAACATACCGCCGTTGCCGTGAGCGATAGCCAATCGCGCATCATCGACCTGTGACGTGCTTTCGCCCCGCAACTGCCGTGTGGCTTCCAGCAGCAGGAAGATCCCGCGCATCCCCGGATGATTGGACGACAACCCGCCGCCGTCGGTATTCAGAGCTGGTCCGTCATTGGGTCGGTCAAAGCGCAAACGCCCGCCCTGAACCCAAGCACCACCTTCACCCTTGGCACAAAAGCCCAAGTCCTCCAACAAAGCGAGGACCGTGATGCTGAAAGAATCGTAAATCATCGCAATATCCATCTCTGCGGGGCTCACGCCTGCCTCAGCGAAGGCAATAGGTGCCGACTGCGCACCTGCTGATGTAGTGATATCACCACCATTCTCGGGATACTTTGTCGCTTCGCCGGTACCCAGAATCCAAACGGGGGATTTTTTGCAGTTCGCGGCAACGTCTGCGCTAGCAATGACGACGGCACCACCGCCATCGGAAACCATGCAGCACTCAAGCAGATGCAGTGGATCAGCGATCATCCGCGAACTCACCACGTCTTCAATGGTGGTTTCTTGGATACCAACAAACTCCAAATCCGTCATGGCTTGAACCGCTTCAGGGTTACGCATGGCGTGGTAACGGGTGGCGGTAGAAATTTCCGCCAGTTGCTCACTGGTCGTGCCGTATTGGTGCATATGCCGATGGGCAACCATGGCGTAGTTGGCAATCAGCGTCTGGCCCGCAAAAGTCTCCATATTGTCGCCGGGGGTGATGCCACCGCCGCGACCGCCTGCACCGATGGCCATGGCATTACTGTGAGCGGTGGAACCGTAGGTCAATAAAGCAACTCTGGCCTTACCTTCGCGAATCGCGCGCAGTGCGTGCGCTGCGTGAAACTCATAGGAACTTCCACCCACGCCGGTGGTGTCCATAACGGTGGGCTTGATGCCAAAATACTCGGAAATCATCAAGCCGCTCATCGGGGCACCCTCGCCCGCGTCATAAATTGCGTCAACGTCCGACCAACTCAGGCCAGCATCGGCCAGCGCTTTGGCCGCACTGGCGGCTTTAATTTGCAGGGCATTCACCTTGCCCTCAACGTCTCTTGACGGATATTCGTGAATGCCAACAATGGCTGCGTCCCGGCGTTGGGTAGCCATATTCTCTCCCTTTCTAGTTATTGTGTTTAGATTATCGCGGCTGGCCTTCCGAGTACACGCTCGGTGTCAGAATGTCAGCCCATCCAAGCGCGAGCACCCGGGGCTGTTAGAGCAAACCACCCAGATGCTTCAGTTCATTTAGCTTTTCTACAAATGACTTCTCGTAAGCTTCTTCGGGCGCCTCTCGGACCAATCGATCCAGATCACGGGCATCTTGACCAATTAAGATGCGCCATTGATTGTTTCGCACCCCTTCAAGAATGACGCTGGCGGCTTCACCGGCTGTGGTCGGCGCCTGGGTGCGGAAGGCTTCTGCCCTGTCTGCCAGCATTTGACGAATGTGATCATCGGGCACATTACCCACGGGTAGCCCCGCGGCCAGCATGCGCTGACGAATGACCGCGACTTCCTCATCGGGTAACTCATGCCCCCAAGGCTTACCCAGCACTTTGGAAGAATTTTCCATAATCGAGGTGCCAATATGCCCCGGCATAACCACACTGCATTGGACGTGGGGTGCGTGAAGTCGCAGGTCGGTCACTAAGGCCTCGGTGAAGCCTTTGACGGCGAATTTCGCCGCAGCGTAGGAGGTGTGCGCCTGAGTGGTACCGAGACTTGCCCAGAACCCGTTGACCGAACTTGTGTTAACGATGTGTCCTTCATCGCTGGCAACTAGAGCTTCCATGAAAGCCCGACAGCCGAAATAAACACCGTCCCAGCAGACTGCGAAGGTTCGTTCCCATTCGCCGCGATCGCCTTCTACAAAAGATCCACCGCCGCCGATCCCAGCGTTGTTAAAGAGCAAATTAATGTGTTGGGTTTGATGCGCCGCAAGCACTTCGTCACGAAAAGCCAGCACCTGTTCTTCGCTGCTGACGTCACATAGATGATCGCTTAGGCGTCCGGCTTCAGCGCCTGCTAGGCGGCGGGTCTCATCCATGTTTTCCTGAGCGACATCGCACATGGCAACCCGAGCACCTGCTGCAACGAGTTGGCAGACCAATTCCCGGCCCATGCCTGTGCCGCCGCCAGTAACCACGGCGATTTTGTCTTCAAAGTTTTTCATATTTCTCTCTGAAACGTCTGTTGAATCTCACTCAATTGCTGGGCACTGATTTTGCC
>JAYNPH010000067.1:0-2396 GCA_038113685.1 Gammaproteobacteria bacterium
AGCCCCAAAAACGGGGCTCTTTGTAACTTCTTTGAAAGTAGAAAATACATACAAATCAATAGGTTAGCGCAACCCTATTACTCCCACTCAATCGTGGCCGGCGGCTTGCTGGAAACGTCGTAAACCACACGGGAGACGGCAGCTATTTCGTTAATAATACGATTCGAAACGCGCTCGATAAATTCATAGGGCAGGTGCGCCCATCGTGCGGTCATAAAGTCAACGGTTTCTACTGCGCGCAGTGCAATCACGTGTTCATAGCGCCGAGCGTCGCCAACAACGCCTACCGACTTCACCGGCAGGTAAACGGCAAATGCTTGAGACACTTGGGCATAAAGATCCGCCCGACGCAGTTCCTCGATAAATATGGCATCTGCCTCGCGCAGTACCTCCGCATAGCTGGGTCTAATTTCGCCTAGAATACGCACGCCCAATCCGGGCCCCGGGAACGGATGACGGAAAATCAGCGACTCAGGAAGGCCCAAATGCAAGCCGATTTTACGCACCTCATCCTTGAACAGTTCCCTAAGCGGTTCAACCAGCTTCAGGATCATACGCTCTGGCAGCCCCCCAACATTGTGATGGGATTTGATAACGTGCGCCTTGCCATATTTTGATGCTGCGGACTCAATGACATCCGGGTAGATGGTACCTTGGGCCAGCCAGTTAACACCGTGCAACGCTGTTGCCTCGCGATCAAAAACGTCGATGAATGTAGCACCAATGATTTTGCGCTTGGCCTCAGGATCATCGACACCCGCCAGCTTATCCAAGAATTCGGCCTGGGCGTTCACGGTAATGATATTAAGTTCTGCCAGAGTGCCGTCGCCGATGGCGCCCGAGAAGGCCGCCCTCACCTCTTCGCTTTCGTTCTTACGCAGCAGTCCGTTATCCACGAAAATACAGGTCAGTTGGTCGCCAATGGCTCTGGCCAACAGAGCTGCCACCACTGACGAATCTACGCCGCCGGATAAACCCAGCACGACTTTGTCTTGTCCGACTTGGGCTTGGATCGACGCTATCGCGTCATCGATTATGTTGGCGGCCGTCCAGTCACCGGCACAGCCACAGATATTGCGGGCAAAGTTGCGAATCAACGCTTCACCGTTATCGGTATGGGTAACCTCTGGATGGAACTGCACGCCAAAGAATTGACGCTCGAGATTTTCCATAGCCGCTATGGGGGCACTAGGAGAACTGGCAGTACAGCTAAATCCTGCCGGCAGGCTGCTGACCTTATCCCCATGGCTCATCCACACATTGACCTGACCGGACGAATCAAATAGGCCATCTAATAGCTGTGACGGCTGTTCGGCACGGATCTGCGCGTGTCCAAATTCGCGCTTGTCAGATGAGGCCACAGCGCCTCCCAACTGGGCTGCCATAGCCTGCAGGCCATAGCAAATGCCCAACACAGGCACTGCCAGTTCAAAAATCTTTTCGGGAATCCGTGGTGTCGAACCTTCAGTAACGGTCTCTGGCCCGCCAGACAAAATCACGCCAGCAGGCGCAAACTCGGCTATCTGATCGGCCGTGATATCAAAGGGGTAGATTTCACAATACACCCCCGCCTCACGAACCCTGCGAGCAATTAGCTGAGTATACTGTGAGCCAAAATCGAGAATCAGCAATCGTTGGGCATGGATATCTCTCAGGGTGCTCATGCACGTATTTCCTTGTTGTTCTCGGACGACCCCGGCGGCTTTAGGCGGCCTTCAGGGTTCACTAGCTCACTGGGTAGTTGGGCGCTTCCCGGGTAATAGACACATCGTGAACATGGCTTTCCACCATGGCGGCACCGCTTACCCGTACAAATTCTGGAACGGTCCTCATGGTTTCAATGTCTGTGCTGCCGGTGTAGCCCATGGATGCGCGCAATCCGCCCATCAGTTGATGCACGATTGGGCTTAGCGGGCCTTTATAGGCGACTCGGCCTTCGACCCCTTCCGGCACTAACTTGCGTCCGTCGCCCTCAACTTCTTGGAAGTAACGGTCGCTGGAGCCGTGCTGTTGAGACATGGCGCCTAGCGACCCCATACCGCGATAGGATTTGTAGGTGCGACCTTGATAAAGCTCTACTTCGCCGGGTGATTCGTCGGTGCCCGCCAGCAGGCTGCCCACCATGATCGCGCTGGCACCAGCAACTATGGCCTTGGCCAAGTCGCCTGAGTAGCGTATGCCGCCATCTGAGATCACGGGAATACCCGCTGCGTTCGCCGCTTCGGCAGCCTCTGACACCGCTGTAATTTGCGGCACACCTACGCCAGCAACGATGCGCGTGGTGCAAATGGAACCAGGGCCAATTCCGACCTTCACGGCATCAACGCCAGCATCGATGAGCGCCTGGGCGCCGGCCTTGGTGGCCACGTTGCCGCCTATGACGTCTAAGTCAGGAT
>JAYNPH010000067.1:2406-6218 GCA_038113685.1 Gammaproteobacteria bacterium
CCGAGCAACCTGATCCAATACGCCTTGACTGTGACCGTGAGCGGTATCGACCACCACCACATCTGCACCGGCTTCCACCAATGCCGCCACTCGAGCTTCGGTTTCTGCGCTGGTGCCGACACTGGCCCCGACGCGCAGTTGGCCTTGGACGTCTTTACACGCCATGGGATAGGCCTGAGCCTTTACAATGTCCTTCACCGTGATCATGCCGGTTAGTTCATCGGCCTCGCTTACCAACAAGACTTTTTCAATCTTATGGTTGTGCAAAAGAGCCATTACCTGCTCAAAATTTGTGCCTTCCAGCGCTGTAATCAGTCGGGAGCGCGGTGTCATCACATCTTTAACCAAGGCGTCCATGCGGTTCTCAAAGCGCAAATCTCGACTGGTAATAATGCCCGCAAGCTTGCCCCCCTCAACCACCGGCACGCCTGAGATACCGTGTTCAATAGTCAGACCCCGAAGTTGGGCGATGGTTGCGTTCGGATCAATAACTACCGGGTCGCGGATAATGCCCGACTCATACTTTTTCACCGCTCTAACTTCTCGGGCCTGTTGTTCAATGGTCATGTTCTTATGCACGATGCCAATGCCGCCCTCTTGGGCGATGGCGATAGCCAAGCGGGCCTCGGTTACCGTATCCATGGCGGAAGACAGCAAAGGGATGTTCAGCGAGATGTTCTTAGTCAGCTGAGATTTCAGCGTCACTTGGGATGGGAGAATGTCGGAAAAGGCAGGCAGCAGTAGCACATCGTCAAAGGTCAGTGCTTCGTTGGCAATTCTCAGCATTAGTTGCCCCGCAAAAGCCGTATTTTAGCGATGGGGGCAACAGATGTAAATCTGCAGGACTTTGATCTCACCCTATTGTCTTAATGCACCAAAGAGGAAATGATCCCTCATCTCGTCAGCACGGTCGCTAACCCTCTATGCCCACACGCCCAACACGCCCAAACGCCAGTGACTCGTCGCAAGCTCAGGCACTTAGAGCAGCACCGCAAAAGGAGGTACTCACCGTTAGCCAGCTTAACCGCCGCGCTCGGATGACTATCGAGCAGCGATTCAGCCAAATTTGGGTTAGCGGGGAGCTGTCCAGCTTTGCACGGCCCGGATCCGGACATTGGTATTTCACGTTGAAAGACAACGATGCACAGGTTCGCTGCGCAATGTTCGCCAACGCTAACCGGAGGGCGCGCCTTCAGCCGAGTAATGGCCAGCAGGTTCTGCTCCGAGGCCGGGTCAGCCTGTATGAGGGACGCGGTGAGTTTCAGGTTATCGTCGAGCATATGGAGCCGGCCGGCGAAGGCGCGCTGCGCGCTGCCTTTGAAGCGCTAAAGCGACAGCTGGATGCCGAGGGTTTGTTCGAGACTCAGCGCAAACGAGCGCTACCCGAGCTGCCGAGAAAGGTCGCCGTGGTCACCTCGCCCACCGGAGCGGCCCTACGAGACGTTCTATCTGTGTGGCAACGGCGCTTCCCTGGGCTGGAAGTTATTGTCGTGCCGACCTTGGTGCAGGGCGCAGAAGCCGAGGCAGAAATCCTCAAGGCCCTTGGACGCGCAGAAGCCTTGGCACCGGATTTGATTTTATTGACCCGGGGCGGCGGCTCCATGGAAGACCTGTGGGTGTTCAACGCCGAATCTATCACCCGCGCTCTGGCGGCGATTGAGATTCCAGTGGTCTCTGCCATTGGGCACGAGATAGACGTGGCGATGACCGACTTCGTGGCGGACCTGCGTGCACCGACCCCCTCCGCCGCAGCAGAAGTCATCGTTCCAGATGGCGAGGAACTGGCTCAGTGGTTTGACAGTCAGCAGCGCCGCTTGCTCTCCGCCACAAGCGCACGTTTACGGGAGCAACGTCTTTCCGCAGAAAAGCTGGCACTTAGGCTGATTAGCCCAGAGCACTATTGTCAGCAAGCGTCTCAGCGTTTGGACGACCTGAACGCGCGACTCATGCGCCTGCAGCAAAGCAACCAGCTTCAGTCCCACGATCGCCTGCGGGAAATGGCTAACAGACTGGCGCTGCAAAGCCCCCGGCGCCTGCTCGACGGTTTGGCTGCGTCGCTGGCTGAAAAAAACATCCAGCTGCGCCGGGCGATCCGGCGCCGCCTAGAGGATCATCAACAGCGCCTTGGGGCCACCGCTCGGATGCTGGAAAGCGTTAGTCCCCTGCCAACCCTATCCCGGGGCTATGCCGTGCTGCGAAGTAAAAGCGGCTCTGTGGTTTCTCAGGTGACGGCGCTTGAGCTCGACCAAGACCTGCAGGGCCAGCTTCAGGACGGCAGCTTTAGCGCCAAAGTCACTGAGATAAAGCCCGGTGATACTTTGAACCAAGATGGAGCCGCCGATGCCACGCAAGAACCAAGTTGAGGTCGTTGTTCGATGCCTAATCTGATCGCCTACTTGTTAGCCGCTGCGCTGTTGTGCGGCCAATCCTTTTCGTTGGCTCAAACTGACGACATACGAGGGGGTGAGCCTGAACTGTTATCCTTGGCAGTTCCCGGCGGCATTTACGCGTGGAATGTACCCAAGGGGGCGGTGGATATACGTTTCAACAACCGGCCGGTTTGGGTCAGCCAAGGCAGGGCTCTCATCGGTATCCCTCTGAGTCAGCCGTTGGGCAACGCCGAAGTGCACTATCAGCGGGAAGGCACAACTCTGACTCACGTCTTTCAGGTCACCGACAAAGCCTATACCGAGCAACACATCACCCTGAAAAACCGCGAGATGGTGAACCCGAATCCGGTCCAACTGTCCCGCATCCGTGAAGAGAGCCGGCGGCAGAGAGCCCTGTACCTTCGATTTACGCAACAAGTCCAACGCGAGGAAGGTTTCATTCTGCCGCTGAAAGGCCCGGTCAGCAGCCTATTCGGACACCGTCGGTTTTTTAACGGCCAGCCACGGAATCCTCATAGCGGACTCGACATCGCAGCCGCCACCGGAACCCCCGTAATGGCGCCAAGCTCTGGAAAGGTCATCTTGGTCGACGATCTGTATTACAACGGCAAAACGGTTTTTCTTGATCATGGCCAAGGCCTGATCACCATGTACTGCCACTTGAGCGAGCAAACCGTAAGCGAGGGTAATAACGTTGATCAGGGTCAGGTGATCGGCTTAGTGGGAGCCACGGGCCGCGTAACAGGCCCTCACCTACACTGGTCGGTAAGTTTGAACGGTTATCGGGTTGATCCGAACACTCTGATGAGGCTGCTGCCGGCAACGGCCTCGAACTAGTCTATTTCTTGGATTTTTTGCGATGCTTGATGCTGCGCTTGCGCCGATCCAGCTGTCGCTGGGTGAGCACGTTGCGTTTGCCGGCGAAGGGATTGTCCGAGTCTCGAAGTTCCAGCTTCACGGGATTACCCAGCAAATTCAGGGCCTCACGGAATCCATTTTCCAAGAAACGGCGATAGCTGGCGGGTAGTGCGTTGAGTTGATTGCCGTGCACAACAATTCGAGGCGGATGAGCGCCAGCGCGGGTCGCCACTTTGATCTTAATCGCACGACCGCGCACCGAGGGCGTTGGATGAGCGGCAACCATGTTGCGGACCAGTCGCGTCAGCAAGGAGGTCGACACATCAAAAAGCCCCATTTGGTAGACCTCGTCTACTCGTCCCAACAATTTCCCCACGCCGCTTCCATGCAGGGCAGAGATCATTTGCAGGGGTACCCACGGCACAAAGTTTAAGCGCCGATCCAGAGCTGTTCTAACCCGCTCGCGCTGAGCTTGCTCTAGGCCATCCCATTTGTTTACGGCAATCACCATGCCTGCTCCGGCCTCCAAAGCGTAATCTAAGACATGCAGATCTTGCTCGACCA
>JAYNPH010000067.1:6228-11928 GCA_038113685.1 Gammaproteobacteria bacterium
GGCATCAATGACTAGGATCACCACGTGGGCACGCTCCATGGCCTGCAGGGCTTTTACCACGGAGAACTTTTCAGTGATCTCGGAGACCTTGCCCTTACGACGAACCCCGGCAGTGTCGATTAGCACATAGTCTGTGCCGTCTTTGGAAAACGGTATATCGATGGCGTCCTTTGTCGTACCGGGCATATCGAAAACCACCTGCCGATCTTCGCCAATCAGCCGATTAACCAGGGTCGACTTGCCCACGTTGGGGCGGCCTACGACCGCCACCCTGATGCCATCCAGCTCTTCTTCAGCATCGCCCCAGCTTTCAAGGTCTAGGCTATCCAGACGCTGAGCGACAGTCTCTCTGAGCTGCTTCAGACCCCGATTATGGCTCGCGGAAATCATGGCGTACTCGGGGAAACCGAAGCGAACGAAGTCTGCGACAATCTGATCTTCGTTAAGGCCGTCGATTTTGTTGATTACCGGCAGGAACGCCACATTGCTCTTGCGCAGATAGGTAACCACATCCTCATCCGCTGCGGTCACGCCATCCCGGCCATCCAATATCAACAGCACTAGGTCAGCTTCATCAACGGCCAAGCGGGTCTGGCCCGTCAGTTCGTCGGCAAGGACGTGCTCGCCAAATAGACCGCCGGTATCGATCAGGGTGGCTTGGCTTTCTGCCAGTTCCATACGTCCGTAGCGCCGATCCCGGGTCAGGCCGGGTACATCGGCGACCAGAGCATCTCGGGAATTTGTCAATTTGTTGAAAAGCGTCGACTTACCAACATTGGGCCGGCCAACCAAGGCCACTGTGGGCAACATGGCTAACGCGTCGTGATTTTATATGCGTGCAGGCCGCCGGCATGATCTAAGACGTAGAACATTCCGTCCGCCAAGGTAAAAGAGGTGCGCAACCCTTTTCGGCTTACCCGAGTACGGCCCATCATCCGACCGTCGCGCTGGGCCATGACGTGCAAATACCCCTCGGCATCGCCCACAACCAAATAGTTCGAATACGCCAACGGCGGTGTCAGAGTCCGGCGCGCCAACAGCTCATGCTGCCAGACCACCTCACCGCGACTTTGATCCACGGCGGTTAGCGTGTCTTTTTCTTCCACTGCGTAAACCTGCCCGTACCCTTGCGCAAGGTCGAGGTAACTGGATATCTCAGCCTCCCACCGAGGGCGGCCGTCTCGGGTGCCAAGTTGGACCATTCGCCCCTGATAGGCTTGACCAAAAACCGAGCCGCTTACCACCAGTGGGGACGCATCCACATCCACAATCCGGTCCAGTTCTGAACGCCCCTCGGGCAACATGATGCGCTGATCCCAAATCGGCTCCCCATTGCTGGCTCGAAGGGCCACGACCTTGCCGCTTGCAAAGCCTGTGTAAACAACGTCACGGGTTGCCACGGGCGCGCTGGTACCGCGCAGGGTAAGCAGGGGCACTTGGCTAGAGTACGACCAGATCTGCTCACCGGTCTTGGCATCTAAGGCAATCAATTCGCCGTCGATGGTTTGCGCAAACACGCGGCCTTGAGCCGCTGTCGGACGGGCGCCGATTTCAGAACCAAGGTAACTTCGCCACTGAACACTGCCGTCAGCAACTGAGAGTGCGATCACATCGCCCCTCGTGGTGCCCAGCAAGACAAGACCCTCGCCGCCACCGACGCCGCCGCTTACAAAGCCCCCGTCGCTGCGATCCATAAATCGCCCGAACCCGGCGCTCCGACGTTCGGCTTCATCGGCCTGTTGACGCCAGACTTCCTTGCCAGAAAATCGATCAAAAGCCACAACCGTGCCGTAGGCGTCCGCCCCCACGACTCGATCTGCCGTCACCAGCGGCTGCAGCCGTATGTATTTTTCACCAAGACCCTTTCCGACTTTGGACTTCCATTGCCGTTGGATCCGAACCTCGGCGTCGAAATCCACCAACTTGGCAGGCTCGGTATTCTCTTTTTCTTCGTCATCGCCGATACCGGGAATCCAAGAAAAGGCTGCACATCCAGCCATAAGCGATGCCCACAGGAGCAACAGCACACCGCGCACACTGTGCCGTCTAAAGGTACCTGCCAAGCACGAAGCTGACCATGTCACGAGCGAGAATTTCATTGACGAGCCTTTTGTTAACCAACCTTTTATTGACGGGCCTTTCATTGATCAGTTTCGGTGCCTGACGCGCTGCCGGCATTCAGGGTCTCGCGCGCTTCTTTAAGAGCCTGATCCAACGGTTCCGCAAATACTGAGAATTGTCCGTCTGCTGGGGCGGCATTATTCCGTTTAATTTCCAGCAATGGCCTACCGGCTTCGTCCCCTACGGCTTCTATGGCGCTGCTGTAGGCTTCGTATGCCTGTTCGGTTTGTCCCTCGGACAGATAAATATCGCCGGTAAGTTCAAGCGCCCAAGGTCGATAGCCCGGGTTACGGATGCTCTGCAGGGATTTCAAGGCTGCATCTGCATTGCCAAGGCCATACTGAACTTTGGCTAATCGCAGGCTGGCTAGGTCTTTCAGCATGGCATCCGGAGCCGCGTTCTGAGCTTCAATCAAAGCGCTTTCTGCTGCGGCAAAATCGCCCTGAGATACCGCCGTCTTCGCATCGGCTAGGGCCACTAGGGCGTGAAAACTGGAATTGGCAAACTCTGCACGTATGCGCGCTGCCGCAGCGCTCTTTTGAGCTTCGTCTGAGGCGCCCATATATTCCGCGTAAGCAGCGGTGCCAGCCTCCGAGGTCTGTTGTTGCTGGGAGGAATAGACGTTCCAGCCGATAATCGAAGCGATAGCCACCCCAACGGCGATCAGCAACGACGTGCCATTGTCTTTCCACCACTCGCTAAAGCGATTCATTTGCTCTTCGTCGCTCATATATTCCGACACTGCCTACCCCTACCTGTCTGACTGATCCAACACATTGATAATGATGATTTGACAACGGACCTACGCCATCGTCATCGAACAGGTCCGCTCCAAGACCTGTTTGCTAGGGCGCTATTCTGTCACAGATCCTGCGGACATATACCCACGAAAGAGCAAGTCCAACCATTTAACTCAAGGGAACAAATCCTCGACTGCTGCGCTGCTAAATCTCTCGCTGCAAACGCGCTACCGCCGCCTGAAAAGGCAGTGTTTCCTGTCCTAACTCGGCGTTGCGCAAATGCTTCAAGGTGAGCGTCCCTGAAGCGTCACTTTCCGCATCAAAAATCACCGCCACCTGAGCACCGCTGGCATCGGCTTTCTTGAGCTGTTTCTTTAAGTTGCCCGCCCCCATGTGCAGGCGTATCCGCAACGCTGGCAGAGCCTCGCGCAGCGAACGGGCTTGGTTCATTGCTTCAGACATTGCGCCTTGATCCGCTACACAAATGTAAATATCTGTTGCGGTTGCCGGGTTATTCGCAAGGTCATCTTTATGGGCCAATTCATGCAGCAGGACTACACGATCCAACCCAATCGCAAAACCCACGGCCGGAGTCGCTTTGCCGCCCAATCGCTCCACCAGACCGTCGTAACGGCCACCAGCGCAGACAGCACCTTGTGAGCCAAGATCCTTGGTTACCCACTCGAATACCGTGTGGGTGTAATAGTCTAATCCGCGAACCAGTTTGTGATTTTCACGAAAAGGAATACCCATCCCGGACAGCAACGATTTCAGGCCTTCGTAGTGAGCGATGCTGTCCGCGTCCACAAAGTCCGGTAGCTTCGGCGCGTCTACCAGCAACGCTTGGGTCGTCGGATTTTTACTGTCCAAAATACGCATGGGGTTGGCGCTCAGCCGTCGTTGGCTATCCTCGTCCAACCGATCTTTCAAAGGCGTAAGATAGGCTACCAAGGCGTCTCGATATTGCTGTCGAGCAGAACCTGAACCTAGCGTGTTGATTTCAAGCGCTACCATGGAGGTGATGCCCAAGACCTGCCAACAGGCCCAACCAAGACCGATCAGTTCTGCATCAATATCCGGTCCGTGCAGACCGTAGGCCTCTGCACCGATTTGATAGAACTGCCGATAACGGCCTTTCTGCGGTTTTTCGTAACGGAACATAGGACCCGAATAGCAAACTCGTTGAGTCTGATTAAACAGCAGACCATGCTCTTGCAGCATACGCACGCTGCTAGCCGTTCCTTCCGGCCGTAATGACAGTGAGTCGCCGTCGCGATCCGCCAGGGTGTACATCTCTTTTTCTACGATGTCGGTGGCTTCACCGACCCCGCGTGCAAATAGCTCGGTAAACTCGAGCAACGGCAATCGAATTTCTTCGTAGGCGTGCCCGGATAACACGCGCCCAATTGTGTCTTCTACCAAGCGCCAACGGCGCGACTGATCGGGCAGAATGTCGCGCATTCCGCGTACTGCTTTCACCACAATGTTTTCGCCTAAGTTGAGGGGTCGGGTTCTGACACGTTGCCGGGCTGAGCATCCGCTTCGAGCATAAGGTTCGCAACGTCTTTGCGTGTAAAGGGCTGCAAATCCACTTCGCTGCCGTTAAAAATCACCGTTACCCCGGGACTGTAGCCCAGCTTGACCCGAAAAGGACCCGCGCCAACATAGCGCCGGGCCTGACCCGCGCGTCCAAGGTCCGCATACAGCAGCACTCCCGTCTCATCCCGCAGTTCGAACCAGCAATCCGAAGCGAAGGACAGTTTAATCTCGTCTTCGCCCAAAGCGGTTAGTCTGGGCAGCGCGTAAGCCGTTGCCAGTTCTCTCTCGGCAACCACTGTGTCTTCGGGCGACTCCGCAAACTCGGCGATCTGGTCAACGCCGTCGGTTAGATCGTCAACCAGATCGCTGCCTGCCTGCTGTTCGTCGGATAATTCTTGCGGTGACTGACGTGCGGACAGTTGTGAATCCGCCGGCTCTTCAATTTCAAAACCGCCTGCGAGTTCAACAGCTTCCTCGGTCTCTTGAGGTCTCTCTGTCGCCGCCCTGACTTTATCTCCAGCGCCATCCAACCCGGCGATCATAGCCGACTCAAGGCCAGCCTCCGCCGCTTGAATTTCAACACCGCCTTCAACCGCTGCAGCGACGACCGCTTCTTTCTCGCTGGCCGCATCTTCAACTGCGGTGGCGTCAGGCAAATCATCGGGCGCATCAACGCGTTCCTCGACCTCCGTCGCCACGACCGGTTGGGGGATGCCGGAGGCGTTTTCCTCGACGTCGCCCTGATCGCTTCCCGTCACGATATAAACAAAACCCGCAGAGAGCACCAAGGCCAGCGCCGCCCATCTGCCCACTTTCAGCGGCCGCAGCGGTTTTTCACCCGAGGCGCGATCAAGCACCGGCTCAGCAGTCGCAGGGTCCTCAGCTTGCACCGAATGTTGGGCCCACCACGCATCGATTAGCGGCTGAGATGCCAAACCCAACAATTTGGCATAGGAACGAATGTAGCCATTAACGTACACCCTTTCCGGTAACTGGTCGGGCTTACTTTCTTCAAGGGCGCGAACCATCCGAACAGACAGATTCAGTATGTCTGCTGTTTGCTCGCGGGTCAGATCTAGGGCCTCACGCCCCTCTGCGAAGACCTTGCCTGCGCCTTGAATTGTCTGGCTGTCTTTTTGTTCGTTCATCTGTCGTCATTCATCTGTTCGAGCCAAACCCAAGGCATCTCTATTGAACCTGAACCACGTCGACTTGTTGTGCCAGACGTTCGCGGTATCGACTCTGACGGCGGGTGCGGTCCTCCACCATGCCAACCAACTGACCGCAGGCGGCATTGATA
>JAYNPH010000068.1:0-6293 GCA_038113685.1 Gammaproteobacteria bacterium
GTAATGCACCATATGACCAGATTGTTCGAACCAATGATGCTCGCAGTTGCGAAACTCGTTGATCCGCTGCTGCATTTCACCCGGGGCGAAGCGACCGTCAAAGCTCTCGTCACCCATCTCCCGCCCCCAATATTCGTGAGCGAGGGCGCCGCTGATGACGCACGTGGCTGCCTGAATATTGCGCCAGAACTTGGCGTCGTTGGCTTTCGATGCGCCAACAAAAACGCTGCTGGCTCGAGAATCAAATGCCCAAGCGTAACCGGTATCGGTTGGTTTAATCAGGTGTGGCGCCAGCTTCGCAGCGGCGGTCGCGTTTATTCGTGGGTTATTACGAATCAAGCGGTTGGCTGCGTCCTCCGGGCTTTGAATCGGCCGACTTTTGCCGGGCTGTTGACGCAAACGATTCACAATCATGAACTGAAGAGCCTGCATTTCCACCGATTCATTGTCATCTTGGCGTCGGTGGGGTGGCCCCAAGCCTTCGATGATCGCAACCGCGGCCACCTTTTGGGGGAATACGGCAGCGTATTTGCTGACAATATGTCCGCCAAGACTGTGCCCGAACAATCCGACGACGTCGCCGGCCAGCGCTTCGATGACTTCGTGCAAATCATGCACAAAATCGAATATGCCGTAGGCATCACTGCGATCGCTCCTGCCATGCCCCCGCAATTCCGGCAGCAAGACGTGGAAGTGTTCGGCTAGGCGTTGCGCTACGGGAAGTAGAGCGTGGGCGCTATCACGCAACCCATGCAGCATTATGATCGAGGCCTTGCTTCGATGCTTCGGCGCAAGCTCCAGCACATTGAGCGCGATGCGATTGCTCAGCACCGTGTGCTCTATGATTTCCTCACCCAAATCAACTGTCTTACTGGGACGCATTCCCCAACCTTTTTTGCTTTGAGGTTTCGTTACACTGATACACGGCTAAAGTTTGGCGGTCGCTTTTCAATGAAAGAACGCACACCTTCTCGGAAATCGTCTTTCGTCAGGCTTTGCGCCATCCAGTCGTTGGTCTCTGTCATCGCTTCAGCGAGAGGCATGTTCAGGTGACGGTACACCTGTGCTTTCATTACTTGCAAAGAGACAGGTGCGCTGCTCGCGGCTAAATTGCGAATGTAGTCTTGGGCCGTCTCCAGCGCTTGGCCGGTTTCCACCAGCCGCTCGGCCAGACCGATTTCTTTCGCTTCTTCGCCGTCAAATTTTCGAGCGCTCCACAGTAAGTCCAGCGCGTTTCCGGAGCCGATCAAGCGCGGCAACGTCCAGCTGACCCCGTGCTCGGCAATCAAGCCGCGTTGCGAGAAAGCCGTGCTGAATTTTGCTTGGCGCTCAACGACACGCAGATCTGCTAGGGTGGCGATGGCGAATCCCAGACCAGCGCAGGCACCGTTGATCGCTGCGACGATGGGTTTGCGTACGGACATAAGGTAGGTATAGGCAATTCTGAAGTTTTCCCCGAGATCAGGGTCACCTGGCTCTGCCTTGAGATCCGATAAGTCATCTTTGGCCCGGCCTTCGCCGCTGCTCATGGAATTCAGCGCGTTCATATCCATGCCGGGGCAAAAACCTCTGCCAGCGCCCGTTAGTACTATGCCCACCACTTTTGGGTCTTGCTCCGCTGCCGCCACGGCGTGGCGGATCTCAGCCAGCATCCGAACGGTTAACGCGTTTAGCGCCTCGGGCCGGTTCATGGTGATGGTGGCAACCGGCTCGGTAACGTCATAGATGATTTCTTGATAGTCAGACATGATTTTATTCCCCTCGATTTTCATGCGTTGGCTTTTTGTTTTTATGGTTGGATACGCCCTGAGGTTACCTCTGACGCTGGCCTACTGCCAAGGGCGAAAATGCTCGAAAAAAGCGGACGTCTTTGAATTCATCAAATTCGCCGAGATTCGGGTAAGTTAGTGCTTCCGCAGTATGAAAGAGCTGGAAGTCATCATCGTCGATGGCGCCAATACGCGAGTCTGCAACGATGACTTGGTCGGCCAACTTTTTAACCAACTGCAGCAGCGGGTAATTGCTTTTGTCGTAAAGCACGTCGGCCATTAGGACTAGGTCGAAGTCCGCAGGCAGGTCTGCCACATCGGCAGCATAGTCTAAAGTCGCACCATTAAGCTCAGCATTTGCTTGCGTGATTAACAAGGCATCTTCGTCGTTATCGCAGGCAACCACATGAGCCGCGCCCGCCAGTTTTGCTGCAATGGCGCCGATTCCGCAGCCGCAGCCTACATCAACCACACGCTTGCCCAATACAACCCCCGGATTGTGTAGTAACCAGCGAGCTAAGGCCAAGCCACTGCCCCAGCAGAAGGCCCAATAGGCGGGGTTTGCAATAACGCGATGCATGGTATCTGCGGGCAGCGGGCCAGTTTGATAATCGGCGTTGATTAGAGCCAGTCGAATTTGCTCGATATTCGGAAGTCCTCTCACCTGTAACTTGGCGTCTGGCAGGGTGCGTCTCAGGGCGACCACGCTTTGATTAATCATCGTTGTCATCGGCGCATGGTACCCCGGCAATCATGGTACTCAATCCCTGTCGCAACAAGTCGTGGCGGCGGTAGGGGTGACTCAACTTGATGAAAATGCTGATTTCCCGCCTCGCTACCTAGTTTTGGTTGGACAAAGACCGTAATCTCGCGCAATTGAAATTCAGTCGAAACCGGGAGCAGGTATGAGCAGTTCAGATCAAACAAACTCACAGGGTGAAGATCGCAGTGGTGCCGAGAGTTTGGTACAGACCTTTGTCGACGCAGGAGTGAATGTTTGCTTTGCCAACCCCGGCACATCAGAAATGCACTTCGTAGCTGCCTTGGACAGTAATCCCGAAATGCGCTGCGTTCTCGGTTTGTTCGAGGGGGTGGTAACCGGAGCCGCAGACGGCTATGCCCGTATGACCGGTATGCCTGCCGCAACGCTCACACACCTGGGACCGGGTCTGGGCAACGGATTGGCCAATATTCACAACGCGAAAAAGGCGCGCACGCCCATGGTGAATGTGATTGGTGATCACGCCACCTTTCATCGTAAATACGATGCGCCGCTAACCTCAGACGTAGAAGGCGTAGCGACGCCCATGAGTCACTGGGTCAAAGTGTCCCAGAGTGCGGATGATGTGGCCAAGGATGGAGCAGAGGCAGTACAGGCAGCGTTAGCACCGCCAGGACAGGTTGCTAGTTTGATATTGCCTGCAGACACGGCATGGAACAGGACTCAGGCCAGCGCCGCGCCGCTGCCACGGTTGCAGCCAAATCCAGTCAACTCCGACCAAGTTGAGGATGTGGCCAAGGCGCTCAAGTCCGGGGAGTCCTGTGTCCTCTTGATCAACGGTATTCTCACCGCAGAACGTCTGGCTATGGCGAATAAAGTGGCCCAAGCCACCGGAGCTCGAGTGATCAGTGATACCTTCGTTTCTCGGATCGAGCGGGGTGCCGGGCGGGCAGAAGCCATGCGTTTACCCTACTTTGGTGAGCAAGCTGCAGAGGTGTTAGCAGGTACCAAGCATCTGATTTTGATCTCGACCCAGCCGCCGATCACATTTTTTGCCTATCCTGAAAAACCCAATTGGCTGACCCCAGATGGCTGCGAACTGCATACGCTGGTTGAACGCGATGGTGATATTGATGGATCCCTGCAGGCCTTGGTGGACGCCCTTGGCGTTGGCCAGCAAGCGATAGAAACAACTCAATTGGTCCGTCCAGATCGGCCAGTTGGCGATCTGACGCCGAAAGCGCTAGGTATGTCATTGGCCCACTATTTTCCGGAAGACGCGATTTTGGTAGACGAGGGCGGCACCACGGGCGGCCCCATAGCCATGATTACCCAGACCTGTGTGCCCCATGACTACTTAATGCTCACTGGCGGGTCCATTGGGTATGGGATGCCCGCCGCCACGGGCGCAGCGGTGGCCTGTCCGGATCGGCGGGTCATTAACTTACAGGGAGACGGTGCCGGTATGTATACGCTGCAGGCCCTATGGACCCAAGCTCGAGAAAACCTAAACGTCACAACCATCGTTCTGGCAAACCGTAAATACGCAATTTTGCAGATCGAGTTCGGTCGGGTAGGCGCACATAATCCGGGTCCAAAGGCCATGAGTATGCTGGATTTATCGAACCCGGATTTGAACTGGGTATCTTTGGCCGAGGGTATGGGGGTGCCGGCTTGGCGGGCAAATACGCTGGAAGAATTTAATACGGCGCTGGCCGCTTCTTTAAGCACACCAGGGCCTTCCTTAATCGAAGCCGTAGTCTAGGTTCGCAATCAACCAAGGCGGCAAGGGAAATAGCAGGGTGCAGCGCACAAAAATGCTAACCAGGTTGTTCGCCCTGATCCTAATGGCTGGTTGGAGCGCCAGTGCGCTCAGTCAGCGAATCGAATTGGCTCAGACATTGGATTTCAAATGGCAGGCGCTGACGGTGGCAACCTTGCAGTTTGATGTCTCCCTACCGGTTGCCGAGAGCCCAGACGATTCCAGAGTAAATGGGATGTTGCAGTCGCAGATCAGGATCATCGGCGAAACTAAGGGACCCCTTAGCTGGATTCAGGATTATCAGGCGACGGTAGCGTATTCGGATTTGGGGAGCGAAAAACCGGGGAGCGTTTTTGCCCTTCAAGGGCTGGATGGCGGAGAGCCTGAGCAACGTCGAATAATCTTTGTGGACGATCAACTGCCTCGCATTGAGGTGTTTATCGACTCGACGGCATCTCAGCCTTTAGCGCCCAAGGAAGAGTGGGTGGGCACAGCGGAAAACCCGCTGGAAGCGTTTAAGGCGATTTTGCAGGCAGCCGTTCAAAGTGAGAGCTGCGCTAACGAGATTTGGGGGTTTGATGGTAAACGCCGATATCGTTTGGAAGCTAAAGACCTGCGGTTGGCAAAGGCAAAGCCGGGAAAACCCTCGACGCCTGATGCGTCTTCGGCCAGCGCCTCTTCTGAAAAGATCGAGCAATACCAATGCTCAATGACGTTATACGCCCAAGGTCGAGAAACGGCGGGCATCGCCAAGGAATCGAAACCCGCCGGCTGGAGGAGCCGGTTTGCCAGTTTGTGGCCGTTTTCTGATTCTGATCGCGAGATTATTTTTTACTTCAACGTCGTTAGCGCAGATACGGACAGTTTTTACGAGGTCCGGTTCCAAAAAATTATGATTCCTACAGCAATCGGAGCGATCGTTGCCCAATCTCAGTAGCAGGACCAAGTCCCGACGTCGGCACGGGAATAAAAACCTCCGCTAGATTAGTTACGTCTCTGATAACATGGCCAAACTGTCAACAGAAAGTTATGCTGGTCGGCGTAATACGCGGCGCTAACGGGCATGAAAGGAGATTGTGGTTGCTCCGGGGTATACTAATAAAAACGTCATTAGTCTTGCTTTTTGCCACCAGCGCGAGCATCAGCAGCGCTGCTGGGACGACGGCTCAAAGCCAAGGGCAAGCGGACGACGAGGTCTCCTCGCGGGAAGTGCCTGCCTTGACCCTAGTCACGGTAGGACTGATTGGTGTCATGCTCGCCGATCCGGACCGAGAGCGAGACGGCCAAATGGCGTCAAAAAACAAGGTTGAAGCGTACTCTGCTGAAGAGGGCGCCTACACTGTTGAGAGGTCGCCCACAACTATAGGGATCAGTGCCGGTTTCTAGTGTCGGGACTAAATGAGCGGTGATACAAAGCCCTCCCTTCAAGGGGGGCTTTTTTTTGCGCGCAGAGAAACACAGGCTGTTTGCAGCGGTTTGCTTGATGACAGGAATGGCATGTGTCTATGCCAGTGGTCTGGCGGCCAGCGCGTCGGATTTTGGCACCGATGGGTTGATTAAAGTGCCCAATGCACGAATGGCCGAAGACGCGACTTTACGCGTCACCGTCGCCAACGACGAACTTGCCGATATCTACAATATAACCTTTCAAGCTCTCCCGCGGCTTCAAGCGACTTTTCGGTACACGATTTTCAATCCTGATGAAATATCCGGTTCTCAAGATGGTTTGAGAGATCGCAGCTATGAACTTAAATCACTGCTTTGGTCGGAGTCTCAGTGGGTTCCGCAAGTTGCGGTCGGTGCAAGGGATATTTTTGGGACCGGAGCATGGGAAGGTGAGTACGTGGTCGCATCAAAGGCTTGGGGCCCCTTGGATCTAACTCTGGGCATGGGCTGGGGGCGCTTGGGAAGTCGGGCTCCATTTAATAATCCCCTGCGCCTGATTAGTGATCGCTTTGAAGAGCGCCCCTCGCGGTCTGAAACAGGCGGTAGGTTTGCGGGGGAAGATCGGGGTAACAGCTTTTTTCGAGGTAAGGCCGCA
>JAYNPH010000068.1:6303-9634 GCA_038113685.1 Gammaproteobacteria bacterium
GGCTAACGCTGCTAGCTGAGTACGAGTCGGATCGGTACGAGCGCGAGGCGGGCCTCGGTACGCTGCGGCAACCATCAGCACTTAATGTGGCGGCGTTATGGTTGCCCCTTCAAGATGTTGGAGTGCGGTTGTCATGGTTGCGGGGTGACACCATCGGGCTGACCGTTACTGCTCAGGTGGACGCCAAGCGCAAGCAGCCCAAGAAGGTGGTCAAAGGCGTCGGCGCGACACCTGTGGATTTAAAAACCGGCAACGTGGTGAACGAGGATTCGAATGCTTGGTATCACCGCATGGTTAGCCAATCCGAGCGGGCGGGGCTTACGTTGAGGTCAGCATATCTTGATCCTGAGGGCTTGAAGGCGATGATCGAAATCACCAATCGATCCTATAACTTAACTGCTGATGCATTGAATCAAGCGATGCTGCTCAGCGAGCGCTATATGCCAAAGCAGATCACCCATGTGGATATTTTACTGGAGGACTCAGGGTGGCTTGCCCCCACGATCGGCTATACCCTGCAGCGTGAGTCCCAGCACCATACTACGCGCTACAAACCAAGGGTTCTCGCGGCGGAAAAAATCAAGATTTTGCCCCCCCGAGAGATGCCGCAGCCAACCCACACCACCAACTTTCAATATCCGGCCTTGAGCTTCGGTCTCGACTTGGCGGCGAAGACTCAGCTGATGGACCCGGACGCGCCGTTTCGAAGCCAACTTTACGGCAAGTTCTCCAGTAGGCTGCAACTGTCCGCTCATTGGAATATTTGGGCGCGCTACGAGCAGAACATTTACAACGATTTTTCTACTGACCGGCCACCGGATTCACCTCACTTGCCCAATGTTAGGACGCAGGTGAATCGATATCTGGTTGAGGGTGAGTCGGGACTGGAGCGGTTGTACGTCGAGTACAAAAAGAGCTTTAGCAGCGCGGTCCACACCAGGAGCTATGCGGGCTTGCTGGAGAGCATGTATGGGGGGGCGGAACTGAAGTGCTGTACGCGCCCATTCAGCGACGCTGGGCTCTTGGGTTCTGTGTTAATGCTGTGAGGCAGCGAGGTTTTAAGCGTAATTTTAACTTTCGCGATTACCAAACCGTAACAGGCCATTTTTCTACTTACTACGCGTCACCCTTTTTTAATATCGATGTGGCAGTGCACGCCGGCCGGTATTTGGCTCGGGATCGTGGTTATACCTTCGAGGCGCGGCGCACCTTCGATAGCGGCTTTTCCCTCGGCGGTTTTTTCACTCGCACAAACGTCTCGGCAGAAGAATTTGGTGAGGGTTCTTTTGATAAAGGACTTTATTTCAGAATTCCTTTCGATGGGTTCTTGCCCGGCAATACGCGAGGCGCATTCAGCACGATTTTACGTCCGTTAGAGCGCGATGGGGGTCGGCGTCTTGAAAACTTTGGCGGTAATTTGTGGTTTGACAGGCGCTTTGTCAGGTATGATGCGCTCGATCGAAACTTAGACAGGATGTTGCCGCGATGAAAGGTCGCGGTCTTTTTTTTGTCGTTATATTTTTTGGGTTGCTGCCGCTTCTGGGCTGTTCCGTGTCGCTGCAGTCAACTCAGTACAGTTTTTTAGCAGAGATGCTGCAAAAAAAGTATCCGCCGCCGCAAAAAAACTGGCGGGTCATTTGGCGTAATAAAGAATATCTTAGTTACGCGGTAAATTTTGAAAATGGTACGTATTTCGCCAATGAAGAAGGGCTGTTGGTGAGTTTTGACGGTTGGCAGGTTGTCGGATTGAATTTGCCCGGGCTGGGTGTAAATAAGGTTGCCGATATCGATCATCACAAGCAGCTCGATGGATATCGACTGCTGACTTACAAAGACGGTTTGGGGCGATCCGTTTCGATAGATCGCTGTGAGCCTTGGGAGAAAATAATAAACAATGCCCCCGCAAACGAAGGGACTCAAGTTTGGTGGCTGCAGCGGTGTCGGTCCGGTGACCACAACTACCGAAATCAGATTAAGTTAAATGATCGAGGCCAGTTAGTAGGCTTGGTTTTTACCGTGATGAAAAAAATGGATCCGGTCGTCATAGAATCCATACAGTGAGCGTGTTTCAAAGCGAACGTAAAGGCAGGCCGGCGGTTGATTAGGCGAAAAACAAAGGCGTTAGTTAGGATGAACGGATCAGAGTGGTTCGGTTGGATTAAGGAGGGCGGACGCCTTTTGGGGTTAGCAGTTGTGCTTGCGGCGGTCTCAGCAAATGCCGCAATACCAAACATACCACCCGAAATGGTAGCTCAGCTCAAGAATATGTCGCCGGCTCAACAAGCCGCCGTTGCGCGGCAATACGGCATTGACATTCCCGGTATTGGTGCGACTGGCTCTGCAAATCCTCAAACATCGTCGGTCGGTCAACTTGGGGAAGAAATTGATGTGTTTGAGCGGGTCGAACGCAAGCAGCTTGAACAAGAACTCAGAGAAGCTATAGCAGAAGAGCAGGGTGAAGCGTTAGATGAAGGACTCAAGCGCTTTGGTTTGGAACTCTTTGATCGAGAAGTCAGTACCTTTGCCCCTGTTGACGACGCGCCAGCACCGGAGGGGTATCGGATAGGCCCTGGCGATACCGTTAATCTTTACATGTTCGGCAACGAAGAAGCGGACCTAGTGCTTTCGGTGTCTCGTGACGGGCAGCTATTGTTGCCAAGGCTAGGGCCGCTGACGGTTACCGGACTGACATTCAGTGAGGTTAAGGGTCTGATCGAGAGCAAGGTTGCCTCTCAGCTGGTGGGCACCGAGGTGGTTGTCAGCTTAGGCAAGCTTCGAGCGATGGATATTTTCCTTGCTGGCGACGTTTACGCCCCCGGTAACTACTCCGTCTCGGGACTCGCGACTGTGCTGCAAGCCCTCTACGCGGGGGGAGGTATAACCGAGATAGGCAGCTTGCGCAACATTCAAGTTAAACGTCGAGGAAAAGTTGTTGGCCGTTTAGATGCCTACGACATTTTGCTGCGCGGAGACACCTCTAACGACATGCGCCTTGCCTCGGGCGATACGGTATTTGTTCCCACCGTTGATCGTTTGGTCTCGGTGGATGGCGAGGTGAAGCGGCCGGGAATATATGAGGTGCTTGACACGGACACGCTTGACGATTTGCTCAAGATGGCGGGCGGATTGACCTCGACCAGCTATAACAGGTCTGCGTCTATCGCGCGTCGAATCGTTGGCCAGAGCAACGTGGTGCGCGTGCAAGTCGATTTGACAAGTCCCAAAGATTTGAGCGGGAAGCTATTTGATGGCGACAGCTTGATTGTTGCGCCGATTAAAAAAGAAATAACGAATCAAGTCCTTGTCCGAGGAGCGGTTGCTAGGCCGGGAG
>JAYNPH010000068.1:9644-11831 GCA_038113685.1 Gammaproteobacteria bacterium
GCTCCATAGAAGATGATTTACTCTCGCAAACCGATCTCTCCACCGGACTCGTGGTTCGTCGAACCGGCACCGGATTGGAGATAGACGTACAGAGCTTGAACCTAGGTGATGCCATTGAAAATGCAGGAGGAGAAAGCGACCTGCTGCTACAGCCTCAGGACGAACTACTGATTTTCGCCCTGCCGTATTTCAATGAGAGCTACCAAAACTCGCTAGCCTCCGAAGACGCCGCCGTCGTCGATGAATTTGGTATAGCAGAGCAGAGCAAATCAACCAGACAATCGCAATCGAGAAAATTTGAATTCGAGGATCGCTCGGAACTGATTCAGGAAGTGGTTGCTCGGTTGCAGGCCCAGGCAAAGAGGCCGGCTGACACTCAGGTTGTGGAGATCAGTGGTGAGGTGCGACTACCGGGACAATATCCGCTGCTCTCAGATCGCAGTGTGGATGCCTTAGTGTCGATGGCGGGAGGTTACGAATCATCGGCCTATCTTGAATCCGCGGAAATTACCCGTCTCAGCTTTACCGCTGAGGGAGCCGCGAAAGTATCAACCATTAGTGTGTCACTGACCCAACCGAGGCATGCCGGCGGCGCGCAGCTCGCACCGCTAGATCGGGTGCGCATCAGTCAGATGCCGAATTGGACCTACGGAGACGCCGTAGAGGTGACTGGAGCAGTCGTGTTTCCGGGCAGCTTCCCCATATTGCCGGGAGAAATGCTGTCCAGCGTGCTTGCTCGAGCGGGAGGGGTTGCTGAAAATGGGTTCCCCCAAGGCGCGGTACTGATTAAGAGAGATGCTAAAGAGCGCGAGAAAGCACAAATTGAGGCCTTAATCGCATCGATCCAGCGCACGGCGCTGGCTCAGTCTCAAACCCGCGAGAGAGAGAGCGGTCTCGGCTCTGTTGACGCAACAACCGATATCCAACTTCTGGAATCTGTGCTGGAGAGTGACGTGAGCGGTCGCATCGTCATCGACTTAGAGGCGGTGCTGGCGGGTGACAGTCGGGCAGACATCCAACTGGAAGCCGGGGATAGCCTTTTCATTCCTGAATTCAGTAATACAGTGACAGTGATCGGTGAAGTGCGACAGCCCGGAGCATTTAAGTACAATGAGAATCTGAGCGTTGAAAGTTATGTTGACGCTGCCGCAGGTACCACGGTTCGAGCCGATGATAAAGAGACCTATATTGTTCGAGCAAACGGAAGTGTTGATCGCCTGCGTACAAGGGCGCCGCTCCTGTCGTTCTCGCCCACCAGCGCAAGCCAGTTGCGACCTGGCGATACGATTATTGTGCCGGTGAACGAAGAGTACCAGCCCGTGCTCGCGCGCTACAAAGAAATCTCTACCGTGGTGTTTCAAAGCATAGCCTCTCTCTACCCGTTGTTTAGGCTGTAGGGGGGGGCATGGAAACGAATCCGCAAGCACCCGTCACCCAAGACTACGATGACGAGATAGATCTGCGAGAGCTCTTCGCGGTTCTGTGGGCGGGCAAAAATCAGATAGCGGCGTGTGTATTGGTAGCCGCATTGATCTCTGTTGGAGTAGCCCTTTCCCTGCCGAACAAATACACCGCTGAAGCGGTGCTTGCCCCCCGCAGTTCAGGCGGTGGGGGCGGTTTGACGAAATTGGCGTCCCAGTACGGAGGTTTAGCGAGCTTGGCCGGCATAAACATTGGCGGTTTGGGTGAAAGCGATTCTGCCGCCGTGGCGAGAGAAATGCTTAAAACCCGCGAGTTTTTTGGCGCATACCTCTATGAGTCTGTACTCGTTAATTTAATGGCTGCCGAAAGCTGGGATCGAGCTACGAATGCGGTCATAGTGGACAATACAATTTTTGATGAGCGATCCGGCTCTTGGGTCAGGGATGTCGGTCCGGGGCGTCAGGCTAAGCCCAGTGTGCAAGAAGCCCACCGGGCCTTTGTTGGGGAGTTTTTAGGTGTTAGCGAAGACAAGCAAACCGGATTGGTGACGGTCTCAGTAACTCATCTGTCGCCATCGGTGGCAAGAGACTGGGTCAACCTTTTGATTAAAGGCATTAACGAAGCGGTTCGTGACCGAGACGTAAGCGAGGCAGAAAATTCCATCGAATTCCTTAACGAGCAGCGATTAAAGACCAATTTAGTGTCGCTTACCGAGGTCTTTTCGGAACTCATAGAGGAACAAACGAAAACCGTGATGTTGGCCAA
>JAYNPH010000069.1:0-11567 GCA_038113685.1 Gammaproteobacteria bacterium
TCGATGGGGAAGTAGTCGGATATCAGCGAATGGCTTGGCGGGCTGGCGCCCGCTTCGCCGACGCCCACACCAATTCTCGCCAACAGCAAGCCCCAGAAGTTAGCTGCCAGACCACACAGGGCAGTCATCGCGCTCCAGATCACCATGGAAACGGCGAGAATCTTTACTCGGCTGCGCCGATCCGCCAAGGCGGCAATGGGGATGCCGAGGAATGTGTAAAAAACTGCAAATGCCAAACCGCCCAATAAGCCCAGTTGGGCGTCGCTCAGAGAGAGCTCCAGTTTGATTGGCTCTAGCAGTAGCGACAGGATTGAACGATCAACAAAGTTGACGATGTAGCCGACGAACAGGATGCCTAGGGCATAGTTTCGATAGGCCGGGCTAAATTCTTTTTGTTGTGACATATATTCCCCTGATATTCCAACAAATGCTTACTACTGTTGGTTATGGCATCGCAGCCTCGTACCCGACAAGCTGGCGATGTCATCAGTCCCCTCCACGGAACTTGCCTGATATTGACATTTTTGCCGTCAATATCCCAAGGGTTATTCGAGGGGTTGTTGGCAGGGTGGACAATCAAAAGTCAGGACCCTGCGCAGGAAAGAGCCTGTTGCCAAGCAGATGAATGCGGATATTGAGAAGGGTTGGCGCGCCGGGACAGCTAGCAAGCTGGTAACTGAGTCATTTGCGCACTCTGCGCCGCAGTCGATCTAGGCGCTCTTTCCAGTATTGGAACTGCTCCGGATCGCCGCCTCGGTCCGGATGCAGCTGTTGGCACATGCGTCGGGCTTCGACGATTTCCTCTATCGGCAGCACTAAATCCAGCCCAAGGGCCTTTATTTCTGCCGGACTTAGGGTCTTTACTGGACTGGCGGATTCTGGGGGACGATAAAATCCGCTCCAGCTGCCGCTGTTTTTACCGCCGTAAGATACCGGGCCAGATAGACCGAGTTTCCATGGGTGGTTCTTTGCGGGTTTGCGGGATTTGCCTCCGCCGGATTTGCTGTTTGCCATGATTGCAGTCTAATCTGGTGCGGCTTGGGCTCAAGTCATTTCTCTTCTTGCCCATGCTGGTCTATCGCAAAACGGGAAAAATAAATGGCCAATGGTATGCCCGGTCCGACAACGCTTTCCCTAGCCGGTACCCAGCCAGCGCCCCCTTTGGGTTACTACAGCTGGACTTTTGGTCAAGCCGCCCGAGATCCGCTGTATATCTTGGTCGTCATCTACATCTTCTTTCCTTACTTCTCCAACGTTGTGATTGGCGACCCTATCGCCGGGCAGGCGCTGGTGGGCTACGTTAATACCATCGCTGGGGTAGCGATGGCGCTTACCGTGCCCTTTTTAGGGGCAATAGCCGATAAGGCAGGTCGGTTAAAACCTTGGCTTTTCGTTTCTGTTTCGGTGGTGGCTCTGTGCGCGTTTGCGCTGTGGTGGGTTACACCGGATGCGCTGGAAGGCGGCATCGGTTTGTACCCTATTCTCGGCGTTCTTATCTTGATGAACATCGCCTTCGCCTATGCCGAGGTGTTTCACAACGCCATGCTGCCAAGGGTCGCTCCGGCAAATAAGGCCGGTCTGATATCAGGAATGGCTTACGCCTTGGGTAATTTAGGAGGCCTTTCCCTTATGCTGCTGGTGCTGTTGGGTTTCGCCCTGCCCGGCACGGTATCCCTGAGCTGGATTGCTGATGCGCCGTGGTTTGGTATTGACCACAGCGTGCACGAGCAAGATCGCATGGTTGGGCCGTTAGCCGCTGTGTGGCTGCTGGTATTCTCTCTGCCGGTTTTGCTTTTTACCCCGGACGGCCAGCGCTCCGCCATGACATGGCGGCGTGCGGCGATAGCGGGGGTGGGTGAGGTATGGCAAACCGTTCGTCATCTGCGGCATTACCAAAATGTGGCTCGGTACTTGCTGGCGCGTATGTTTTTTAACGATGGCATGGTCGGGGTTTTAATCTTCGGCGGTATCTACGCATCTGGAGTCTTCGGTTGGGATTCCTCAGAGCTGCTGATCTTCGGTCTGTGCACCAGCACTTCGGCCATGTTGGGGGCGTATGCCGGCGGTAAACTGGATGACTTGTTGGGCTCTAAACGCACGCTAATGATTGCGGTTTCGTCGACGGCGCTGATTTTTCTAATCATGCTCTCCGTGGCCCCGGGGCAATTTTTCTTTGTCCTTGATATGTCCGACGAGCAGGTATGGTCGCTGCCGTTCTTTAATACGCCGGCGGAGATTTGCTACTTTTTTGCGAATCAGATCTTCGCCATTTTCTTTGTCACTGGACTGTCTTCGTCCCGCACCCTGATGGCGCGCATATCGCCGCCTTCCATGACCGCCCAGTTTTTTGCGCTTTACGGTTTAAGCGGCTCGGTTACCGCATTTTTGGCGCCGCTAATGGTGGCGACAGTGACGGATATTTCCGGCTCCGCGCGGTTGGGTATGGGTGCCTTGATCGTCTTGATCTTACTGGGTGTGCTGCTGTTGGCGGGGGTTACTCAAGAGCAGGCGTCCGACCAGAAATACCGGTCTTCAGCGCACTAACGCGAATTCGGGATCTTCGCTGTTTGATCTTTCTCGATTGATTCACGGTTTCTGCTAGTGCCGTGGCGCTGGGAGTATTACCATTAGCCCGTTGCGACGTAATCAAGACCTTTGGACGCATTCGTTAGTTGTCATTGGGGAGTCAGATGTCTAGTTCCGAAAAACACTTTGAACATGAAGGCGAGGACGTCGATCACGACGAGCTTTATACGATACGCCACAGTCTCGCCCATGTAATGGCTCAGGCGGTCTTGGAGATGCGCCCTGGCAGCACACTGGGCTTCGGCCCGCCGATTCGGGATGGCTTCTATTACGATTTTATTTTGTCGGAGCCGCTTACCGAAGAAGACTTTCCCGATCTGACCCGTCGCATGAAAAAAATCCTGAAGAAGGGGCAGCGCTTTGATCGAGAAGAGCTCAATGCGGAGGACGCGCTGGCGCGAATTGCACAAATGGGTGAAACCTATAAGCAAGAATACGGCAGTGAGCTGATTGAAAAACACGGTCTCAAGGGTTTGACCTTTTATCGCAACGGCCCCTTTTTGGATATGTGTGAAGGGCCCCATGTTCACACCACCAAGGACATTCCGCGAGACGCGTTCAAGATTCGCAGCGTTGCCGGCGCTTATTGGCGCGGCAACTCGGACAACGTCATGATGACCCGCATATACGCGTGGGCATTCCTCGATAAAGAGACCTTAGACAATCATGTTGAGGCCTACGAGTTGGCCTTGGCGCGGGATCATAAGAAGCTGGGTCGAGAACTTGGCATTTACGCAATTGATAACGACATTGGGAAAGGCCTGCCCCTATGGTTGCCCAATGGCACGATTGTCCGTGATGAGCTAGAAAATCTTGCCAAAGAGCTGGAATTTAAAGCGGGTTATGTGCGCGTAGCCACACCTCATTTGGCCAAGGAATCCTTGTACCACACAACCGGTCACCTGCCGTATTACGCGGAAGATATGTATCCGGCCATGGAGCTGATGGAGACCGCTGATGAAGGCGAAGGCGATGCGGCCGAGGTCAGGGTCAAGGAAGCCTACCGCTTGCGCCCTATGAACTGTCCGCATCACCACAAGGTGTTTGATGCAGAGCCGCGCAGCTATCGTGATCTGCCGCTGCGTCTAGCGGAGTACGGCCAAGTTTACCGATTCGAAGACTCTGGCGCCGTCAGCGGGTTGGTTCGTGTGCGCGGGATGTGCATGAACGATGCGCACATTTACTGCACGGCGGAACAAATTAAGGATGAATTCAAAGCCATCATGGCGATGTATCAAGAAGCCTATGACATTCTCGGACTCGATACCTTTCACGTTCGGCTCTCCAAGTGGGATCCGGAAGACCCCAAGGGCAAAGAGAAGTACGTGGATAATCCCAAGGCGTGGGAAGAATCTGAGCGCATTTTAGAAGAAGTGCTGGTGGAGCTGGGCATCGACTTTAAGGTGGGTATTGGCGAGGGGGCTTTCTATGGCCCCAAGATCGATATCCAGTTCAATACTGTAACCGGTAGGGAAGAATCGGTTTCAACGGTTCAGCTGGACTTTGCTGTGCCCGGGCGCATGAACCTCACGTACACCGGCTCCGATGGTGAAGAACACACCCCATACTGCATTCACCGGGCACCCTTTAGCACCCATGAACGCATGGTGGCGTTTTTAATCGAGCACTACGGTGGAGCCTTCCCTACGTGGTTGGCGCCGGTGCAGGTGCAGTTGCTCACGGTATCCGAGCAGTACGATGATTACGCCAACGACATTTGCCGGCGTCTTAGAGGGCAGATGGTGCGAGCAGAGCTGGCGCCGTCCAACGACACGTTGCCGAAGAAAATTCGTCAGGGGGCCACGCGCAAGATACCTAATTTGCTGATTATCGGTGAACGCGAAGTGGCAGACGGTACCGTGACGTTGCGTCGCTATGGCCAGCGCGACCAACATACGGTGGGTGTGGATGTCTTTGAGACCGCGCTGCTTCAGGCCATTCGTCAGCGCTCGCCCGAGGTGGAGCTGCCAGCAGGCGAGTAGCCTCGCTTTTAGCCGCCTATCGCCCGGGCGATTTAGGTGATAGGTCTGACTGGACCAAGGTCGCCTTGGCCGTCAGCGGCGTCTTGATCGGTGTGCCGGTTGTCAGCTCAATGAGATCGGTAACGATTCGGCCGGCCTCCCGAAGCATGGGGTCTTCACCGATCTCCTCAATGGCAATACCTTGCGCCTCTGGATTCTTAGCCTCTTGATCTTGGGCTTTCGAGTTGTCGGCATCAGCCAAATTTACAGTTTCGTCTGGCGACTTAGCGTCCGCTGCTGGGGTGTCAGCGTCGCCGTCTAAAGTCGTATCGTTCTCAGGATTTTCTCGGGCTTCCGCCTCTGCTTCTTCCAGCGCCTCTAGCTCGTCCAGAGTCGCGGCCAACACTTTGCCCGTTGCCGCCCGCAATGTGTTCTCCAGTTCTAAACGCCACAGGTCGTCCTGTTTTTTTTCGTCCCGCCGCACAGTTTCGTTCAAAGACAGGTGAGTTCGCCCGGATCTTTCTTCGGCTTTGCGCATCAGCGCTCGATAGTAGTTGAAGTGAGGATCATTCTTCGTCCGGTGCAAATGGCGCGTTTGCAGATCAAAGATGTAGGTCGATAGTTCGCTGAATGGGTGATAGCGGGCGGCTTCAATGACATCCCATGGCATGGCGCCGTCTAAGGAACTTTCGCCAATAGCGTCCTGGTCAAACAGTGACGGAAACTCGATGTCGGGAATCACCCCTTGGTTTTGAGTGCTCTGTCCTGAGACGCGGTAAAACTTCGCCGCCGTTAACTTCAGTTGGCCTCGGTTCAGGGGAATCATTGTTTGTACCGTGCCCTTGCCGAAGGTTTGACCTCCCAGTACCAGTGCACGCCCGTAGTCCTGCATGGCTCCGGCGAAAATTTCCGATGCCGAGGCCGACAGTCGATTGACCATAACGGCCATGGGCCCGTCGTAGATCACCGAGTCGTCGTCGTTGCTGTAGATGGTTGGTCGGCTCCTGCTGGATTTGACCTGTACGGTAGGCCCAGAGGGAATGAACAACGACGTCATGGTGTCGGCTTCCTGCAGTGAGCCTCCGCCATTGTTTCGCAGATCGATAATCAGGCCGTCGATACCCTCGTCTTTAAGTTGAGTGATCAGTCGCGTGACATCCTTGGTGGTGCTGCGGTAGTCCGGGGCGCGGTCTTGCTGGCCTTTAAAGTCCAGATAAAAGGTCGGAATGTCGATTACGCCAATTCGCTTTTCTTCGCCTGATTCATTGAGCGTAATTACCTTGGCCTGGGCAGCTTGTTCTACCAGTTTGATGGTGTTGCGCACAATGGTGACGATGCGCGTCTCATCGCTGTCTGCGTCATCACTGCTGACGGCGAGGCGTACGGTGGAGTCCTTGGGTCCGCGAATCAGTTCCACTACGTCGTCTAAACGCCAGCCCACGACATCGATCATCGGTCCTTGAGTACCCTGACCTACGGCGGAGATGGTGTCGGCAGGCTTCAAGTCACCGGACTTATCGGCCGGGCCGGCTGGCACCAGTCGAACAATTTTGGTGGCATCTTCGTCGGTTTGAAGGACTGCGCCAATACCCTCCAATGACAACGACATATTGATGTTGAAATTGGTAGAGGTGCGCGGAGAGAAATACTGGGTATGAGGATCAAAGGTTGAAGCGAAGGCGTTGATAAAGGTCTGAAACGCGTCTTCGCTGCGATTACGCAGGGCAACTTTCCGCTGGTTACGGTAACGCTTGCCCAAGGTCTCAACGATCTCTTCTAGATCCTTGTCATTGAGTTTCATGCTCAGAACTTGGGACTGAATGCGCCGGTCCCACAGTTCGTCTTGCTCTGTCTGCGTTACCGGCCACGGCGCGTCTTCCCGTTTGATCTGAACTGTGGCGTCGGTGGTGAAGTCCAAGTCGGTCAACCCGCCGGATATTTTGTTCTGGGCATAGGCGGTGCGATCCAGCAAACGCTGCTGCAGCCGGTTGAACATTTTAAATGCCGGCAGCAAGTCCCCTCGGCGCAGGGCGTTATCCAAATCGTATCGATAGCCCTCAAATTCAGCGATATCGCTAGCCATAAAGTAATAGCGAGCAGGGTCGAGAGCCTCGATGTAGTTGTCAAATATCTGGCTGGACAAATCGTCGTCCACGTTCAAATCGACGAAATGATTGCGGCGCAGTTGCTCTACCACGATCTGAGCCGTTCGGGGGTGCGCGGCAAGTGGTGCTAATTGCGGCGCGAGGCTCTCAATATCGATACTCTCAGCAGAATCCGCGTCTGCCCAAGCACCGACCGCGCTGGCTATGCCGAGGATTAGAGCTGCGATCACATGAGCCATTTTCTCCCTTACTACGGGAGCGATGATCTTGGATTGCCAAGAGCGGCTTTCTGTATTTTGTCGGATAAACCCAGTCGGCTTCATTAAAGGTTCTCGTTGGCTAGCGTGGTGTAACTGTTAGGTCCATTGTTGCGGCGGCAGTGTCAAAGCTATGTCGTGACGTTAACTGGGTGCCTGGCCCAGATTCTGTAGGCTGCGGCGCAGTTCAAAAGTGCCTGCATTTGTCGCCAGGGTCTCAATGCCCGATTCTTTAACGCCGCTTTAACGTCGAACACTTTTTAAGATCCTTCGCTTAATCCTTTCGTGTAATCAATGCGCCGCTGCCGTATCCTAGCGGCTCTCCGGCCTCGCCGCTGATGAAACAGGGGCAGTCCAGAATCACGCCGATTCATTATAGGCGTGACCAGTGTAACCATCACCCATCATCGGGTGAAGCAGGGTTCACTTTCGTCGCACTGTTGCGCTTTGCTGAAAAAACGTCAATTCATGCCACTCGGAGACATCAATGAACAATCGATTAAACCATTTGTCAGCAATCGCCTTGCTGACCGCCAGCGTTATGGTCGCCGGCTGCAACCAAGCGGAGACCCCCATGCCTGATTCAACCTTTGATGCTTCGTCCGACGTCGAGAGCGCCAGTTATCTGATTGGCTACCGGCAAGCCCAGGGCGTCCAAGAGCAAGGGGGCGAGGTCATTGACATGGACGCCTATGTTTTGGGCGCCCAACACGCCGTCGCCGGACAGGAATCTAAGGTGCCGGTGGAGAACGAAGAACAGCTCATGGCGGCGCTTTCAGAGGCGCTGATGCAGAGCAAGGCTGCTTCTGGCGAAGCGTTCATGGCGGAAAACGCAGCTCGGCCTGAGGTGACCACGACAGCTTCGGGTTTGCAGTACGAGGTGTTGACCGAAGGTTCAGGCCCCAAACCTCAAGCTACTGACACTGTTGTTACGCACTATCACGGCACATAGACCGACGGAACCGTCTTAGACAGCTAAGTAGAGCGAGGCAGCCCTGCATCATTCCCGGTAAATCGAGTCATTCCCGGTTGGACAGAGGCGCTGCAAATGATGGGCGTGGGTTCCAAGTGGCGATTGGTTGTGCCGCCTGAGTTAGCCTACGGAGAACGCGGGGCCGGCGCTGCGATTCCGCCAAATGCCACCTTGGTGTTTGAGGTGGAGCTGCTGGAAATCCAATAGCGGATTTGCCGAGCCGGCGATCTAAAAACCGGGGCTAGCCCCGGTTTTTTTGTGCCAGACGATCGCTTAAGCCCCGCGCTCTGCTGTTACAGATAGATACTTGTCTCTTGCTTTAGCGGGCCGGGCCGCACATGCTCAGGCCTAGGGAGAGTTTATGTCTGAGCAAAGTCGCGGGCCGTCAATTTGGCGGAATGAGTCCTTTCGAGCCTATTTAGGATCCACAGGTTTTTCTGGTATGGCCTTGGCTATGCAGCAGTTGCTGCTGAGCTGGATTTTAATCGGCATCCTTAAGTTGCCCGCAGATCAGGTGGGTTTGATTCAAGCCGTCATTGGTTTGCCCGGTGTATTTTTGATGCTCGCTGGCGGCGCCAGCGCTGACCGTGTTGACGCCCGCCGGATGCTGATTCGAATCTACCTGTTGGCACCTCTGTTTCCGTTGTTCCTTGTTCTGATGGAACAGTGGCAGTGGCTGGGTGTGGTCAGCGTGTTGTTCTGGGGTCTGGGCATGACTGTGGTTCAGTCGTTTTCGATGCCCGGCCAACAAGCGCTGCTCAATAGAATTGCGGGTAGCCAGATCCAGCAGGGCGTCACGGCGGCAACGGCAATTGGATTTGTTGTTCAAGTGGTTGGCCTAGTGCTCGCGGGCCAGATTGATGAGGTAGGCGTCACCCCTGTTCTGCTGTCTCAGGCCGTGGGGCTTGCCCTTGCCGGTGCGATGATGATTCGTGTGCCGGCTGCCCGGCCAGAACCGACCAAAGACAACGTCGCCGATCAGCCCGGCGCCTTGGCAGGGATACGACAGGGGCTTAATGCCACCTTCGATCACCCGGTGATCTTTCATGTGCTGACCATTACCTTTGCCTCCAGCATCTTCAATGCCGGCGCATTCATCACGGTGTTTCCGTTCATCGTCGTGCGGATATACGACGGTTCCGCTTGGTTGCTGGCGGTGCTGATGGCAATTTTTTATGCCGGAGCCACTTTGTCGAATATGCTGTTGCTGCGTTATCAGCCGCTGCTGCGTCCGGGCAAATTGTTTTTGATTATGCAGCTGTCACGTATTTTAGTGGTCTTTCTTATGTGGATTGAGCCACCGTTTTGGCTGCTTGTCCTTGCCACCGTCGGCTGGGGACTGAACATGGGTATCACCACGAATTTAGCGCGCAGCATTGTGCAAGAGTCTGCTCCCAAACCTTATCTTGGCAGAATTCTCTCTGTCTTTAGTATCGGCATGGTAGGCAGCGCGCCGTTGGGTGCTGTGGTTCTTGGCTGGCTGATCGAGGCTGTGGGGACTTTGAACGCGCTAATCCCGGCCATGCTGCTGTCGGGCATTCTGTTTGTTTACGGAGCGTTGTTTTCACCTGTGTGGGGCTATCGCAGCAATCAGCCCCGGCAGGATCACGCTGGGGCCTAAAAGTCGTGTCGGGTTAACTTCGGCCGCTGGTTTGGGATTGGTCTAAGGCATAGTCTTGTGCTCTGACCGAGAGGATTTAGGAGTGCCTATGTCTGCTAGTACGCCATCATCGGATGACGAAGCCATTGCCGCCCTGCGCCGGGAGTACCGCTACGGCACTCTGGGCGAAGCGGATGTGTCTGCAGATCCGCTAACCCAGTTCCAGCGCTGGTTCGCTGAAGCCCAGCAGGCCATGGTGCTCGATTATAACGCCATGGCGCTAGCCACTGCTTGGGAGGGAGAGCCTTCGGTGCGGACCGTTTTGCTAAAGGGTGCGGACGAAGCCGGAATGCGTTGGTTTACCGATCGACGGAGCGAGAAGGGTCAGGCGTTAACGGCAAATCCTCGGGCAGAGTTACTCTTTCACTGGCGCGAGCTGGATCGGCAGGTACGTATTCGCGGTCGGGTCGTTGAACTGTCCTCGGATCAAAGCGATGGCTACTTTTATTCTCGGCCCTTGGGCAGCCAACTGGCTGCGGCCACGTCTCATCAAAGCCATCCCATTGCCGACCGGACCGCGCTAGAGGCTCGCTATCAAGAACTCGCCGCCACCCACATAGAGACTGCGCCGCGGCCCAGCGAGTGGGGCGGCTATTGCTTGCAGCCCAGTCAGTATGAGTTTTGGCAGGGAAGAGAGGGGCGACTGCACGATCGCCTGCAGTATCGGCAACACGATGGTTTGTGGACCATTGCGAGATTACAGCCCTAGTCCGCCGGTGCCAGAGACGGGGTAAAGTTACGAATTAACTGCGCGAAGAGATCCGGGCGGAAAAAAGGCGAGCCATGGCCGGTCATTGGCATCGGCGAGAACAAGGCGCCGGGGATCTGGCTGGCGATATGCTCGGCCGCGGGAAGATTCATGTCCTGTTCGCCGCAGGCCACCAAGGTGGGCGCCGTGATAGCGTGAATCATGGACGTGGTATCGGGCTCTCGTTCGTGGGCCGTATGGCACTTGCGCGCCGCATCCCGGTCCTCATAGAAACGCCAGTACTTTTGCCGCTCGGGAACGTCTATACCGGACTCTTTCAGCATGGCAGTAGCTTGGGCACCCAAGGCACCCTGATCGACCTGATCTACCGGCGGCGTTAACGCCACATCGAATAAACCCAGTCCCGACAGCCGCCTGGGGTGGCGTAGGCCAAACTGCGCCGCAGTGCGAGCACCGTAGGCCACGCCCACCACAAATGCTCTGTCAAGTTTAAGGTGGTCCATTAGGCCCGCCAGATCATCGGCGTATTGGGAAAAGTTGAACGTTTCATCATCACCCCAGCCGGATTTCCCCGTGCCGCGCAGATCAAAGCGGAGTATTTGAAAGTGTTCGGCTAGGTCAGCTAAAACTACCTCCCAGCAGGTCAGGTTATGACTGGCCATGTTAATTAACACTAGGGTGGGATTAGTCGCATCGCCCTCCAATACGTAGTGCAGGGTCACACCGTTAATTTCGGCGAAACTGTGGCTTTGGTCGAAGGGTGTTGTCTGCGTTTGGTTCATGAAGTTTCTCTTGGGTCAGTTTTTGCGGGGGTTTTTGCAAGCCTAGGCTCCCTTCGACTGTCACAGGAGCAGGCTTTTGTAGCCAACCAACGATAATCGTAGGCCGCCACCGGTCAGTCAACTGTGTCCGGAGTCTTGCCTGCGGATTCAGATGTTGATTTGCCATCTGATCCAAATGTCCGCGGTTTCGTCGCACTCCGGCTTTTGTTTTACGTGGTCTGACACACGTGAGCTCGAACTAACATAAAAGAAGCGGATCATACGTTTCAATCACGGTTGTCTTGTGGCGCAGTCATCGCAGCCTAATCGTTCGCGTTGATCGGATTGCCGGTGCCAAACGGGACAACCGAGACTGTTATACGTTAATGCTGCGTCAACGTGCCGCGTCGCTGCGGTGCACGCAAGGCTATGGACACTTGTTCAAACACCTGTGGTGGTGTTCGCCTCACAGACACAAAGGAGCAACTTTTTTGCCGACGAGCGCCAAGCATAGCTGCAATGAACAGTTTTGCGCGCGTTCCTCAAGTTCTTGTG
>JAYNPH010000070.1:0-11502 GCA_038113685.1 Gammaproteobacteria bacterium
CAGCTCCACCGCCCCAGCCGCGGGTAAGGCGGCGTTTAGCCCCTGTGCAGTATCACTGGCTGCCACGCGCCGTCAAATTCTCCCGTCGTCTGCCAGATCCGACGATCTTTTCGGGATGCCAGATCCAGCGTTCCCGCCGTCTGAATCTTGCCGTTGTCACTGAGGTTGAAACTGTCAATACGCTGGGCCTCGACATCTAGCAGCGAAAACCCAGCAAACTGCCCTTTCAAGGTGCCGCCATTGATCACTTGGGTGCGTGGGAAATCGATCACCGTGCGAAAGTGCATGTGGCCGTTGATCAGAAAACGGGGCGGTACAGCTTGCTGCAGTAATTTGTCGAGAGATGCCGAGCAGCGGCTGGCGGAATTCTCCGATCCAGGCCAGATCTTGGCCAAATCATCGTCGAGAATACCGTGACACAGAACCAACTCGCCGTCCGCTGTGTCGATACGGTGCGTTTGCGGCAGACTCGATAGAAAGTCGATTGTCTCGCTAGCAGCCTGACAGCGCAGGTGGGCATCTTCGATATGGCGCACTTTGTCCTGCAGAAACCAGCGTTCGTGATTGCCAGCCACGGCCATAACATCATGCTGCTGCAACAACCGACAACAGGCGTCTAAATCTCCGCGCCCGTCCGGCAAGTCGCCCGTGCACAGCACTGCATCAACCTCGGATTCGCCTAAATATTCCAGCGCCGCCGATAGACGTAAATGCTCTGCGTGCACATCACCGATAATGCCTATCCGTTTCATACCGTATCCGCTGATATTTGCCAGCAGGCTACGGTTGCGCCAGTGAAGTGGGCGTGAACTTACGGTTTAATCTTCTGCGACAAAGCCTTTCCAGCTGTTCATATACTCAACGAATACCGGACTGAGGCCCTCGGCTTTCAGGTGAGCGCGGCTAACTGGCGTTGGGATGGGCTCGAAGTCGTCATCTGCTAGGACCTTCAGAGGAAAGTCGTGATGCAAAATAGCAGCCCGGCCGATGGTGACGAAATCTATGTTCGCCTTCATTACCGCCCTGCACTCCTCAGCCGTGCGGATTTTACCCGCCACGGTGAGTTTGACTTGCCCGCGATCAAGTTTGGCGAAGTAGTCCAATAAGCTCTGATTCTGGTACGCCTCTTCTGCAGGCAGTTTGAAGCTATCCCATAGAGAAATGTCCAGAAAATCTACTAGGTCTTCGTCTATGAGTCGCTGACAGGTATTCAGCGCCTCTTGCAGCTGCATACCGAAGCGCTCTGGCGACACCCGCACACCCAACAAAAAGCCCGGCCCGCACTGGGCGCGAATGCCGGCGGCAATTTCCATCAGCAGACGCTGCCGGTTTTGCAGTGAGCCGCCATACTCGTCATCACGCAGATTGGTTTCCGGACTTAAAAACTGGCAAACGATGTAGCCGTGAGCGCCATGAATTTCGACGCCATCGTAACCCGCTTGCTGGGAGCGCACTGCGGCTGCGATAAAGTCGTCTCGCAGAATTCTCACCTCGTCCAGAGACAGCGCGCGCGAACCAGTCTCCTGATCTGCTGAAGGACATACCGGCTGTTGCCCGATCAGCCCTTCTGGAGAACGCATACCGGCGTGATGCAGCTGCAACACAGCAACACTGTCTTGCGCTTTAATCGCCTCGGCAAGCCGCGTGTGTCCCTCAAGATGCTCGTCACTGAAGATTCCCAGCTGCCCGGGAAACCCCTGCCCTACTGCCTGCACATGGGCCGCACAGGTCATCGTCAAACCGAACTGCCCCTTGGCCCGCATGGTAAGCCAATGGAATTCCTCGTCAGATAGCCGGCCGTCCTCATGGCTTTGTGAATTGGTTAGCGGCGCCAACATAAACCGGTTCTTCATACGCTGGCCGGACTTGAATTCCAGAGCCTGACCTAGCGCCTGATCTGAGCTTGCCGTCGCATTCATTCTTCTTCCTCATTGTTACTCTATGCGTTGCCGCGGAGCGCGGACACCTGCTTTTGTGGCCGCTCATCCTACAAGAATTGATCGCCAGACTCATGGGCTTAAGAAACCGGGGCCAAACGAACCGTCCGGCCAAGTTTCTGATGCTGACCGGGCGCCAAAGAGTTACCCAGATCACAAAGTATTCTTCACAGGCTGTTCACCCAAGCGCAGCCACCATAAAGACATTTGAGCGGTCAGCAAAGTGAACTAGACTCTCGCGACGCGATACACGGCCCGTGCCCTGTCCGAACTGCGCCGAGAGACACCACTGGCAATCAGCTTTGTGCTGGGGAAAGCAAATCCATGAATAAAAGCTTACGGAATGTTCGAGACAACCTTGCCACCTTGAAAGCGACACCGGAGAACGAGGAGGAGAATACGTCACCGCTCGATGTCGCCGACGTTCCCGAACACGGATCACGCAAAACCGGAGGCAGATTAGCTGGCACCCTGCAAATTGTCGCTGTCTTGGCTGCAACGGCTGTGGCTGTTTATCTGTCTCGTGAACCCGCCGTGGCAATCGCGCCAAGTGGCATGAATGCCGCTGCTGCCCCCGTCGTTCCAAAGGTCTCAATTATTAACCCAAGCGTTGGAACCCAACGAATTTCAGTGGCCGGAAATGGCAGTGTTAGCGTCACAGCCTACGTGGATTTAGTGCCGCAGATTTCCGGTCGCATTGACGCCTTGGCGCCGGCCATGCGAGTTGGCGGCGCATTTCGTGCCGGCGAAACCTTAGTTGCCATCGAGCCCGATGACTTTTTGCTGCAGGTCAAGCAGGCTGAGGCCGACGTCGCTGTGCAGCGAGCCAATTTGCGACTGCAGCAAGCTCGCAGTGACGCCGCGGTCAAAAACTATGCCTTGCTGAACCCCGGCAAACCAGTACCCAGCTTGGTCGCCCTGCGCCCGCAAATCGCTCAGGCGGCGGCGCAGCTCCGCGCTGCCGAGGCTCGCGCTGACGTTGCCCTGTTAGCACTCGAGAGAACGCAATTTTCTCTGCCCTTCGACGGCATGATTACCGAATCTTCGGCTCAGGTCGGCCAGTTGATTACCGGCGGCAGGGCCTTCGGGCAGGCCTACGCCAACAACAGCGTGGAGCTTGTTGTACCCATTGCGCCAGATGAACTGGCCCAACTGACGCCGGCCGCAGGCCGTCGGGTCGTGATTTCGGCAAACCGACAAACTCTCGAGGCCCGCATTGATCGGGTCAGTGCCCAACTGGACAATCGCAGCCGTTTCGCCAGGGCCTACATTCCTCTGCCGCAAACCCCGGATCGCACGTTCATGTTACAGCCCGGCACCTTTGCTGACGTGCTCATTCAAGGCCCCGAATACCCAGAGAGCTTGGTCGTCCCGGAAGCGGCGATACAGGCCGGCGGCATAATTTGGTACGTACGCAACGGACAATTGGCAAAGCACCAACCCAACGTATTAGGGAGAAACGGCCAAGGTATTGTGATTAAAGCCTTCGATAGCGGCGAAGGTATCGTCGTAAGCGCTCTAACAAGCATATCTGCTGGCACTGCGGTATCCATTGTCCCGGCTGCTGAGCCTCGAACCCGGGCCGCAGGCTGAACGATGAAGGTAAAGCGATGAACGACGAGACCGAGTCAGCAAACGCTGCGCCCGGAACAACCAAAACGCCCGAATCCGAAAACGGCATCATTGCCTATTTCGCGCAAAACTCGGTCGCTGCCAACCTGATAATGGCGCTGATGTTGATCGGCGGCTTAATCGCTGGTGTCGCCCTAAACGCCCAAGTTTTTCCAACATTGAATCCCGGCATCATTACCGTCACGGTTCCCTATCCCGGCGCTACCCCCAGCGAGATAGAGGAGGCCATTACCCGTCGCGTGGAAGAAGCGGTGCTGGGTATTGAAGGCGTTGACGAGGTTCGCTCATCTGCGGCCGAAAACGTGGGCCGCGTAACCATTGAACTAAAAGACTCTGTGGACGACAAAGAGGTTAAAGACGACGTTGAAGCCGCAGTTGAACGTATTGCAGATTTCCCCCCCGAGAACGCGGAACAACCCGAGATAGAACGCGCCGAAACCGTTAGTGACGTCATGACCTTGGTGGTGACCTCTGAACTAGGAGACTTAAATCTACGCAGTGCGGCGGAACATCTGGCAGATCAACTGCTCGCCCTTCCCGACGTAACCTTAGTGTCCCTGATGGGGGCCAAGGAGCTTGAAATCGCCGTTGAGGTTGATGAACAAGCGCTGCGTCAGTTCGATATATCGATCAATCAAGTTGCCCAAGCTATTCGCTCGTCCTCGATCAACCTGAGTGCTGGAGAGCTTCGTACAGACGCTGGTGACTTATTGCTGCGAACCAATCAGAAACGAATGTCTGGCACCGAGTTCTCGAACATTGTGCTGCGCGCAGATCCCGACGGCAGCATCCTGCGTTTAGGTGACGTTGCGACTATTCGCGATGGTTTTGTCGACGACCCTGTCATTCAGACGTTTAATGGCCAACGCAGCCTGCTGGTCAAAGTTGAAAAGTCAGAAGCGGAAGATGCCCTGCTCATCGCCGGCAAAATCAAAGCGTTTTTGGCCGACTTCCAGCCGCCTCTTGGGGCGGATGTTCAAATCTGGGATGACCAGACCGATATCTTACAGCAGCGACTAAGCCTACTAATCCGTAACGGTCTGCTCGGTTTTGCCTTGGTGTTTTTGTTTCTGGTGATCATGTTGGATCTGCGTCTTGCCACTTGGGTCGCCATGGGCGTACCGATCTCCTTTCTCGGCGCGTTTCTGTTTTTCGCCCCCTTCGGCGTGAACATCAACATGATTTCTCTTTTTGGACTGATCATCGTCTTGGGTATCGTGGTGGACGATGCAGTTGTCGTTGGCGAGAACGTCATCACCGAGCAAGAGCGTTGGGGACAAAATACCGCCGCCACTCTTCGCGGCGTGCGCGGCGTGTTCAGCCCTGTAACCATCGGCGTCCTGACCACCATGGCCGCCTTCGCCCCACTACTGTTCGTCACCGGCACATTTGGGCAAATTCTAGGCTCGGTGCCCATCGTGGTAATTTTGGTCTTAACCATGTCGCTGCTGGAGGTGTTTTTCATTCTTCCCGCCCACCTATCTCACGGCCAAGCATGGAGTAAGGGCCCGCTAAAGGATTTTCAGGGGCGGGTTAGTCGCAGCATCATGCAATTTCGAGATCAAACTTTTTTGCCGGCCGTGCAGGTGGCCGTACAGCGTCGTTATCTGTCCTTGCTCGCCGGGATCCTCTTGCTGGTGGCAGCCGGCGTCCTGATGAGCAGCGGCGCTGTTCGTTTCATTTTCTTCCCGAATCTAGAATCCAACAGCATTCGAGCAAACCTGACATTTCCTGTAGGCACGCCTTTTGAGACCACCGAAAACGCCGCTCAGCGGATTATTGATGCGGCCTACAAAGTCAACGAAGCCAATAACGGCACGGCATTTAAAGCCATCAGTTCCACCATCGGTGGCTCTGCCCGGGCTGGTGGCGGTCCGGAAGGTGGCAGCGGGATGGCCACTGCTAGCCACCTTTCATCCATCGTCATTACGCTGCAAGACGAACCGCTGCGTAAGCTGTCGGCCCAAGCTTTGGAACGCCAATGGCGGATGGAAACGGGCACCATCGCCGGAGTGGAAAGTCTTTCTTTCCGCTCAGACTATTTCGGTCGCGGTGCCGCGGTGGAATTTCGCCTAGCTCACCAGCAGGATGAAATGCTCTACGCTGCGGTAGACGACCTCAAGGCTCGGTACGCCTCCCTCACAGGTTTTTACGATATTCAGGACACTTTCAATCTGGGCAAGCGCCAATACGATATCGACCTGACTCCAGCAGGCGAAGCGGCCGGGCTGCGGCCAGCGGACATCGCCCGTCAGCTTCGAAACCACTTCTTCGGTCAGGAAGTCCAAAGAATTCAGCGGGGCCGAAACGAGCTGAAAGTGATGGTTCGATACCCAGAGCGCCAGCGACAAAGTACCCAAAATCTCGCCGACGTTCGCATCCGCTTAGATGACGGCACCCAAGCACCCCTCTCGGCGGTGGCGACATTAAGCGAGTCCCGTAGCTTCTCCACCATTGAACGGGTGGACGGCTTTCGCATCGTCAGCGTCACCAGCGAAGTGGATCTGGAGCTAACCACGCCAACCCAAGCCAACAATCAAGTGCTAAACGATATTGTGCCGGAGCTGTTGCTGCGCTACCCGGGTTTGCGCGTAAATCAGGCCGGCCAGGGCCGGGATGAATCCGAGGAAATGGCATCCTTGGCCAACATGATGACCATTGCCATGCTCACGATTTTTGTACTTCTGGCCTCCCAAACGCGCAGTTATTTGCAGCCACTCGTCGTGCTGGCTGGAGTGCCCTTCGGCGCCGCCGGCGCCACCATCGGGCACTATCTGCTGGGATACAACATCTCGTTCATTTCCATCTTCGGCATGGTGGCCTTGAGCGGCGTTGTGGTGAACGACTCCTTAGTGTTGCTGGATCAATACAATCGCAATCGCAATCAGGGCATGGACATCGGCGACGCCATCACAGAGGCCTCTCGACGGCGGTTTAGGGCCATCTTTTTAACCACCGCCACAACGGCCCTAGGTCTAACACCCATGCTGTTTGAGACCAGTACCCAAGCCCAGTTCCTAATACCCATGGCTGTTAGCCTCGCGACAGGCATCGTCTTTGCCAGCGTGATCATCCTCTTCTTGATCCCGGCGCTGATAGCCATCCTCGAAGACGTTAAACAACTGGGCCGAGGCAACGAAAGAACCCACCAACCCGTCCGCGCCTAACATCAGGTTTCCGTCGCTATTTTCCGTCGCCATGACCCGCGCATTTGGTATCCTGCAGCCATGAATTACGCCCTTGCAGTCCACGGTGCCCCCTACGCCAGTGAAGCAGCCGAGCATGCGCTGTCTTTTGCTGAGGCGGTGCTGGCCAGCGGTCAGAGCATTGAGCGCGTGTTTTTTTTCCACGACGGCGTCTATCAGGGTCTGGCCGCCCAAGTGCCGCCCCAAGACAAATTCAATACCAACACCCTCAAGCGGTGGCAGGATTTGGCGGGGCGAGGCGTTGAATTGGGCATTTGTATTGCCAGCGGAATTAAACGCGGCATCGTCGATGAATCAGAGCAAGCCAGATACGAACTCGAACATCCGACGCTGGCACAGGGATTTGAACTGGTTGGCTTAGGACAGCTTATCGCAGCCATCAACAGCGCTGACCGGTACGTGGAATTCCCCGCATGAAACGATTTCTGTTCATCGTCAGCCGCAGTCCTTACGGCAGCAGTCATGCCTTGGAACAAATGGAAGCAGCCATGGTGGCCGCCGCTTTTGATGCCAAAGTTGCCGTGCTCTTCCGTGATGAGGGGGTTTGGAACGTACAGCAAGGTCAGGCTGGCGCGGCGATTGGACAAAAAACCATCAGCAACGTTTTGACCGCCCTGCCCGCTTACGAAATAGAAGAGGTTTACGTCTGCGCAGATTCCCTGAGCGGGCGTGACGTGCAAACCGAGCCGTCTCTCAGCGTTAAACCCATTCACTTAAGCGATCAGCAGGCGCTCATCAGCGCCTGCGACGTTGTTATTACCGCCCAACCATGAGCCTCCACCTCGTTTTCAGCTCTACTGGCCTGTCAGCCTGCACCCGTCGACGACAAAGAAACGATAAGCTTGTGCTTTTGGGGAACGGCGTATACGCCCATCAACAAGCGCTGGATGCAGGTGTCGAACCCGCGGACCTATATTTGCTTGCGGCCGACGCGCAGGCCCGGGGCGTTAGCCAAGCAGCAGCGGCGCTCGCTCACATTGACTATCCAACCCTGGTTGAACTCACCCAACAGTGTTCACCCATCGTGAGTTGGAACGACTAAGCGCCAATGAAGATTCATTCCTTACCCCGCTGCGACAAGGAAGGTTTTTTGCTGGATTTAAATGCATGGTCCGAAAGCAATGCCGAGCTGCTTGCGGCGAGAGAGGGAGTGACGCTCACCCCCGCGCACTGGGAAATACTGCACCTGCTCAGGGATTTTTACCGGCGCACCGAAACCGCGCCTGCCATGCGCCCTTTCGTAAAGCTGATTAAAGAGACTTGTGGGTCGGAGCGCGGCTCCAGCGTTTACCTGATGACACTTTTTGGCGGCAGCCCCGCCATGACTGCCGCTAAAATCGCTGGCTTACCCAGACCAACTAACTGTTTATAGCGGCAGCTGTTTCGCTTCCTTGGCAGCCATTCGCGCCTTCTCAGCCTGTTGAGGCACATCAACAACCTCGCCCACGATAATCACCGAGGGTCCGGTAATCTGCGCGGCGCTCACACGTTCAGGGAGCGTTTTCAGAGTGGCGTAGACTTCGCGCTGGCCGGCCAGTGTGGCGTTCTCAATGAGAACCGCTGGGGTGCTCTCGGCGCGACCAGCCGCCAGCAGCCGCATCTGGATTTTGGGGAGACTAACCAAGCCCATGTAAATGACCAAGGTTTGATCGTCTCGCGCCCATTCTGCCCACTCGATATTTTCCGCATCCACTACGCGATGCCCGGTCAAAAAGCGCACAGATTGACTCATATGCCGGTGAGTAAGGGGAATGCCAGAGTAACTGGCGGCGGCCATTCCTGCGGTAATTCCAGGAATGACGACAACGTCCAGTCCGTGCTCGGCGGCGGCTAGCAGCTCCTCGCCACCGCGACCAAAGATGAAGGGGTCTCCGCCCTTGAGTCGGACAACCTTTTTGCCCTTCAAGGCTTCATCTACCATGCGCTGATTAATGCCCGCCTGCATCGTGGTACCTGTGGGTCGGGCTTGGTTCGAGGCCACTGTTGCGGCTCCCCAACCCGTCGCCCCAACCACCTCTTCACGGGGTCCTTGTTTGCCCACGTCCACAAGCTCGACATCCCGACGGGCGTAGTCCAGTAAGGCCGGATTCACCAATTTGTCATACATCAGCACATCAGCGGTCTGAATAGCCCGCAGACCTCGAAGGGTGATCAGATCCGGATCACCGGGACCAGCCCCGACCAACAGAATTTGACCGTTGCCAGTTTGGCCCTCCAACATTTCCTCAGCCATGCTCACCGCGCCTTTGATATCACCTTGAATGGCTCGGTCGGCAGCACTGCTGTCAAATACGGAATCCCAATAAGCCTTGCGCGCATCCACATCCGGCAAGCCTCGCTTGACTTGTATACGCAGTTGCCCGGCCAGCTCCGCAAGGCGGCCCAACCCTTGAGGCAGCCGAGTCTCGATCCAGCCTCGAACACTTCGGGCCAGTGTCGGCGACTGCCCCATGCTAGATACCGCGACTAGAATCGGCAGCCTGTCGATAATTGCCGGAAAAATAATAGTGCACAGTTCGGTACGATCCACGCAATTGACCAACACGCCGTGCTCTAGTGCGGCGACAAATACGGACTCGCTGACTTCTGGAGCATTGGTAGCACTGATCACTAAGCGCAATCGGCTGTGGATCGCCTGCGAATAAAAGGCCGTGCGCTCGATACGCAATTGACCGGCATCGCGCATGCGCTGAATCTCAGGGTCTACCTCAGGGGCAATCACCGTTATCTGCGCCCCTGCCCTCACCAACCAGCGCAGTTTTCGCAAAGCCGTTTGGCCGCCGCCGACAACCAAACATTGGGCTCCCTGAAGCCGATGAAAAAGAGGCAGATAAAACATGCAGGTTCGTTTGCTCGTTTCGCTAGGGATTGAGGGGCCATCGGCTCGCACCTTCCAAATAAGGCTGGAGCGCATCGGGGATCTGCATGGTGCCATCTCCCATTTGATAGTTTTCGATCAGGGCGACCAAGGTGCGCCCAACCGCCAAGCCGGAACCGTTTAGCGTGTGTAGCAGGTGGATATCGCCGCTGCTATCCCGATAACGGGCCTGCATCCGTCTGGCCTGAAAATCCAAGAAATTACTGCATGACGAGATTTCGCGATATTGGTTTTGACTTGGCAGCCACACTTCCAAGTCGATGGTTTTGGCCGACGTAAAGCTTAAATCTCCGCCGCACAGCACCATGGCTCGGTATGGCAGCTCAAGCTGCTGCAGTACAGCTTCTGCGTGACCGGTCAGGCTGTCCAAGGCGTCCCAAGATGTTTCCGGGTGAACGAGTTGCACCAACTCAACCTTTTCAAACTGATGTTGGCGAATCATCCCCCGGGTGTCTCGACCATAGCTGCCGGCCTCACTGCGAAAACAGGGTGTGTGACAAACATGGCGAATTGGCAGATCCGCCTCATTCAAAATATCGCCGCGGTACAAGTTCGTAACCGGGATTTCTGCGGTGGGTACTAAGTAGTAGTCCTGCTCCCCATCCAGCTGGAACATATCTTCAGCCGCTTTCGGTAAATTACCGGTACCCCGAGCGCTGTCCGCGTTTACCATATAGGGGACATACACTTCCTGATAGCCATGGTGCGCGGTGTGCAAATCCAGCATGAACTGGGTCAGGGCTCGGTGCAGTCGGGCCATGGGGCCGCGCATGACGACAAAGCGCGTCCCGGTGACTTTGGCTGCCGTTTCAAAATCCAACCCACCGGCGCCCGCTAAATCCACGTGATCCAGCGGCTCGTGATCCATACTTTTCGGTTCGCCCCACGTTCGCAGCAGAGCGTTATCAGACTCGTCGGTTCCGGCTGGCACGCTGGCATCCGGCAGATTTGGCAGAGACATCAATAACCCCTGCAGATCGTCTTGCACCTGAGCAAAGGCCGCTTTTGATTCGTCTAGGCGCTGTCCAAGGTCCCCGACCTGAGCAAGTAGCGGCGCTATATCTTCTCCCTGAGCCTTTGCCTTGCCGATGGACTTCGACTTCACATTACGCTCGTTCTGCAGCTCTTCCGTGCGCTGCTGTAGCGTTTTACGTTGTTCTTCCAAGGCGGAAAACGCACTCACGTCAAAGGTGAATCCCTTTACCGTCAGGGCCTCAGCAACCACTTCCGGACTATTGCGTAACAACTTGATGTCTAACATGAACGATCCCATGACAGGTGTGTGAATGACGAATCCCAGCCGGCTACGACATGTGAGTCAGATGCGTGGCTCCGCCTCTTCGTCTGCTTGGGCTAAGCGCTGCAATCGCTGACGTATTTTCTCTTCCAGACCAGCGGCGGCGGGATGATAAAACGTCACGGGTTCCAATTCATCCGGAAAGTAACGCTCACCTGCTGCGTAAGCACCAAGCTCTGCGATGTCTTCATTATGCGCATGGCGGTAGCCGTCGCCATAGCCCAAGGACTGCATCAGCTTGGTGGGCGCGTTGCGCAGATGCATTGGCACACTGAGCGAGGGAGTTTGTCGCACAAAGGCCATGGCCTCGCCGAAGGCTTTGTAGGCGGCATCACTTTTCGGCACGCTGGCGAGATACAAAACCGTCTGGGCCAGAGCCAGTTCCCCCTCCGGAGAACCTAATCGTTCATACGTAGCCAAGGCGGACTCCGTCAGCTGCAAAGCCCGCGGGTCTGCATTGCCAATATCTTCGCTGGCCATACGAAGTAGACGTCTGCCGATATAGCGGGGGTCTGCCCCGCCATCTAACATGCGGCAAAACCAGTACAGGGC
>JAYNPH010000071.1:0-4722 GCA_038113685.1 Gammaproteobacteria bacterium
AACTGATTACCTAAAACCAGCATCACTGAACGTTGTTTCACGCGGACTCCTCAGGCAGATTACTTCGGCAGCTCGGCTGACAGGTAGCACAAAGATAAATACGGCGACCGCTGACCTGCAGCCGCCGAATGATATCGCCGCAGTGATAGCAGGATGCCCGCTCGCGATCGAATGCGAGAAAGCGGTAACGGCTGCGAGTCACTCCCTGGGATTGCAGCTTTTTCACCCGGCCAGCGGTATTCGTCACACCGGAGGTTCGATAGGCTTGGCGAGTGAGTTCCAGGGTATTTCTGGCCAAAAGTCCAAGCTGTTTCTTAGACAGATCCTTGGGGCGATCAAAGGGATTAACCTTCGCGTTGAATAAAATTTCAGTTCTCAGGTAGTTGCCAATTCCGGCCACGAAGCCCTGATCCAAGTACAAAGCCGCAAGGGATCGTCCAGCGAACTTCGAATCCTCTAGCCGCCGCAGTACATCCCGCCAAACAACGTCCTCATCCAAGGCGTCAGGCCCCAAGCGCGCCAGATACTTTTGCAGGGGCAGTTCCTCAGGCGTCAGCACCTCGATATCCGAAGCGCTATAAAGCAGGGCGCTATGAGTTCGCGTATGGATAGCCAGCCGCAAGGTACGGTTGGTTCGCGGCAGGTTATCGCGCCGCGTCACATACCAGCGGCCGTAGAGCTGATTGTGGCTGTATATCGTCAGACCGTCCTCAAAACGCGTCAGCAGCGCTTTTCCACGGCTGCTGACCCACTCCACTTGCTGACCCGACAGTTTGGGTCCAAAACCTGCAACCCGCGACTGGGTGAATTGCACCTGCTCAGCTTCACGACCCGCAAGTATCTTATGAATTCGGGTTGCCACCCGACGGATCTCTGGTCCTTCAGGCATGCTGACCTCCGCGCTCAACGCTCGTGTTTTTGTTACGTCGGCAGCGCTCAGAGCAGTAGCGCACATGGTCCCAGTCACGGGCCCACTTTTTTCGCCAAGTAAAGGGCCTCGAACAGGTCTCACAATTCTTTTCGGGCAGGAACGGCTTGGAGTGTTTAGTCAAGATTTATTGAACTGCTGGCCACAGGTCCTAGTCATCGGGCCAAAAAGCGTACGGCCGGCATCGTGAAGCGCCGGTGAAAAGAATCCTTATCCCGCTGACTGCCAGCCATCGAATGGCATCGCGAGCCGCGAGAGCAGCCCAGCTAAACGGGCTCCGGGAAAGCCGGCTCGCCGCAAATCGCTGACAAAAATATTTTCCACCTGACGCCGAGACACCCCGATAACTTTCCGGTGACGTATCAACTGGTTTTTTACGATGGATGCCTTCGTGGAAAGTGGTAGACCGTATCGAAATTCGTCGGACAACTCTCCCAACCCGCTAACCCCTAAAAACACCAGAGTCTCGTGCACCCCCATGGAGACAGCAGTCCAGCTCATGCCCGATTTTACTGTCAAAGTGCCATTGGTGATGGATATCTGTTCGCTGTCGTACTCGATACCTGATTCATCCAGCGCGGAACTGTATATTTGATATGCACCAGCGAAGGAAAACACAAAGGGTGCTCTGACCCTGATCTTGGGCTTTATCATTGAGTTTTCACATGCTGCGGGGCCCGCGCTCAATACCACTTTGAGCAAAGATGAACACCAAAAGTTAACTGTTAGGTTAGGTTTTGGTCAGTTATTTATTGCGGACTTGGACCAACACAACGGTGGGGATCAAACTGATCAAGACGATCAGTAGCCCGGCTGGGGCAGCTTGGGACAGCCGTTCGTCCGAGGCAAAGCGATAGACCCAAGTCGCCAAGGTTTCGAAGTTGAATGGGCGCAGAAGTAAGGTGGCCGGCAGTTCTTTCATCACATCGATGAATACTAGGAGAAAGCCGACGAGCACCGCCGGACGCAACAGCGGCGCATGGACTTTGCCCAAAACCCTCGCGGGCGATGAACCCAAACTGCGGGCTGCAGCGTCAAGTTGAGGATGAACTTGGGCCAAACCAGATTGGACACTGTTGAAAGCCACGGTCAAAAAACGCGCAACGTAAACCACCACCAGACCAGCAACTGTGCCGGTGATCAGCAGCCTTGGTTGCCAGCCCAAGTAGTCACGCATCAGCAAGGCTAGATTTTTGTCAAAAGTCGTCAAGGGCACCATCAAGGCCACAGCAAGCACCAAGCCAGGAACCGCATACCCTAGGGTCGCCACACGCACCCCCGCTCGCATAACCTGACTGTCGGTCAGTCGCTCCGCGTAAGCCAGCCACAGCGCGCACCCAGTGCAAACTGTCGCGGCTAGCGCCGCTACCCAAGCGCTATTGCCCATTAGTTCCGTCAGCGTTGCCAGCTGCACCGCCTCAACATGAGCGATGCTCATGACAACAAGGGCCAGCACAGGCACCAACACACCGAAAATAACGGGCAAGAGACAGACCAAGCAGATAACCCAGCCCTGCAGTGCCCCTGCAACCTGAGGCTCGGAAGCAGCTTGCCCACCAAGGGGGTTAAAGTGCTGGCCGCGACGGGCAAAGTACTCGCCCAGCACCAGCAGGCAAACAACGATGAAAAGCCAACCCGCCAGCTGTAGCGCGGCAGCAGGTTCTCCCATGGCAAACCAAGTTCGAAAGATGCCGGAGGTCAAGGTGGGAACGCCGTAGTGTTCAACGACGCCGAAGTCGGCAACAGTCTCCATCAATACAAGGGCCAAGCCACCAGCAATTGCCGGCCACGCCACCGGCAGCGCCACGCGCGTAAACAATCGTGAGCCGGTAGCGCCAAGCGTCCGGGCGGTCTCATGCAGAACACTCGATTGCTGCACGAAACTCCCCCGGGCCAACAAATACACATAAGGGTAAAGGACCAAGCTGATCACCACGGCGGCGCCGGGAAGACTGCGCACGTTGGGGAACACGGCGGCATCCGGCGCCAGATCCATCATGGCCCTTATAAAGCTTTGCAGCGGACCAGAGAACTCCAACAAGTCAGCGTAAACGTAGCCGACCACATAGGCAGGCGCGGCTAGCGGCAAAGCTAAGGCCGGTATCAACCAGCGTCTTAGAGGAAATTCATAGCGGACGGTCAACCATGCGGTAAGCACCCCAATTGAACCAGCAAGCAAGGCAACCAATACCATCAAACCAAAGGTGTTCACTAGGTAGTCGGTGAAGACTGTGGCACGCAAGTGAATCCAGCTCTCGCTCTCTGGAGCGAAGGCAGAAAACAGCAGCATCAGGATTGGCAGACACACTGGCACAGCAATCAGTAGTGCTCCCAGGGGCCAAACGATAGAATTAAAGCGCTTCGACAACATCGCGGCACTATACCGGCCCATCGTGTCCGCAGACAGACACAGCGTTAAGAAAAGCACGCCCGCTGGCGTACCTGCCCATCAACAATAATGAGCATTGGGCTTGAGCGAAGCGATCGGGCACTATCTGGTTTAAACGAACGGCACTTCTTGTATGAGCATCCAGCTTAAGGCGATCAGCCACCGCTTTGGTCAGAACCGAGTATTAAATGACATTTCGTTGTCTCTCGAGGCAGGAGAAATCCTTTGCATTATTGGCGCCTCTGGCAGCGGTAAGAGCACCTTGCTCAGAATTATCGCCGGTCTCGAGCCACTGCAGCAGGGCGAGCTGTTGTTCGACTCAGAGCTGATGGCAGCTCCCAACTACTGCCCACCGCCCGAGCAACGTCCCGTCGGGTTAGTCTTTCAAGATCATGCGCTTTTCCCGCATTTAACCGTTGCGGAAAACGTCGGCTTCGGACTCCACGCCTTAGACCCGATATCGCGAAAACAAGAGGTCACCGCTCAGTTGACCAGCGTTGGCTTGGCAGACTTAGCGCCGCGCTATCCGCACACGTTGTCCGGAGGACAGCAACAGCGTATTGCCCTCGTCAGAGCATTGGCAACCAAGCCACGAGTTATGCTGCTGGACGAACCCTTTGCCAGCGTAGACACACCGCTTCGACGTCAGCTACGCGAGGACGCCAGACAGCGCCTGCGAAGCTCCGCAACGACGACAATTATGGTCACCCATGATCCTGAAGAAGCTATGGCTATGGCAGATCACATTTTAGTGCTTAGTCACGGTTCTGCGGTGCAAATAGGCACGCCCCATGAGCTATGGCAAAACCCCGCCCACCCTTTTGTGGCCGAGACCATTGCAGGTTTGCAAACGATACACGGGGTTATCGATGGTGAGCGGATCATCACCGCTTTTGGCGACCTGCCCCGGGCCAACCTGCTTAATCCTCCGGCGCAACAAGACGGTGCGGAAATCGTTTTTGGGGTGCGCAGTGCCGATATCAGCGTCCGCTATGGCCAAGGTCAGCATCTAATAGAGGATGTTCGATTCGATGGCCAACACTGGTCCGGTCTTATCCGGGAAGGCAACGCGCAGTTGCGAGTGAGTCTGCCGTCAGACCAAGAGCAGAATCTTGCGACCGGCACGCAGGTCAATCTTAGCTTTACCCGCACCAAGGCAATTGTCTATAATTGATAATCATTCTCATTTGAGATCTGCCATGCGTATACCCCAGCGACGGTCACGTTACCCGTTAGCCTGCCACTCAGCTCTGTGCCTCTGCCTGTTGATCAGTCTTATCTTGCCCAACACCGCATTGGCCGAAGGGGTGGTTAATGTTTATTCCGCCCGTCACTACGACACCGACATGGCGCTCTACGAGGAATTTACCCGCCAAACGGGCATCAAGGTCAATCTGATCGAAGG
>JAYNPH010000071.1:4732-11395 GCA_038113685.1 Gammaproteobacteria bacterium
CCAGCGAACTTGCGGGATCCGAACGACCTGTGGTTTGGGCTATCAAAGCGCGTGCGCGTGATCGCCGTCAACAAAGCCGCAGGGCTACCAATACCGGTCACCCGATATGAGGACCTTGCCCACCCCGCGCTGACTGGCTCGGTATGCATGCGCAGCTCGTCCAACATTTACAATCTGTCTTTGATGAGCGCAATCATTGAAGCCAGCGGCGACGAAAATGCCAAAACTTGGGCACAGGGCGTGGTCGCGAACTTCGCGCGCAACCCGCAGGGTAACGATACTGCCCAGCTAAAGGCGGTGGCATCCGGGGAGTGCGCGGTAACTGTCGCAAACACCTACTATCTCGGCCGGCTGATCGGCTCTGACGATCCAGCAAACAATGCCATCACCGATGCCCTCACCGTGATCTTCCCCAATCAGCAAGATCGAGGCGCTCACGTCAATATCAGCGGTGCCGGCATCACCCGATACGCCCCAAATAAAGATAATGCGGTCCGATTCTTGGAATATCTCACCAGTGACTTCGCGCAACGGCTCTTTGCCGAAGGCAACAACGAGTACCCGATTGTCGGCCCCGCCTCTGGCCCGGTCGCCACCTTGGGAGAATTCTCAGAAGATCCCATCAATGCTGCAGTGCTGGGGCAGCGCCAAGCGGAAGCCGTGCGTGTTTATGATCGCGCCGGCTGGCAGTAAGCGCTTCGATCAGCAAGGAAACGAGTCATGGATAATCGAATTACACCGATACAACCGCTGATTGGCGTCTTGGGACGCTTCTTACTCGGTCTGTATTTCTTGCTTCCCGGCATTTCAAAAGTCACCGGGTTTGAAGGCACTGTCCAATACATGGAAGTGCATGGCGTGCCTGCCGTCATGGTCCTGCTACCCATTACCATTGTGCTGCAGATCGGCGGTGGCGTTGCTTTAATAGCTGGCTGGCGGATTCGCGCAACTGCGCTGATGCTCGCGGGGATGACCTTGGCCATCAACCTCTTCATGCATGATTTTTGGAACGTCTACGAGGGCCTGAGCCAACAGCACGAAACGCAAAATTTTGTCAAAAACCTCGCCATCATGGCAGGGTTATTGACCCTTGCTGCGGGATCCGCTTCGGGACACTGGTCTCTGGACCAACGGGGCAAAAGCCCGAGCGAGCGCTAGCTTCCCAACCAAGTTGCATTGTCCGCCCCGACAGTTCGTGGCGGCTTGCCCGGCTTGGGGCTTTCACCGTTCAGCTTGAACCCGACGCTGGGCAACGATACCGGCGTGCCCTGTTCGCCTACCGCCAAGGTGTGCAGCAGCTCGCGCGCTTGAGGCTGCCCCTCGGCCAATGTTTCACTCAGCGTGCGCACCCGACTGGCAGGTACACCCGCATCATCCAACAAGGCTTCCCATTCGGCAGCGCTCTTGGTCACAAACAGCGCACCGAAAAGCGTCCGCAACTCATCCTGATGCTGACTGCGAATCGACGGGGTCGCCCAACGCGGATCGTCCACCCATTCAGGATGCCCCAGCACCGTGCACAGATCTGCAAATTGGCGTTCGTTATTAGCCGCCAACATCAGCAAACCGCCACAGCCTGCCTCAAAGCAGCCCGAGGACGGCGCACGACTGGCCGCTTCGTTTCCGAGCTTTGGCAGGTCCTTACCCGTCGTTGCTACCGTCACAGTGTTGTTGGCCATCATGGTGAGGGCCGTATCCAGCATACTGACATCCACATGCTGGAACACTCCGGTCAAATCCCGCTGTCGCAAACCGGCCATTACCGCAAAGGCTGCGTTGAGACCGGTGGCATAGTCGATGTAAGGCGCGCCAACTTTCACCGGCCCCATTTCTTGGGTGCCTGTTGTCGCCATGATACCGCTCATCGCCTGAACCACATGGTCATAGGCAGGCCGGTGACCGATCGGTCCCACATCGCCGTAAGCCGAAATAGAGCAATACACCATACGCGGATTCACTTTCTCCAGAACAGCCTCACCAAGCCCCAGTCGCCGAGCAACTCCGGGGCGAAAATTCTGCACAAAGACGTCGGCTGTCGCCGCAAGCTCCAGCACCTTACTGATCTGGGCAGGATCCTTCAGATCCATTTCCAAACAATCTTTTTGCGCATTTTGCGTACAAAAACTCAGGCCAAGTCCCTGTCTTGAAAGGTCAGGTAAGGCACCCCCCAGACGTGTCATTTCGCCCCCGGGCGGTTCAATTTTGATGACCTGGGCGCCGAGTAAGGCGAGTTGATAAGTGCAGTAGGGACCAGCAAATACTTGGGTAAGGTCAAGTACCCGAATATCGGTTAACGGTAGCTGTGAGGACATAGAGGCTCCATGCGGGGATTGCATCAGCACCCTAGCCCAGCGCCAATCACAAAACAAAAATTCCTCAGCCAGCAGCAATGGCTCAATGGCAGAATTTCGCCCACACTCTGGGGCGGTGAGGACCAAGGGATCGTTCCTTAATCCGCAGATGGCGGCAGTAACACAAACAGTTGGGAGAAAAATCCATGAATACGACACAACCTGTAGCGCTGGTCACTGGCGCCTCTGGCGACATCGGCAGCGCCATCGCCCAAGCCCTTGGCGCTGGCGGCCATCACGTTATTGGCACTTACGTGGGTGCAGCAGACGCTGCCGCGCATACCGTAAACACCATTGTCGAGGCTGGCGGTAGCGCACAGGCAGTGCAGCTGGATCAAAGAGATCCGGAAGCCATCGAGGCGCTTATCGCCAGCATCGCTGAACAACACGGGCGCTTGGATGTCTTGGTGAACAACGCCGCTTGGAACATCGGCATACCATTTCGACGCCTGGACGACCTTAGCTCCGACATTTGGGATCGGGTGCTAGAGACGAATCTTCGGGCACCGTTTTTGCTCGCTCGAGCCGGCGCCAAGCTGCTCAAAGCCGGGGACGGCGGCCACATCATCAATATCAGTTCCGCCGGCGGCATCAGCCCCGGCAGCAGCAGTATTGCCTATTCCTCCAGCAAGGCTGGTCTTAATCATCTAACCCGTTGCTTAGCCGTTGCTATGTCGCCGGAGGTGGCTGTTAACTGCATAGCCCCGGGACTGGTAGAAAACACTCGGATGGCCAAACGCCTGCCTGAAAACGTAGCCGAGGGTGCCCGTCAGACAGCAGTCTTGGGACGTGTCGGTCAGGCAGAGGATATCGCCAGTCAAGTCCTTGCCTTCGTGCATTCCACTTCCGTTACCGGTCAAACCATTGTCATCGATGGCGGCATGCCCGGGGCTATGCGGTAGCAAAACGTCAAAGTCTGAGATTGGCGAGGCGGTTTGATGCACAGGCGCAGGCCGCCCCGCCGATGACGGGGCCGGATACTCAAGCAAACAGCCAGCCAATCCAGAACGGAATGCGTTTTTGATCAAGCAGACGAATTCACAAACCGAGTCTTATCTGGGGTTTTTGCTTGGTTATTGATCTGCTAGTGCTTGCGTCTGCAGACACACCCTGATTAGAGTCAGGTCAACACAAAATGTTATCAGCAGGTTAGGAGAGGAACCCATGTCAGATGCCATCGTAGAGATACGCGATTACACCTTTGAAGCCGAAACCTTCGACGCGTACAAAATTTGGGCCGAGGAAAAAGCGGTTCCCTGGCTCAAGGCAAACCTTAACGTCATCGACTTCTGGGTCGACTGCGGAATTGAAGCCGAGGTCAGCGGCACCAATCCGCAACTGTCGTCCAATGGTCAACCCAACATCACATGGATTATTCGCTGGGACAGCATCGAAGATCGGCGCGAGAACTTTACCCGAATCATGGGCTCTCCCGAGTGGAAATCCATTTGGGCCGAACACCCAAACGAGAAAGGCTATTTACACATGAACGCCCGCTTTTTGAAAGCAACCGGCTAATCTGCCGGACGGCCGAAACCCGGGATCTCAGGTCCGAAATCTGGGACCTAAGATCCCGGTTTAGGATGCAGGGTTTACGTTTCTGAGCTCTGGATCCACACAACCACCACATCAGGAGAGTTTCTTGCACCCAATCGACCTAGCAGTGGTCTTAGCCTATGCCGCCCTCATCACCTTCGTTGGCATTCGTATTAGCCAGCAGATAAAAACCGCCAAAGATTATTTTCTCGCTGGCCGATCTCTTGCTTGGTGGGTCATTGGCCTCTCAATTATCGGCACCAATGTAGATACGAATGGCTACATTGGCGCGTCCGGCAATGCCTATAGCATTGGCATCGCACAGGCTAATTTCGAATGGATTGGCGCCATTCCCGCCATGATTATCGCTTCCTTAATTTTCATTCCTCTGTATTGGCGCGCGGGCGTTTATTCCATTGCCGAGTATCTGGGCCTGCGCTACAACCAAGCGGTGCGCGTTGTTGCCGCCCTGATCGTCACAACAGTTTCCGTATTTGCCATGGGGGTCGCCATGTGGGCCTTGGCCATAACGCTGGAAACCTTCATGGGCTGGCCGATTTGGCTTGGCATTTTGGCGTCGGGAACCGTTGTAGGCCTGTACAGTATTGCCGGCGGTCTCGGTGCTGTGGCTATCACGGACAGCATTCAGGTCTGCATCATGTTCGTCTGCGGTTTAATCATCGTAGCCATCGGTATCAGCGATGCCGGGGGTACCGAAAGCTTTGTCAGCAAACTTACGGCGGCCAACCCGACGCACTTGAGCGCCTATTTACCCGCCGATCACGAAAGCTACCCGTGGCACGGCGTGATTTTGGGTTTGGGGTTGGTTCTGTCGCCGGCTTACTGGGTGGGTGGACAGGCAATTTTGCAGCGCACTCTGGGGGCCAAAAGTCAGTGGGATGCCAGCGCCGGCATGATGTTCGCAGCTCTCGCCAAGACCTTTGTGCCGCTGCTCATCGTCTTTCCCGGCCTGCTGGCCTTAGTGATGATGGCCGAAATCGACTACCCGGATATGGCCTTACCCTGGGTCATAAAAAACGTCCTGCCCGTTGGCGTCTCCGGCCTGATGTTTGTTGCGATCATCGCCGCCCTGCAGTCATCAATTGACTCCAGCATTAACTCCACGGCCCTGATGATTACCCGCGACATTCGTCATGTGCTGATCAAAAACCACGATCCGGAATCAGACTTAAAGATAGGCCGCTTCCTGACCCTGGCCCTCCTGCTAACGGCCATGTCTATTGCTCCCTACATCGGCGACCTTGGCGGAATTTTTAACTTCCTGCAGTTTCTGCTGTCCCTTTTCCAAGGCCCCATGCTTGCCTTGCTGCTGTTGGGCGCGCTAACGCGCCGAGCGACCCCTGCGGCAGGCATCTTCACCTTGGTGAGCGGCGTCGTCCTTGCCGGCCTGCTCTCGGTGATATGGGACATGAATCTGCTTTACGTTGCTTTTTTCAGTTTTTGCTACGCCCTTCCCGCCCTGTGGATCGTCAGTGGTTTTACCGAACGGCACAGCGATGAGCACCTAGCAAACTTAACCTACTCACCTTGGCGGGGCCGATGAACACCGGCTGTGCTGTAACACTAAGGAGACGCTGATATGGAACTACCCGTTGTCTGGGCCAACTACATTTCCGTCGCTCTGTTTGTGATCCTCGGCTTGGGCGTCTGGTCCATCCCGAAGTCTGCGGTTGTGCCTGAGAAATATTCCGGGCAGACATGGCGGGATCTGCGCTGGTGGGCCACTGCCTTGATCGCCTTTCAGATTTTGCTGTATGGCTACTTTAGCTAGCCATAATTTCGCTGCCCGTGAGATGAAGCGGCAATGAGCGTGGATTCGACCCCGAGCCGCGAAGCTGAAAACATCGTTCTTATTGGCATGCCCGGCGCAGGCAAAAGCACCCTAGGGGTACTGCTGGCCAAGACCCTGGGCCTTGACTTTGTGGACACCGACATATTGATCCAGCGCCGTGCAGGAACGACATTGGCAACCTACATGCAAGCGCAAGGCTATCTAGCCCTGCGCAACCTAGAGGCTTTGGTCATCCGCGAACTCGACGTCCGCAAAACCGTCATAGCCACTGGCGGCAGCGCCGTGTACAGCGCTGAAGCAATGGCACACCTCGGCCGCTCAGGTGTCATCGTCTATCTGCACTGCCCCATGCAAGCCTTGGCTCCACGTATCGCCAATCTCGCCCAACGGGGTATCGCTGCGCCGGCAGACCAGAGCTTGGAAGAGATTGAAGCCGAACGCGTGCCGCTCTATGAAAGGTTCGCTGATATCACTTTAGATCTACAAGGCCTGGATAGCCGCCACGCGCTTGAAGCCCTGATTCAGGTCATATAAGCCCTAACCAACCGAGCCGTGCATATAGACCCGAGCACAGACCCGAGCACAAGGCTCGCCGCTGTACAAGCTCTGTGTCGCTATACAACAGGACGCTGCAAATGGATAATCGATGGCTTTGCGCCAAGGGCATCACGTTCGCCCGAAGACCGCTTCAGGGGTCCGGGACAATTTGAACCAGCATCAGAAATTAGCACCAAAATAAGGATCATCATGGGGGATATCGAAAAAATGGCGGAATCTGTGGCATCGCTGCAGGCGTCCTTTGAAGCACACCGATATATCTGCAGCGACGAAATCGCCACGGCAGTTTTCTTGGCCTACCAACTACGCAAGCCTATTTTGATTGAAGGGCCTCCCGGCGTAGGTAAGACAGAACTGGCGAAGACGGCTGCCGAAATGTTTGCCCTGCCATTGATCCGATTGCAG
>JAYNPH010000072.1:0-11374 GCA_038113685.1 Gammaproteobacteria bacterium
AATGACTGTTAATCATTGGGTCGCTGGTTCGAGCCCAGCAGGCGGAGCCATTTTCTCGGAACATCACAGCCGTGGTGTCAGCGCGGTAGAGGCACGCGCCTCCTAACGATCAGGCAGGCCGTTCGGTGACGGATGCGCCGCCCCAACAGCCCAGAGTGAGCGGCACGCCTGAGCGGGGCCGAAGTAAACAGGCTTACTCGATGACCACCCCACATTCACGAAGTTCTTTGATCCGCTCCGGGGCCAAGCGCTTGCCAATTCTCTTCTGTCCGTGAAGCCAACTACCTAACCGGAAGTTGTTACTGCTGACGTAGGTAATGGGTACATTCGCATCACCGTGAAGCTTTCTATAGCCCTTGAGTTGCTTGATCCCTTTTTCCCACTGGGGATCACGTTTCTTCCAAAACATATCACTCCTCCGCATGCACTATTATGGTGCATACGGCGTTGTAATGATCTTGTTGGGCTGAGTCAACTATTAATTAGCGGGGGATTGGGGTGTATTTTGGCAGCGTGGCGGCGCTTTCTGCCCGGTTGCGGCCCTTGGCACAGGGATCCAAGATGCGAAGGAGGCAAGCTCGGTTGCAGCAGACTTTGTCGGTTTTGAGCCAGATGAGCTAGCGATGCAGCCTGGGCAACAACGAAGGAGACCGAAAGTTGAAAATCAATGTAGCCGGAGCCGGTATCGGCGGCTTGGCAACGGCTTTAGCCTTACACCAAGCCGGGCACGACGTTAGCGTTTTTGAAGCCGTCGAGAAACTGCAACCCTTGGGCGTGGGCATTAATCTGCTCCCTCAAGCGGCCCACGTGCTAGGCAAACTGCGTGTGTTGGAGCCACTGCTGGATCAAGGCGTGGCCACCAAGGAACTGAGCTACTTTAACGTCCACGGACAGCGCATATGGACGGAGCCAAGAGGTTTGTTTGCCGGTTTTGATGCGCCCCAAATCTCAATTTCACGGGGCACCTTGCAGATGACCCTGCTGGAATTCGTTCTGCAGCGGTTGGGATCAAAGTGTGTTGTTACCGGCCATCGCCTATCATCTTTCGCCCAAGACGAACATCAGGCCACCGCAACGTTTGTCACGGTAGACGGCTCCATGCGGCACGAGACCTCCGATCTGTTGATTTGCGCTGACGGAATACACTCAACCGCCCGCCAGCAAATGTACCCAGATGAAGGTGATCCGATTTATTCCGGTCGTTTGTTGTGGCGGGGCACGTCCTTGGCTAATCCCTACCTGACCGGTGCTTCCATGATCATGGCCGGATATGAAGATCAGAAGTTTGTCTGTTACCCCATCGAATCTGCGCAAGAAGACGGTCTGCAGCGTATTAACTGGGTAGCCGAACTGCGCCGCCCGCTGCCCGAACGTCCGCAAGGCTGGAACCGAGAGGGTGACATTGACGACTTTTTGCCTGAGTTCGCTAATTGGCAGTTTGATTGGCTGGATGTACCAGGCCTGATTCGTAGCGCTGACCGAATTTACGAATACCCCATGGTGGATCGCGACCCGGTGCCGACTTGGAGCCAAGGGCGTGTCACCTTGCTTGGGGATTCCGCCCACCCCATGTATCCCATCGGCTCCAACGGGGCCAGTCAGGCCATCCTCGATGCTCAGGCGCTAGTAGATGCCCTAGATCCGGCTGCAAAGTACGCATCCGGTGGGTCTTCAGATTCTGCCGGGACGGTCAGCGAGGCGGTGGCCCGCTACGAACAACAGCGTTTGCCAAGTACTGGGGCCATTGTCAAAGCCAATCGGGGTAACGGGCCAGAGCAGTGTATGCAGCTTGCCCACGAGCGAGCCCCGGATGGTTTTGAGTCCTTGGATTCGATCTTTGCAGCCGGTGAACTGCAGGCCATAGCAGACCAATACAAGCAGTTGACGGGCATGGCCCAGCGCAAGGCATAGGGTCAATCCATCAGCAGCCCCGCATCCTCAAAGTTCACCAGTCCCAAGCGTCCGGCCTTGGGCAGGTTGTAGGACCGAAATCCCAGCATGCGCTGAGCATGCTCGGGTAGGCTTCGAGCGGTCTCGGCCGTGGTCGTTAGTTGATGATTTTCCTCGGACCGCAACCAGCCGAGCACAAGACTGGCGTGCAGGCCGACGCGCCATTGATCCCGGGATGTATTGGCGCCGCCTCCGTGCAGGACTTTGCCGCTGTAGAGCAGGGCGGAACCTGCCTTCATGGTTGCCTGACACGTAGCCGCTGTATCGACCTCGGGCATCGCTCCGGGCCACCGCTGACTGCCCGGCGCCACGACGGTGGCGCCATTGGCTGCGGTGAAGTCGGTGAGTGCAAATATCGCCGAAACGGTAATCTCATCCCCTTGCCCCGCTGCTGCGGGCCAGTTTTGCTCGTCTCGATGCAGCACTTGGGGTGTCTCCCCGGGTCCGATGCAAATCAGCTGGCCGGTGTTCAAATAGTAATTGTCTTCGCCGAGGTAATGGTCGGCCATAGCCTTGTAAAGCGGGTCGCAGAGGATTTCTACCCAAGCTCGAGATATGTCGGCTAAGCCGGTAATGCGCTTCGTAGTATCGCCGTGAAAGGCTTTGACGAAGCTTCGGCCATGGGCGGTGCCCGCGTGGTGCCGATTAACGGCGGGCATGATGTCGCCACGCAACGCCTGCAGCGTCTTAGCGTTTAAAAAATCGTCAATGATCAGGCCGCCGTCTTCGTCAAAAACTTGCCAGATTTCATCCGCCGGCGTGTGGCGGGAAAGGTGTTGCAGTGAAGGCATGATGACGTCTCCGAGTACATGGAATGCCAACTCCGGTCAGGCCCATTTCACCGTTTCGAAATAAGGGGCTGTGGATTTGCGCTGCCGGTAGTTGATTGGGGCTACGATGCGCTAACGTCAGCGCGAAAACAACGCCTTGGAAGTGCACGGCCGCCTTTCTTTACTCGAGTCAGAACCGCCGCGGATCTGGTCTAACGCAGCCGTTGGCTGGCGCTGGTATCAGCCGTGGCTGGCGTAGTCTTTTACTACTTCAACAATCCTTACTCGGTAAGAGCGATACCATCGGGTTCGACCGCGTTCTTGCGCTCGCCTGTGTTCGGCAAGGTTTTTCCACGCCTGAATATGGGTTTTGCTGGGCCAGTAGGAAATGGCGACTTCCTCGGTCCCTTGGGTATAAGACGAAAACTCGGTGCAGCCGTATTCGCTAAGCGCAAGCTCTCTGAGCCGGGCGGCTGTCTCGTAGTATTCGTCGTCCAGTTCGTTGACGGTGGCTTGGAATATGACTGCGTACATAGTGCTTAGTGTTCTCCCGACGGATCTGTGGTCTTGGAGGCCATACCTAGGGCGTCAAAAGCTTCTGCAATGTTGGCCGCAGGTATAAGAATTTCACGTAGGCGCGTTCCAGCAGTGCCAATACCGCAGGTATCCGCGCCACTTCCCCCAGTGGTCTGAGCAAGGGCAGATGCCGCCAAAGAACAGCGAAGGCCGCTGCGCCATCCACCATGGGCTGGCCGGATTCTTGCGCGTGGAAGCGGGCAAGTAACAGGGCAGGGTCAAGCGGGCAATCTTGGGCGGCGTCGATATCCACAAAGTCGATGCGGCGCCCCCAATCCAGCCGGCGCATGACCGCTATTTCTCGTCTGCACAGCGGACACTGGCTGTCGAACCAGACCCGCACCCTTGGCTGTTGATGCTCCATTTGCTGATTGCCCCAGTGGTCGGCAGGCAGAACGCTACCGCCGCAGTCGTGAATTTATCGCAAAGAACCCTCGGTCAGGCGCTTTTGGCCGCGGGTACAGCAACCTGAGTCGCGCGCTTACCGCCGGGACCATAGAGGTTGACCTGCAAACTCGAAATTGCATGAACCAGAGCATTTGGTGCAATGGTTTCTTTGCCAGTCCATGTGATGTTTGGAAATCGCTCAAAAATTCGCTCGAAGGCCATTCGCAGCTGCATCTTGGCAATCCGTGAACCAAGGCATTTGTGGACGCCGTGACCAAAGGCCAGATGTTTTTCGACATTTGGCCGGTCCATGTCGAAAACATCAGGGTTAGGAAAGACGTCCGGATCCCGATTGGCGGCCCCGTACCAAAGTACGACTTTTTCATCCTTGGCAATCTTCTGGCCATTTATCTCGGCTTCCTCCACTGCCGTACGGCGCATATGAATCACCGGTGAAACCATCCTCAACGCTTCTTCGGACATGCGGGGTATTAGCGTTGGATCCTCCAATACCATGGCCCGCTGGTCCGGAAACTGATTCATCAGTTTAATGGTTCCAGAGAGAGAATTACGCGAGGTGTCGTTACCGGCAAAGATAATCAGCAGCCACGAACCGTCCAAAAATTCCTGGGGCAGCAGTTCGCCGGTCAATTTTGACTGGGCAATGATGGTGAGCAAGTCTTGGCGGGGATTGGCTCTGCGGTCGGCCATGATCCTTTCGCCGTAGGCAAACATGTCGTTTACCACGCGATTAAAGCGGAACGGGAACATTGGTTCCGAGAAAAAGGTTTGCCATGGGTTCGCTAAAAACTGCGACGCCAACTCCAAATGATGCATCCACGTTTTCACTTGAGGACGATCCTGCTCATCAACCCCGAGCATTTCGCATAGGGTGAACAGCGGTAACTCTTCCGAGAACAGCTTCACAAAATCGACCACGGGCCCCTTGCGTTCCAAGTTGTCGAGGAGTCCGTCGATGTGCTGGCCGACGCGGCCACGGATTTGATCCACGTAGGCAGGGAAGAAGAAGTCGCTCTGCTGCATGCGCATTTCACGATGCAGTGGCTCGTCCATATTAATCAGCGAATTCAGCGCGGCAGGCATGAGTTTTTCCGGCCGCCATTGTTTGCGATCGGGAATTGCCATGTTGATGCTGCCGCGTTGAGACGAGAAAACGCGGTGTGCCAGTTCGGTTTGCTTGATGTCCTCGTATCGAGTTAGGGACCAGATGCCCGACAGCCCCTTAGTGGGCTTAGACCACATAACGGGCGCCTCTTCCCGCATTTTTTTGTAAACGGCGAAGGGGTGGCCCTTAGTCCAAGATGCCGGGTCGATGAAATTGAAGTCATTGAACATGGGATACACGGCATGGTGTGTGGGCATTTGCTGATCTGAGTCGATCAAAATGTCGTCGCTGATAAGTCTCACTTGGGCTGCCTCGTGTTGGTTGCCGTTAAGTGTTTGATGGATAATGCTAGCAGATAGATCCTAATTAACGATGCGCCGATATGAACCCCTACGAGGGATTCAAATTTCTGAGGGACCACGCGCCGGTGACCCAGCTGGAGGCGGATGGTCCATGGCAGGTGGCGCGGCACGCCGATGTGCACGCGATTTTGCGCGACCATGAAACCTATTCCTCTGAGGTATCGATTCGTCCGCCGCAAGAGCGCGGCGCGCCGTCCATGTTGTTCAGCGATCCGCCGGTGCATCACCGGCTGCGTCGTTTAGTGAGCGTTGCCTTCAAACCCAGTCAGATTGCCAAGCAAGAGCAGCAGATACGCCAGCGTTGTGCAGATTTGCTGGAGGCTATGCCGCAAGATACCGAGCTGGATTTGGTGCAGGCGCTAGCCGCACCTCTGCCGGTGATGGTGATCGCGGAAATGCTCGGGGTGGAAGACGGCGATATGGCTACCTTTAAGGCATGGTCGGACGAGATTTTCAGCAACATCGGCGAGATTTTATTTGGCACCCCAAGCCAAGAATCTGAGCAGGCTGCGGCAGAAATGAATGCCTACTTTTTGCAGTGTATCAACGACATCCGGCGTGATCCCAAGGACCACTTGCTGGGCCAGTTGGTGGCAACCGAAACCGAAGACGGCAAGCTGGACGACGAAGAGCTGCTCAGTTTCTGCCGGTTGCTGCTGATCGCTGGGAACGAAACCACCACAGGCTTGATTACGGCCTCCGCGCGGATTTTTCACGAAGAGCCGCAAACCCTGACCCAACTCAAGCAGCGGCCGGAATTGGCCGGACCCTTTGTTGAAGAAGCCTTACGCTATTATTCGCCTTTCTCGGCAACGGTGAGGCGCACGTCTAAGGACGTGGAAATCGCCGGGCAGCGTATTGGTGCGGGTGAACTGGTGGTGCCGCTCATAGCTTCGGCCAATCGCGACGAGCGGGTTTTTGATGCGGCAGACACCTTTCGTATCGACAGAAACCCCAACCAGCATTTGGGATTGGGGTTTGGCATTCATGTCTGTCTGGGCGCGCATTTGGCCCGTTTGGAGGGCAGGATCGTCGTTGAGCAAATGGCCCAGCGCTACAGCAGCGTCAGCTTGGCGAACCCCCAAACCGCCAGCGTTGGCGATTTGGGCGGGCCGAAAGAGCTACCGATCATCGTAGCTTAGCTCGGCTAGCGGGGCACGCTGTCGGTGATCGGAGCGCCGATGAGGCGCCTCAGAACAGCACGAGCGCCTAGCCAATGACCTCTTCGGCAACCTTGTGCAGGCGCTCCACCGGGTCGCCGTCGCCCATCATGGGCATCACGACTCGAGTTACGCCCACGGCCTCTAATTGCGCCAAAAATTCTTTGCCGCCAATGCCCGGCCACATGCAGGTAATTTCAATCTCGGATAAATCCCGGCCTATGGCGTCGCATTCCTTTTTCAGGCTCTCCATATGCCCTTTAAGCTCGGCCGGATCGCCGGTGGGCGCAAACCAGCCGTTACCCAATTGGGCCGTGCGCTCAAAGATCTTGCCTTTTACCCCGCCCATGACGACGGGGAAGGGGTTTTGAATGGGTAGCGGGTAGCTCTTGAATCCTTGCCAAGAAATAAAGTCGCTTTCGTGTTCTACCACCTCGCCAGACCAGATTTTGCGCATGCCGGCCACGTAATCGTCGAACCGCGCACCACGGCGCTCGAAGGGCACGCCGAGAGCATCGAATTCTTCGCGCAGCCAGCCGATACCGACTCCCAGCATGAAGCGGCCGTTAGACATAAAGTCGAGGCTGGCAGCCTGCTTCGCCATGTAGATGGGGTTTACTTGGGACAAAATGTTCACGCCTGTGGCCAGACGCAGGGTCTTGGTGGACGCTGCGACTGCCGACAGCGCGATCAGGGGATCCACAAAGTTAGTTTCCGGGGCCGCGCCCATGTTGCCGGATTTATTGTAGGGGTACTTGGAGTCGTAGTTCACAGGCACGATGACGTGTTCAAAGGTCCAGACCGACTCGTAGCCCAACGATTCCACCAGTTGCGCGGTTTGTACGACCTGATCCGCCGATTGCACGCCGATGTTGATTGGAATGATGCCTACCTTCATTTTTGACTCCCCAAATTTAAGAGTGTTGATGGTTGGGGATATTGCCCCCAGATGCAACGCTCGAACGCAGATTTATGACATCTGGTGACCTTTGCGGCTCAATTGCGTAGAAAACTGCTGACGCCGGCATGTAGCTGATGGCGGTTCTTTTCCAGCAGTAGCGAGTGGGTACCATGACCAATCACTGTAATTTGTTTGGTTTGCGCGCCGGTTAGACGGTCAAACAGCCGCTGGCCTTGCGCCGGTGTGGTTTCAACGTCTAGATCCCCGACGATGATAAGCACAGGCGACCGAATCAGCGCCGGATCGTACCAGTCAGCGCCGGTTTCCCGGCACTGACTGTAGTCCTTGATGACGCCGGTGGGTGCCCGCAGCAAGCCCGTTTCCTGAAACGTCGGATCACAGCCAGCGGTGTGTTGGCACCAACGCCGACGCTCCTGCTCGCTGACAATGTTGTCGATTTCCTGAGTTGCCAGACCTGTGGCCCATCGACTCATCATGGCATCGACGTCCACAGTCCGATAAGCCCCAAGAGCAGTTGCGGGTTTACCCGTTGGCGCCAGTTCCTCAATCCACAGAGCGCCGCTGAGCACGAGGCGGTCTATTTTGGCTGGGTGCTGACCCGCGTAGCTGCCGCAGATGGCGGTTCCCCAGCTGTAACCGATCAAATTGAGGCTCTGAATATTGCGGCTGCGCAAAATATGCGTGACGGCGTTTTCGACTTCCGAAACAGCGTGGGCAGTATCGACGATGGGGGGATGATTCGCCGCAGGCTCGTTCATTGCACCGGGGCGGTCCGATTGACCGTATCCCAGCAGATCCAGACACCAAGCGTCAAAGCCTTGTTCGGCCATGAGATCCATCCACGACTGGCCGTCGATGACGTAATCAAAGGTGTCGGTAGAGCCGTAGGTTGCACCGTGAACAAACAGCACGGTTTTGCCCGCCCCACTCGGTTGGACCCCCTCAAGGTGCTTGTTGCGAAGCAGTACTTCGTAGCCTTCCAGGGCACTGGTAATTCGATGGTCGGTTGTCACGATCATAGGTGGCCTCAAACTGCGGTTCGCGGTTCAGCATCAGAGCAAGTCATTGTTGCCAGTTTTTAATCTGTGCGGGTCGGATCGACTAAGATTTTGGCGTGTACCTCGGGGTCGGCCAATGCTTCGAAGGCATCAGCAACACCACCCAGACCCACGGTGCCGGTGATTAACGGCGACACATCCACATTGCCTTCGCCGATGTTGTGCAAGGTCTCGGCGAATTCTTCCGGCTGATACCCCAAAACAAACTGCAGATTCAGCTCTTTGTTGATGCCGATCAAGGGCCGAATCTGATCGGTTTCCATGCAAACGCCCACGACGACGATACGGCAGCCTCTGGGTGCCCCGGCCATGATCTGGTCAAGCACACCGGGAACCCCGACGCACTCGAAAAAGACCCCCTGCCGAAACGACTGGCCGGTAAACGGTTCCACGGGCATAAGATTGCCGTTGGCGTCGTATTGGCCGATGTCCGTCCAAGCGTCGTATGGCGAGGTCTGGCTTGGGTCCACAATGGTGTCTGCGCCCATCATTTCCGCAAGTTCCCGTCGCTTGGCGCTGTAGTCCACGGCAATGATCGGACCCACGCCCGCCTGTTTCAGGGCGCTAATGACCGCAAGGCCCACCGGGCCGCAGCCAATAACCAGCGGGATTTCCGATTTGTCCAGCTTGGCCATGCGCACGGCGTGCAAGCCTACGGCCATTGGCTCAGTGAGCGCGGCGTGTTCAGTGGGCAGGCCGTTGGGTACCGGCAGCAGCATGGACTCGGTCAGCACCATATTCTCCGAATAGCCCCCGGGAACCGCATTGGAATAACCGACGGTGCTAAGGACGCCGTTATGTATGGTGGTCGGAAACGAACAGACTCGTGTGCCGGGTTGCAAGGCGCCCGTGGTGCCTGGTCCGTAGTCCAATACCTCGGCACAGAACTCGTGACCCATAACAACGTCCCTCGTCAGATCCATGACAAAGGAGCCGCCGGTTTCAATGGAGGTTTGCACCATGTCGTGGCCGTGCTTGAGCGCGTGCAGATCCGAGCCGCAGATACCGCAAGCCAAGGTTTTGACCAATACCTCGCCTTCTGAGGGTACTGGCATGGCCATGTCATCAACCACGATTTGGGCGTTGCGCATGATGGCTGCTCGCATATTCTGGTCCTCTGCCGTGAGCGGTGTTGTCTCATCATCCCACAGAAAGGGGACTTGGCAACTTGTCTGCCGGATCGATTTGCTATGGGGTTTTGACAGCGATGCCCTGCATTTCAAAGCGCAGGCCAAACAGCAGGGGACCTGAGCCGACGAAGGCCCGGGGCGGAAAGTCACCGTCAAAGTACTGGCGATAAACCGCGTTGAAGTTCGCATAGAGGCTCAGGTCAGGGCAATAGATCGTGACCGATACCAGATCATCCATGGTCATATCAGCGCGGGCGAGCGTTGCTTTGAAATCCTCCATCAGCAGTCGGGCTTCCTCTTGGGGGTCATCGGGTACCGTTCGAGTGCCCGGTATGACGCCGCCTTTGCCCGATATGTACAGCGTGTTGCCGGTTAACACTGCATCGCTGAAGGGCAGATCGCTTCCGGCGACCTCGCTTTTAAAGACAATCTTGCCTTGGTTCGCCTGAGTTAGTGGGCTCCAAATGAGCACAGTGCAAAGCAGGACCAAAAGGTTTCGCATGAGTCCTCCGTTGTGATGAAGAAGCTCGCAGCATGGCCCCTTGCGCTGACTTTTGCGACACCTTTGCGGCATTTCGTATTGCCCGAAAAACAGCCCGCCCGGACCGCGTATCGGCCCGAGCGAGTACTACCCGTCGGCCCCTTGATTGAGGGCTGAATGATTTGCCGTCGCCTTGAGAGTCGCCTTGAGAGTCGCCTTGAGGAAAGGTCAGTGCAGATTGTTTTCGGATTCAATGCGTCCCGCGATGCTCCGTAAACCGGCCGCAATCGCGGCCCCAGATTGACTGTTTTGGGCGACTTTAACGAGTTCCGCTGCAAGAACCCCCGCAATGAGGCCGGCCTCTATCCAATGGTTTTGAGCCTCGCGCACGCCTTTCGCGATGGCCTCGTTTGCGGTTTTTCGATCTGCGGCCTGAGCCTCGTCAAACAGCGCCTTGGTGCTTTTTTGCATGGCAACGACTACCGCTGGCTCTAGGCCATGGCGGTTTCAAACAAGCTTTCGTATTCCTCAGCCGAGCAAGGCCGAGGGTTGGTGAAGGTGCAAACGTCTTTCGCCGCATGGCTGGCTAGGTCCGGTATGGCTTCGCGGCTCACACCCATTTCCGAGAGATTGGCGGGTAATCCGATTTCCGCGTTCAGCTCGCGGATAAAGTCCGATGGGTTGGCGTCGGCCGCGATACCTATGGCGGCGTTTAGCCGCAGGTACTTATCGCCGACATGATCACGATTGAAGTCGAGGATGGTTGGCAAAATCACCGCGTTCAGGGTGCCGTGATGCAGCCTTAGGTTCTGATCTGCGCCGCAGGCGTGGCTCATTGAGTGAACAGAGCCCAGTCCCTTGCTGAAGGCCATAGCGCCTTCAGCCGCCGCCATCATCATATGCCAGCGCGCGTCCTGATCCGCGCCGTCCTTTACGGCCTTGATCAAGTGGCCGTCGCGAATACCGCGCTCGATGCCGTCACAGGCGACGGCTTCGGCGGGCGGATTGATTTGTGGTGACAGCAGCGCTTCGATGCAGTGAGTCATCGCATCCATGCCTGTCGCTGCGGTTAATAGCGGTGGCAAGCCCAAGGTAAGATCCGGATCACAAATTGATGTGGCGGGTACCAAGTGGCGGCTGGCGAGGATCAGCTTTTCGCCGTTTTTCATGATGATAACCGCTCCGGAAGATACCTCGCTGCCCGTTCCCGATGTGGTTGGGATGGCGATAAGCGGCGCAACGGTGCCGATCTTACCGGCTCCGCCCAACCCGGCGGTGTATTCGAGCAGGTCGCCCTCATGGGTAACGGCAAGCGCAACGGCCTTGGCCAAGTCCATGGACGAGCCGCCGCCGAGGGCGACAACACCGTCGCAGCCGGCGGATCGATACAGCTCAACCGCTTCCTCAACGGCCATCTGCGTCGGATTTTCAGGGGTGCCGTCGAATATGGTG
>JAYNPH010000073.1:0-3686 GCA_038113685.1 Gammaproteobacteria bacterium
GTCTCTGCTTATTCTTCGACGTATTCCTCTTAGGACTCTTCTTAGGATTCTTCTTGCTATTCTTCTTGCCATTCCTCTTGCTATTCTTCTTGCTATTCCTCTTGGTATTCTTCTGAATATTCTTTTGCAAGATAGCCTGCTGGGCGTTTCCCGAAAGTCCTAATTCCGGCACTACTGTATATCCATTCAGTAGTCCTCGCAAGCGACCTTTTCAACATTTTATGCGCCACGATTATCCCCACGGTAACCGGATGTGTTGCGCACTTAGAGCACTTTCCGCTCACGGCTAACCTCCTCACACTAGCCTGACCGTAAGCTGACCTGCTGGGGATTTAACACCACTCTATGTCGTCTGTGATGTGGTCGAGACGGTTACTGGTTGACGATTCTTTGCTCGGTGTAGTGTACTGCTCGTTCTGTTGTGCTCATGTGTTGGATACCGTGAGTTCTGTCTATTTGCCTTGGAAACCTCATGCCTCCCAGCAAGCCAGCTGCACCGGACCATACGGATGCCCTGACCCCAAACCCGTCAGAGAAACACGCTTTTGAGCATGGATCCCCGGAGCATGGATCCCCGGAGCAGGATTCCCCGGCGCAGGATTCCCTGGAGCAAGATTCCCCGGAGCAAGATTCCCCCAAGCAAGGTTCTTCTGCTGAAAAGGCCACTGCTAAAACGCATCTGACCCCCATGATGCAGCAGTATTTGTCCATTAAAAGCGACCACCCGGATGCCCTTTTGTTTTATCGCATGGGTGATTTTTATGAACTGTTTTTTGACGACGCGAAAGAGGCAGCCGACCTACTGGACATAACGCTTACCGCCAGAGGGCATACCGGCTCTGAACCAATCCCCATGTGCGGCGTGCCTTACCATGCGGCAGACGGATATCTGGCCCGATTGGTAAAGCTCGGCCGCAGCGTGGCGATTTGCGAACAGGTAGGCGACCCAAATGCCAGCAAGGGCCCTGTGGAACGACAAGTAAAGCGCATCGTGACGCCGGGGACTCTCACTGACGATGCGCTGCTGGAGACGAAAAACGACAGCGCCATCGCCGCGGCTTTTTTTGCCAGACGCGATGATGACAGGGACTCAGACCCATGCATTGGTATTGCGCTTCTCAATTTATCCAGCGCCCAGCTGCAACTTCAGCAGCTAAGCTCCGCTGACGGCTTAGTTGACGCAATATCTGCCCTGCGCCCTGCGGAAATTCTCTTGCCTATTGAGGAGGCAGACGCTTGGCAGCGGCCTCTGGAGGCCATTGCCGCGGTCACCTGCCTAGAATCAAACCGGTTCCAGCCCCAACGAGCAGCGACCTTGTTGGACCGGCACTTCAATCGCGACGTCGCTCAAATCGCCGGTCTAGAGAAAACTGCCGAATGCCTTGTTGCAGGTGAGGCTGCACTCGCCTATGCCAAGGCTACCCAATGTCAAAATCTCGATTTTTTGCAGCATGTCGGGGTCAAAAAGGATCTTCAGTACATCGGCATGGATGCCCAATCTCGCCGCAACTTGGAAATTGATGTCCGCACCAATGGCGCAACGGATCACACCCTGCTGAGCTTAATGGATACAACGGTGACGCCGATGGGCGGCAGGCTGCTCCAGCGCTGGCTTCACGAACCCTTGCGTGATCTTGACCAGGTGAAGGAACGCCAGCAGTGGCTGACCGATGCGCTAACCGCTCGACACACCGATACTGTTCGGGCGCAGATCAAGCCGATTGGTGATATGGAACGCATTCTGACCCGGGTCAATTTAGGCTCCGCCTCACCTCGGGACATTGGCAAGCTGCGGGACGCCCTCAGCACCCTACCCGAGGTCAAGCAGGTGCTGGCTGAACTGCCCGGCACGCTGAATCAACGCTTAATCGAGGATATGGGCGATTTCGGCCAGCTCCATCAAGGACTGCAGGCGGCGCTGGTAGACGAACCACCGGTCACCCTGCGAGAAGGCGGGGTTTTCGCCTCAGGCTATAGTGAAGAGCTGGATCAACTGCGCAAACTTACCACTCACTCGGCCAACTGGTTAGCAGACCTAGAGCGCGAAGAACGCGAGCGAACAGGCATCTCGTCACTGAAGGTCGGCTACAACCGCGTTCATGGGTATTACATCGAGACCTCAAAGGCCGCCAAGGGCGATATTCCCGAGGAGTACATTCGCCGGCAAACGCTGAAAAATGCTGAGCGCTACATCACCCCGGCGCTGAAGAGCTTCGAGGAGGACGCCCTGCGCAGTCAGAGCAAGTCACTGCAGCTGGAACGTCAATTGTTCGGCGACTTGCTCATTAAACTCGCTCAAGAGGCGGCTCTTTTGCGGCGCGCCTGCGATGCGGTTGCGCAAACCGATGTCTTGGCCTGCTTGGCGGAGCGCGCCTACGCCTTGGGCTTTAATCCGCCTAGCTTCGTCGACAACCGCGGCATAGCCATTGATCAAGGCTGGCACCCGGTTGTCAAAAACAGCTCAACCGACGCCTTTATCGCGAATGATTTGATGCTGTCACCCCAGCAGAGCATGCTCGTGGTAACCGGGCCAAACATGGGGGGCAAATCTACCTATATGCGCCAAACGGCATTGATATGTTTGCTGGCTTACGTGGGCAGCTATGTACCTGCGGCGCATGCAACCCTTGGACCCATTGACCGCATATTCACCCGCATCGGCGCTGCCGACGATTTGACCAGCGGGCGCTCTACCTTCATGGTCGAGATGACGGAAACCGCCCACATTCTCCACAACGCCACAGCCAATAGCTTGGTGCTTATGGATGAAATTGGCCGGGGTACCAGCACCTACGATGGTTTGGCCTTGGCATGGGCTTGTGCGCAGAACTTGGCCCAAGGCAGCCACGCGCTTACTCTTTTTGCCACCCACTACTTTGAACTGACCAGCTTGCCGGTTCAGTGCCCTAATGTGGGCAACATTCATCTAACCGCCCGGGAGCACCGAGGCGACATCGTCTTTCTTTACCAAGTGCAAGCTGGCGCTGCCAACCAAAGCTACGGCATTCAAGTGGCGAAGCTCGCTGGCGTGCCCAAAGAAGTACTGGACATTGCCCGCGCCAGACTGCGGGGTTTCGAAAAGCACGCTGTGCTTGGCGAAGCCATAAATACCGGTCAATCTGATCTTTTCGTGGGGCCGGAACCCAGCGCCGAGGAAATGATGCCAGACGAAATTACCGATATGAGTCCGGACCAGCGGCAGGCTGCGGCCACGGTGCTGACCCAACTGCAGGCGCTCGACATCGACAATCTGTCGCCGCGGCAAGCGCTGGATATGCTGGATCAGCTACAGAACACTTTGGAAAACGGCGATTAAGTCGAGCCACACACGCCGACAATCACCGTTTTCGTCCTGATGCCGCAAACTTGACGCACTGGAAGGCGCTTTCAAAAGCTCCCTAGAAAGATCTTGGACTCCCTAGACAGTTGGGAAGCATCCGTTAGAATACCGCGCTTTTCCGCTTCACTGGGCCACAAGGAATTAAGATGACCTTCATCGTTGGCGAGAACTGTATCAAGTGTAAACACACGGACTGCGTCGAAGTCTGCCCGGTGGACTGCTTTTACGAAGGACCAAACATGCTGGTCATTCACCCCGACGAATGTATCGATTGCGCCCTGTGCGAGCCGGAGTGCCCAGTAGATGCCATCTTCGCTGACGACGAAGTACCCGAGGATCAGGTGCC
>JAYNPH010000073.1:3696-9470 GCA_038113685.1 Gammaproteobacteria bacterium
AACTGGCAGAGGTTTGGCCCAACATCACCGAGATTAAACCAGCCCCCGAAGACGCAGAGGAATGGGACGGCAAACCCGGAAAAATTGCGCTGCTGGAGCGCTAACTCTCTAGGGTATCAACGTTTGGGGGTTGATCGGCTTGCCCTTACGCCGTAGCTCAAAGTGCAGAGTCTGGCCCACGCCGGGACGCGGCAATATCTGGGCTATTTCCGCCCCCCCTCTCACTCGCTGTTGCTCTTCAACCAGCATTTTGCCGTTAAAACTGTAGGCGCTCAGCAGATCGCTGGAGTGCTGAACAATGATGAGTCGCTCGAAACCCGCGATGCCATTCCCTGCATATACGACCTTGCCGCTGCGCGCGGCCCTGACGCCTGCACGAGACCCAATCGCATAATCCAATCCCTTGTTGTTGCTACCAAATGGCACATCAGGCTTTCTCGGTAGCGGCCGATACCAAGTAGTGTCGTCGCGCCGTGACGTTTGAGACGATCCAGAGCTTCTAGGCGCGGCCTTCTGGGTTTTAGCTCCTGCCTGCTGGGTTACTTGAGTCTTGGTTCTGGGTTTGGCTTGGGGCTTGGTTTGAGATCTTGACTGAGCCGGCCGCTGGCTTGATTGAGAGGTCCCGGCAATCTTATTCGCATTGGTGTTTGCCGATGTCGGCGGACGTTGTTCACTCAACCGCAACCGCTGGCCGGGATAAATCGTAAAAGGCGCACCGATCTTGTTAGCCGCCGCCAACCGTTGATGATCCAAGTCAAAGCGCCAGGCGATGGAATATAGGGTGTCTCCCTTCTTAACCACATAGGTCCCACCTTTTACCTTGGTGGCCGAGCGCTCGGTCACTACAGGTGTGCCTGGCGCCACACACCCCGACAAGGTCATTATCAGGCCGATGGCTAGGGCAACGACTGGGGCTTTGGGCATCCGCCAGAACGCCCCGGCGCATCTCGCCATTATCGCGGGCTGAACTTGGACAGCAGCCATACGCCAGCGCCCCCAATGACAGCAGCAGCAAAGGCAATCCAGACAAAATCCGCTCCAACCTCAGCCGCGTACTGACTCGGCCACAGCAGCGGAGCGGACGGGTTTTGCCATCCCCCATCGGAACTCAATGCGGATTGCTGCCATGGCCAAAGTTTAATCAATGCCGTCGCCATAAAGCCGGTCAGCAATGCCAGTTATGGGTCTTCATAATGTGCAAGCAACCAGCTAAGCCCGCGGGTAAAGAGCAGCAGGCCACTGGCGCAGCCAGCGCCGAGCACGAGCAAAAAGGTCAGATCAAAGACATTTACCGCGGCAATCACATCTGCGTAGAGACCCAGAAGCAGTAACACAAAGCTGCCTGATATCCCCGGCAAGATCCATGCACATACCGCCACCATTCCGGCAAAGTACAGGGCAATCAGGGAGCCAGATAGGTTTTGCGCCGGCAACGACAAGAAGCCTAGCCCCAGCATCAGACCAAGACCGCCGAAGGCCAGCAGATTCTTGGTATGTCGAGCCGAGCCAATTTGATATACCGATACGATGATGACGCCCGCAAAAAAAGCCCACAAAACCGGCTGGGCGTGCTCCATCATGTACCCAATCAGTCGAGCAAAAGCGGCAATGCCGATGCCCATTCCCACGCCGAGGGCGAGCAAAAACGACAGCTGGTGATGCTGCCAAAACACTCGGGGATGCCGCAGCAGGGCTATGGATCCCACACCAAAAGATGCCAACGCAGCAATCAACCGATAGTAGATACCGCTGATAAAAGCCATGGTCCCGCCGGAGACGCCCGGCACTAATTCGGCCAAGCCCATCAGAATGCCTCGAAAAAGCACGCCTGAGATTCGAGGCTTAACTTCAGGATCGTTACCAACCGGTTGAGCCTCATTCCCCCGCATAGGTTGCCCCGATATTTGTTAAGACCACTGTGCGCGTCATCGTCCGAATCATGGCCGCTGTCTGTCTTAGCGCCGCTCGATGCCGGCAACCAAGGGGACAAAATGCACCTGCTCCATTATGGTCTCCGTATACCCCGCCTCAGTGCGATCGATCACTTTCAAAGACTGGGATTGGTCTGTGCCCACGGGCACGATCAGACGACCGCCCACGGCCAATTGCTCTTGCAGTGCAACAGGGATTTCCGGCGGCGCTGCGGTCACCAAAATTCCGTCGAAGGGCGCTTTCTCCGACCATCCCGCGTAGCCGTCGCCGTAGCGAAGCGTGACATTGCGCAGCTTCATGGCTTCCAAGCGTTTCTTCGCCCGAGGGACTAAGGCCTCAATGCGCTCAATGCTGTACAGCCGCCGGCACAGCGAGGCCAAAACTGCGGTCTGGTAGCCGGACCCTGTACCAACCTCCAGAACTCGCTCTCGGGGCGAGACGTTCAACAACTGGCTCATCAACGCCACTATAAAGGGTTGTGAAATGGTTTGTCCGTGCCCTATGGGCAGTGAGGAGTCTTCGTAGGCACGGTGACTCCATGCTTCGTCGATAAAAATGTGTCGCGGCACCGACCCTATCAACCGCAGCACGGCTTCATCTTCAATGCCCTGCTCTCGTAGCCTCGCCACCAAACGGTCGCGAGTGCGCTGGGAGGTCATGCCAATACCCTGAAGGTCGAACTCGCTCATAACCTGTGTTCCACACTCTTATCCTGCAAATCAAAGTGGTTGGCCAACATGACCGTGGCATAGGCGCCCACCGGTAAGCTAAATGACAGGGTTACCGCTGACGTAGCGCGTTCACATTGCACGTCCCAAGGTACTACCGCCAGGGGGCGTTGACCACGATCAACCCCAGCACACTCCAGAGCCTCACAGACCTCACCCAAGGACATTGTTTCGGGATCGTTTAAATTCCGAGCCAGACCGCTATCGGCCAAAGCAGAAGCCGCCAATGTTTGCTGCTGCCGACGAAGGGCTTCGCCGGATAGGGTCTCGCGGCCTCGCCCCCACAGGGGACCGGCAGGTACTTCGCCCCCGGAACTGGAGCACGGTGTAAGGACATCGCCCTCCAAAACCTCTTGCCACGTACCGTCAGTAACCCGGTCCGCCAACAGCTGATTAAAAATCCAGCTTCGAAGCACCGACAAGTGCCAACCCCGAACTTGCTGAGAGACCTTGCGCCTGCGTCGATGACGCAGCCACGCCAGTGCATCACTCAAATTGTGACGACCGAATCGCTGAGGGCCGAAATAGTTGGGGAACCCTGCTTGTATTTGCTTAGCAAGGGCTTGGCAGTCAATAGCAGAATCCGGTTCTCTGAGCGTGATGCGAAAACGGTTGCCTTGATGCTCACCCCGCCGCAGCTTGCGATGGTGCCGGTGACTGGCCAGCACTTTGATCTGCTCATCACCCTGATTGAGCATTAATTCTTGGACATCCAATCTGCCGGCCAATCCCGGCTGCCGCACGCTAAACCACTGTCGGGTCAACGCGTACTTGTCTTTCATCCCCGCGTAACCCACGTCTATCAAGGGAATCTGAAACCTCTCGGATAGCCATTGGGCCACAGGGATCGTGCTCAGACAGCGCTTTTCTACGTACAGATACGCGTGCTCGCCCTCTTCTCGAAACCCCCGGTCGTAGATTTCAGTAACCTGCCAGTCTTCTGGGTAGGCCTTTATCAAGGCGCTTGGTAAGGCCCCGTTTTGCCGCCTTGGCATGGGAAATCGAACTGGCTGCACGTTAGCCGTCATCCTCGGGAATGAGATAGAACACCTCGCCGTCTTTGACCATGCCCAACTCGCTTCTCGCCCGAGACTCGAAAGCCTCCGCATCGCTTTTCAGCGCTAGAATCTCAGCGGTCATCTTGGCGTTACGCTGAATCAACATTTGCGTGCGCTGCTGCTGCTGCGCATGCCGCTGGGCCAAGGCTTTTCGTTCAAAGTAGCCTGAGTCACCAAACCAAATCTGCTGCTGCATGATCGCAAGCACCAAGATCAAGAGGCCTAGCGTGATTTTCATTGGCCCATGCCTTTCGTCACACCGGCACACCATGGAGCCATCTGATCTTGTCTGCGCCTGACCTCGTTCATGGTCTAGCCTTGGGCGAAAATAGCCCCGCGGCCCGGATAATGCGCTGCACTGCCCAATTCGGCTTCGATGCGCAGTAGCTGATTGTACTTAGCCACGCGGTCCGAGCGGCACAACGAGCCTGTTTTGATCTGGCCAGCACCAGTGCCGACTGCGAGATCCGCTATGGTCGTATCCTCGGTCTCCCCGGAGCGGTGAGAAATGACATTGGTGTAACCGGCCTGCTTCGCCATGTTTATGGCTTGGAGCGTCTCGGTCAGGGTTCCAATTTGGTTGAACTTGATCAAAATCGAATTCGCCACGCCGCGATCTATGCCCTGCTGTAAAATATTGGTGTTGGTGACAAATAAGTCGTCACCGACCAACTGCACATCGCGTCCAATACGGTCCGTTAACGCCTTCCAACCATCCCAATCGGCTTCATCCATACCATCTTCCACAGAGACAATGGGAAAACTGTCGCAGAGGCTGGCAAGGTACTCGACAAAGGCTGAAGCATCGTACCGCTTTCCTTCGCCTGCTAAATCGTATTGCCCATCCACATAAAATTCCGATGCTGCACAGTCCAAGGCCAGCGTCACATCGCCACCCAGGGCGTAGCCTGCATTGGCGACAGCTTGCTCTATCACTTCTAGCGCCTGGGCGTTAGATGCCAAGTTCGGCGCAAAACCCCCTTCGTCCCCGACTGCGGTGGAAAGCCCCATTGACTGCAGCACCTGCTTAAGATGATGAAAAATCTCGACCCCACAGCGCAACGCCTCTCGAAAAGAGCCCATGCCGACGGGTTGGATCATGAATTCCTGAATGTCCACGTTGTTATCGGCGTGGACACCGCCGTTTAGGATATTCATCATCGGCACCGGCATGCTCATATCACCACCGCCGGCCAGCTCGTTTATGTGGGCATAAAGCGGGCGATTTTGACTGGCCGCCGCTGCCTTGGCCGCTGCCAGAGAGACCGCCAGCAGACCGTTGGCGCCCAAACGCGCCTTGTTCTCGGTACCGTCCAAGTTTAACAGCCGAGCATCCAGATCCAGCTGGTTGCCGGCGTCCACACCAAGCAGAGCCTGACGAATTTCACCATTGACGAAGCCAACCGCCTTCTCAACCCCCTTGCCCATGTAACGTTGGGGATCGCCGTCCCGAAGCTCCAAGGCTTCGCGGCTGCCGGTGGAAGCACCCGAGGGCGCCGCCGCCCGGCCGTACCCGCCATCCTCGGTGCGCACCAGAGCCTCAATGGTTGGATTACCCCGGGAATCCAATATTTCCCAGGCCGCTACTGCTACTATGTTCGCCTTCGCGCTCATGCTATTCGTTCCCTTTTGACTAATCCTATGTGTCTGCTTTAGCGCAAGTCAGACAACTTATCTACGTGGTTAACTCTAATAATCTGACGATCAGCCTGCCGCTGCGACAACAGCAACTAAACCGATACTTGGTCTTCCAGCCGGGGCGATGCCTTTACCGTGGCATCAATGGCTTGAAGCTGCTGCAGCAACTGGCTCACCAGATCCAGAGGCCAAGAATTTGGGCCATCAGATTTCGCCTCCGCCGGATTGGGGTGACACTCCATAAACAACCCGTCAATACCAGCGGCTACCGCAGCCCGCGCCAACACCGGCACCATTTCACGCTGCCCGCCGGAGGTGCTGCCCTGTCCACCCGGCATCTGTACCGAGTGCGTCGCGTCGTATACCACAGGACACTGAGTTTGCCGCATCAGCGCCAGCGAGCGCATGTCAGAGACTA
>JAYNPH010000073.1:9498-9903 GCA_038113685.1 Gammaproteobacteria bacterium
CTGAGAATTGCCGGTCGACAGGGCTTTTTTCGCCACATGTAGCATGTCCAATGGTGCCAAGAACTGGCCTTTCTTGATATTCACCGGAATGCCCTGCTCGCACACCCGAACAATGAAGTTCGTTTGCCGGCACAAAAAGGCCGGCGTCTGCATAACGTCAACGACGCTGGCAACCTCGTCCAACGGCGTATCTTCGTGCACATCGGTAAGGACCGGCATCTGCAGTTGGGTTTTTACCTGCTGCAATAGCCGCAGCCCCTCTTCGATGCCGGGCCCGCGATAGCTGTCAATGGACGAACGATTGGCCTTATCGAATGAGCTTTTGAAGATGATACCGATTCCAAGGTCTTCGCCAATTCGTTTTAGCGTCTCAGCGGTGCTCAGGATTAGGCGTTCACTCTCGAT
>JAYNPH010000073.1:9913-11262 GCA_038113685.1 Gammaproteobacteria bacterium
CACAAACAACGGCTGTCCGTCACCAACAGTCATATGCGCAAGTTGCATGGCTCTAACTTCTCCGCGTGTCCTATGTCCCAACACTCAGGGTGCTGGCGCTCAAATCTTTTCCGCCTCTGAGGCGGCTGCGGTAACAACGCCAGCCTGTGCTAGGCCGGCATTAATAAACCCGGTGAACAGCGGATGTCCACGCCGGGGTGAAGAGGTAAATTCCGGGTGGAATTGGCAGGCGAGAAACCATGGATGATCTTCAATCTCCACCATCTCCACCAGTTCACCGTCCTCAGACCGTCCCCCGATAACCAGTCCACTCGCACTGAGTTGATCGACGTAGTTGTTATTCACCTCATAACGGTGCCGATGACGCTCGTAAACCACGTTCTCACCGTAAACCCGCTGGGCTAGGCTGCCCTGATTGAGCACACAGGCCTGTTCCCCAAGGCGCATGGTGCCACCTAGGTCCCCTTCTTCCGAGCGCTGTTCCACCTGACCGGACTGATCTGTCCACTCGGTGATAAGCCCGATCACCGGGTGCTTCGGCTGGTCCAGAATTTCTGTGGTGTTGGCACCTTCCAAACCGGCACGATGACGGGCGAAGTCGATGACCGCCGCGTGTAATCCGTAACATATGCCTAGGTAGGGAACTTTGTGTTCTCGCGCATAGCCCGCGGCCAAAATCTTGCCCTCAAAGCCACGTCCCCCGAATCCCCCGGGCACCAAAATCGCCGCTGCGCCGGCCAGTCGCTCAGTACCGTTTTTTTCCAATTCTTCGGCGTCGATGTAATCAATGTGGATCTTAGTTTCAGTTTGAATGCCCGCGTGGGTAATGGCTTCAATTAGCGATTTGTAGGCATCGAGCAGTTCCAGATATTTGCCGACAAAGGCTATTTTCAGCTCATGCTTGGGCGCCAGCTGGGCCTCCACCACTCGACGCCAATCGCTAAGATCTGCCGGTGGGCAGTCCAGCTGCAACTGCTCAACCACAAATTCATCCAAGCCCTGTTCATGCAGCTCAAGCGGTCCCTGATAGATCGTATCGATATCGCGCATACTGACCACGCCCCGCTCCTCAACATTGGTAAACAGCGCGATTTTGCCTCGCTGGGATGCGGGTATGGGCGCCTCTGAGCGACACACCAAAATGTCCGGCTGCAGACCAATGGAGCGCAATTCCTTGACCGAGTGCTGGGTGGGCTTGGTCTTGATTTCACCCGCTTTGCGTAAATAGGGCACCAACGTCAGGTGGATAAGCAGGGACCGTGTGCGGCCCGCTTCCATGCGCATCTGACGAATGGCTTCCAAAAACGGCTGTGACTCGATGTCCCCCACGGTGCCGCCTACCTCGACGA
>JAYNPH010000074.1:0-6412 GCA_038113685.1 Gammaproteobacteria bacterium
AAACCGAAAACTCGCCGTTCAGCAGCAGTAGCAGTTCCCGACCCGTATCGCCTTGAGAGAGCATGATAGTTCCTGCTTGTGCTTGCCGCTGATCCATAATATCGACGAGAATTTGAATTTCGTCGGGTTCAAGATCCGGGATGACCTGAGCAACAATCTCTACAACGTCAGCAGTTTCCATATCAGCATTTCTTAGCCGTTTCAGACGAAAGACAGTAAGAGGGCGCGGCGCTCTTACAATGTGTGGGTTTGGCCTTCGGTGGCGATGACAACGGCACCGGGTAATTCGTCAACTTGAACCTTAATCGCATCCAAATCGGTGTCGACGACGCCGGGATTGAAGCCGGCAAGCGCGAGCGTTTTCACGTCGAGTGCCCGGGCGGTTTTATAACCTTCCTGCCATGTGGAATGACCCCATCCACGAAAGCTCGGGTATTCCTCATCGCTGTATGCTGCGTCAAAGACCAGCATATCGGTGTTCTGTGCCAGGGCGGCAAGGCCTGGATGAATTTCTTCTGAATCGCCGTGTTCATGATCCAGACAGTAGGCCAAGGACTTGTCGCCACAGTCGATTCGATAGCCCATACTTTCATTCGGGTGATTGAGGAATTCGCCGGTCACCGTTGCGTCGCCAAAGGTTCTGGTTTCGCCGGCACCGATTTCGGTAACGGATTTAACCCCTTGTAGCAGCGAAAATGGCACGGGGAAATTCGGCGGTAACATCTGACGCTCAAGGCAGTCCATCAGCGACGCGCCATCGCGTTTTGGACCGATGATGTGTATTTCATTGCGAGGGTCGTAGGCCAGCTGAAAAAAGGGCAGGCCTTGGATGTGATCCCAGTGGGTGTGGGTCAAAAATAGGTCGAGCTTAACGGGTTCCTCGGTAAACTGACGCATGGCTCGACCGAAACTTTGTATGCCGGTGCCGGCGTCCAATATTAAAATCGAATCGTCCGCTCTGACTTCAACGCAAGGTGTATTACCCCCGTAACGAGCAGTGTTGGGACCGGGCACAGGCGTTGAACCTCGGACGCCCCAAAAGGTCACCGATAAATTAGATTTGTTGCTCGTCATAAAGGCATGTTACCGCGGTTTGGCGCTGATGAATCTCTGCCGCCTTGGGAAATTGTACCTTGGGTGGCGCGTTCGGTGAAGTAGCGCGAAATGCTATTGAGGCCGGGCTGAAAAACTAAAGCTATAGGAGCAAACCCAGAGGAACTGTTCCGAAGTAAACAGTGTCCTGCCCGTCGCTTATAAATTTCGCATAATATATATTATGTTAAACTACGTAGGGCGCCATAACGCATTACGAGGGTTCCGTTATGAGCTTTTGTTATCGGGACAGCCTTGCATCCACATCCCCTGCTGCGCACTCTATCGAAATCGAAACTGAGCGCTAACCACCCCAGGTTGGCTTCCACGATCAACGCTACCTCGCTCTACCACGTATTGCTGCTCTTGCTCCAAGAGCGCTAACCATCGAATCAGCTTGTCAAACGACTGTTGTTCAACAGAGACACTTACGGTGCCGTCGGCCTCGGGCTGCAGCCGCGATAAGACAATATTGAACTGAGCCGCGCTATTTGTGATCTTGGCAATGGTCGGACCGCTGGAAAGCGTTGAATCAGCGCTGGCATTTTGCCGACGGCTAGCCTTGGTTAAGTCACTTCGGTTTAACGTAATCCACTCAAACAAACTTTGAACGGCAATGGCTCGTTCACGTTCGCGTTGTTGAAACTCAGTTACCGGTATCCAGATGCCTGCAACAAAAACGAGGCCAACGGTCAGCAGCACCAGCAAACGCACGATACGCCGATCGTTGTGGCTTTTTTCCGCATACCAGCGATGGGCTGGGGTCGATGCGACAGCGTCTGAAACACGGGTCAGTAAATTTGTCATAAGTATTTCCCGACCAGTCGTGCCCTTACCGCGTTGTTTTCTTTCGTCGCGTCGCTCACGTCTACGGTCATGCCGTTTTGCCGCGCCCGCGCTTTTATAGCGTCCAGCTCATCAAAGCCCCCGATAATCACATCTACGGTAAGTGACATCTGTTTTTCACGGAACCGTAGTGCCTGCACCTGTGCGCCAGCGCCGAAAACAGATGAGGTACGCAAAACCAGATCAACCATACTCTGGTTTGAGTCGCTGTCGGCGGAAGGTGTCAATTTGTTGGCGAGCCGTCGCTTGAGCTGAGAGGTTGTGGTCGGTGGATTGTCGTTTGGGAACAACGTTTGGTAGGTTGCGACATTGCTGGCATGCCGCTCATCGGCCTGATGTTTAAACCAATAGCCTTGCACCAAGAGTCCTAACGCAGCCAAACAAAGCCACAGCCCAGCGGCGAACCAAGTGCGCCGCCATCGCACCGTTAGATCCGAATCCTCGGCACGGACTGCGAAGTTACCCTGAAGCAAGTTAAAAGAGCCCTGCCCTGAGGAATTAGTCACAGCGATACTTGCCAAACGTTCGGTCAAGTACTGAAGTGACGGTGTTTCGACTTCAATGATCTCTGGAGTCGACGCCAACTGCCCTAGTTCAAGATCGCTTAACCTGCCGCCAATACAACGTACGGCATCTGTTTCAATGCTGTTCAAAACTGTCGCCAGCATGCTCCGATCCACCGGAGCATCTTGATCGTCTGATACCACCAGCACCTGTTCCGGCGCAGGTGAATCGAGCAATATGGTCACTTCAGAGGCGTTCCCCTGCAGCAATTGCGCCTCTGAAAGCACCCAGCCCAAGGCGATATTTTCCTCTGCAAAGTGTCGGAGCCAATTCGTTAACCGCTCCTCATCAATAATTGCGCAACTAACCCGATGACCCGGGCGAATCCTGCCGTGGGCAATGTGAACAGTTTCGATATCGCTGGTTAGGTACTCCTCCAGAGCAAAAGGCAGAGCCAGTTTCATGCTGTTAACTGTGCGACCCGGTACGTCAACTGCAATACGCAGCACTTCGTCGCTGGGCAGCACTAGGCCAATGTTCATGTGCGATTCAAACCAAGTTGGATTGTTCTCCACAAGGCCTGACAAATCCTGCGACGCAACCTGCCCCGTCGTAATTTGGCCACTCGGCTCGCGGTAACACCACTGCCAGGTGCAGTTATCAGCGGTGGGTTCTACCGCGTTGAGTGGCATGAATAAAAGCATCGTCATTAGGTACGCTAACGTAAGTCCGAGGTGTTAGTTTGCAATGTCCTCATGTGGAATCTTCGCTCTCGGGAACCATATAGTCATGGCGGAACCGCTTGCCAAAATCTCGTTGAAGCAGCGTAACGGCTCCGTTACCCGGATCCCGCCGCATCAGGGAATGAAGGCTAACACGACTGCGATTAAGCTGCGCTTGGGCGATGAGCAAAAAGTACTCGCTGGTCACAGAAAGATCATCCCTAACGGCATTAAACGTTGGATTCGACGATAAAAATTCATCCACGGTTAAGAAATTTCGAGGTAGCTGGGTGATCGCCAACGCATCATTGACGGTAACCGTCGGATCCAGCGCACTGAGCGTAAGGGCCGACGCCGTATTAACGTTTATCTTCGTGGCAGTATCCGGTAGCAAACAGGTGCGCTTGGCCAACAGGCCTATTTGAGCCGGCTCTGCCTCTGCCAGTGAACTGAGTTCGCTGATGTCCGTCATAGGTTGATTGGCGGCCAAGTAAGGGGGTTGTTTTAGCTGATATGTTGAATCCTCCGCCCCAAAGCCCATGGTATTTTGATCCGCATCCACCCAATCTTTTACCAAGTCAGCGAGATCTGGGGACAGTTCTAAGCTTGTCAATAAGCGCTTGAGGCGTTCGTGATTCAATGTTCCGGCACTACCTCCCAAATTATTGAGATTGAAGCATCGATGTAAATCTACGACGTAGGCCTGCAGCACCCCTACCCCGTCCAGATCAAAAGGCAGCGCGGGCTGAGCCCACAGCTCCTCCAAATGATCGACGCCCGGACCGGAATTTATGAAGTCATCGTATAGGGCTTGTCGAGCGAGTTCTTCGGCCCCTATCGCATATTGCAGGGCCTGTTCTTGTTCAAAGCTATTTTGATGCTGAGCGGTCACAAGGTGGTGACTGGACAGAATTTGTGTCGTGAGGCCAACAAGAATCGCGGTAATCAGCAGCACCGTAATCAGGGCAACCCCTGATTGGCGACTGGTGAATTTCTGCTGCTCGGTAGCGGGTAGCTGTGACGGATCAACATCAGCCATGCGGCACCTCCCAAATCCGCTCCACGACACCAAGAGGAGCCAGGCGAACGCGCAGGATAAGGGCAGACAACTGCGCGTCAGCTAAAGCACCTGCCGGCGGCCAGAACTTGTGTTGGGTTCCAGCCTGATCCAGCACAAAAAATTCCAACTCCTCCACATCCTCCAACAAGGTCTGGGTGACTGGCTCTTCATCCCCCAACCCGTCAAGAATCGGCCAGTATGCGCGCACTAACCTCTCGTCTTGCAGACGATAGCCCACTCGCTGCAGTTCAGAGCGCGGTCGCCGCAAGGGATTACGCCATCCGCCTCGCGTCATAACGAGAGCGCCTTCATCTCCAATCATCAATGCTGAGGGTTTTTCAACACCGGTGGATCGCGGTGCACGATCACGGTACTGCATAAGATCGCGCTGCATGATCATCATTGCGCGGTGAATTTGCGCCAAACGCTCCCCCCGCGCCTCAAGCACATCATAAGAATCAACCGTCCTGCTTAAAAGCTGCGCACTGATTAAACCCACCACCGCAAAAATCGTCAGAGCAACTAAAATCTCCAGCAAGGTGAAGCCGCGCTCTTCAGCGCTCGGAACCTGAGGATATTGACGGAGCGGCAACATCAATACTGACCCAGAAAACCGGAGGTCTGACCAAACGGACCCTGCCGCCCGAGGTCATCGGATTCAAAAACGCTAACCTCCACCCGCCGCATCCACGGGTGATCGGTGGATTTAATCTCGGTTACCACTTCCCATTCGCGATCAGCGAACACCAGCTGACTTTGCTCCTTACCCACACGCACGGATCCGGGATTTTGACGCTGTAGCAACCGCATACGAGTCAGATGGTTGCTGGCAATCCAACTGGCCACGGTGCGTTGTTCAAGGGCTCGGGTTTGGTTGGCTACACCGCCAACGGCGGTGGAGACCGAAGCCCCGATAACACCGATAATGGCAATGGCGATGAGCATCTCAAGTAAGGTAAAACCTCGCATTACTGAACCTCAGCTGCGAAGGCATCTGCGCTTTCAACGCGCACCGGGCGAAAACCATCCGTGGACAAACGAACGCTCTGCCCGCCGCCGGAAGACTCTAGGTCAATATAAAATTGGCTGGCTTCACCACTCGAAAAGAACACGACATCCGGCAGGTTTTTGTCTTGATCGCCACCTGAAGCGCCTGCAGCACCGGGTGTGGTATCCATGAAAACTCCGGGGTCGATGTCTGCAAACCCACCCTCTTCGACCGTTATCGCAAAGGTCAATGGCGAAGGAGCCTCGTCAGGTTGAAAAGGCTTTTGTCGCTGGGGCACCCAGCGTTGCGCGGTATCGTCAAAGGCCACAAATCCATAACCGTCTGCCTGCACATGCAGGCCCCATTCTTGGTTATTTTGAATGGCCCTATCCCGGGCTAATTCGATGCGCTGAGCCAAACGCTGAGCCAGATTCGTCAGGCCTCGTTCGTCACTAACCGGATTCAGCGAAAACACCACTGCTCCCATCAGGACGCCGAGCAGCACGACAACGACCAACAGTTCTATTAGGGTAAAACCCGCTCCCTCCTTCGTTCTTTGCCTGGTTTTTGGGCTACGCATTTGCCCTCACCTCATTCTTTGAACTGACGTGTTATGTCTGAGCAGATAAATCAAAGACAGGACTGAAGCAAAGCCAATCAGAGATCCGAGAGACGAATGTCAGCATCATTTCCTTCGCCACCTTCGACCCCATCGGCCCCCAAGCTGATAATCTGAATATCACCGTCTGTGTACTCATACAGATAGGCAGTACCCCAAGGATCCTGCGGTAACTTTTTCAAATAGCCACTGGGATTCCAGTTTTTAGCTTCTGGACGTCCCGTAGGCCGCTCAACCAACGCTTGCAAACCTTGATCCGAAGACGGATAGCGATAGTTATCCAGTCGATACACGTCTAGCGCGGCAGCCAAAGTTCGTAGATCGGTTTGCGCTGCCTGAACGCGGGCTGCGTCGGGCCTAGAAAGAAGCGTCTGCGCCGCCAAGCCGCCCAAAATGCTAAGAATAACGATGACCACCAAAATCTCGATCAGCGTAAAGCCCTGTTGTTTCATCCCTTCCCTCTCGGTTTTGCCTAAGTTGCTTTGCGCCGCGCTCCACTTAGCGCTTAGGTTGATGCGCCATGCCTCAAACCAATTGATTCATACTTAGCATCGGCAGCAGTATTGCCATCACAATAAAAA
>JAYNPH010000074.1:6422-8102 GCA_038113685.1 Gammaproteobacteria bacterium
AAAAAGTACCACGCCGCCCATCAACAACAACATCAGCGGTTCAAACAATTTCACTAATGCGGATACCACGCGTTCCACCTCAGACTGTTGAAAATCCGCCACCCGCCCAAGCATGGTGTCCAACGTACCACTTTGTTCCCCCGCGGCCACCATGTGTAGCAACATCGGCGGCATCTGCCCTACTTTTGCCAGGCTAATATGCAGGCTAATGCCTTCACTGACTCGTTGGGTCGCCTCGGTCAGGGCTCGCTGCAGCCATTGATTGGAAACCACGCCGGAAGCAATGTGCATAGCCTCCACTAAGGGCACACCAGAGCGCGTTAAGATGGCGAGCGTATTGGTGTAGCGAGCGGCGTTAGCGCTGCGAGTCACCCGTTGCACCAGTGGCATCTCAAATTTCCAGCGATCCCAGCGCAGTCGCATAGGTCGTTGGGCTAACAGCCAGCGGACAAAAACAACCGCCAACACCGCCCCGACGATTAGCAGCCACCAGTAGCTGGCCATAAATTCAGTAATCGCGATGAGCACTGTCGTGAACCAAGGGAGTTCCTGTCCTGTATCGACGATGACGTTAACCATGTCCGGAACGATGTACACCATGAGGCCCGAAATGATCAGCACCGCCATGCTCAGCAGTACGGCCGGGTAGATCATGGCCATTTCGACATTTCGAGTAGCGCTGAACTGGCGCTCTTCGTAATCAGCCAAGTTTTCCAACACTTTGTCCAGAAAACCAGATTGCTCTCCGGCTGCCACGGTGGCCCGGTAAAGTGAGTTAAAACTGTTTCCGTGATCGCCCAAGCTGACGGCGAGGCTGTGCCCTTCTAACACCTTGCTGCGGACTGCCATTATGAGGCCTTTGACATACTGCTTGTCGGCCTGCTCTGCCACAGCAGCCAAAGCCGCCTCGACCGGCAGGCTCGATCCGACTAAGGTGGCCAACTGCCGGGTAAACAGCACCCGATCCAGATGCCGAAGCTTACGCGGGAATGACAGCCCGGAACCTTTGTTAACCGATTGGCTGGCGGTAACGTTCACCTTGGTTGGCATCAGCGCCTGATCGCGCAGCAATGAGCGCGCATGGCGAGCGCTATCGGCCTCAATAACGCCTTTTTGCGTTCGTCCTCTGCCGTCTAAGGCTTGGTACTCAAAGGCTGCCATCAGTGCTTAATACCCCGGTTCGGGTGCCGATCAGTCATCGAGGCTTACCCGAAGAACTTCTTCTACCGTCGTAATGCCAGCGAGAATTTTTTGTTTTCCATCCTCGCCAATACTGGGTGCGATACTGCGGGCGTATTGACTCAACACTTGCCCACTCGCGGAATCGTGTATGAGTTCTCGCATCTTTTCGTCTACCACAACCATTTCGTACAGACCCGTGCGCCCCAGGAAGCCCGACTGGGAACATTCACCGCAGCCATTGGCCTGATAAACCGTTGCCGCCGACTCTTGCAAAAACACCAGTTCGTTTGAGTTTGCCGGTCGCTGGGTACTGCAGTGGGGGCACAAAACCCGAACCAAGCGCTGGGCCAGTACGCCAATCATGCTCGAGCTAAGCAAGAAAGGCTCCACTCCCATATCGATTAGCCGCGTAACGGCCCCAACTGCGGAGTTGGTGTGCAATGTGGACATTACTAAGTGACCGGTAAGACTGGCTTGGACAGCGATCTCTGCTGTTTC
>JAYNPH010000074.1:8112-11051 GCA_038113685.1 Gammaproteobacteria bacterium
GCTGTTTCAAGGTCGCGAATTTCTCCCACCATCACCACATCGGGGTCCTGCCGCAAAATGGCCCTCAGACCTCGGGCAATAGTCATGTCGGCCTTGTTATTGACTTGAGTTTGACCGATTCCGGGCAAGCTATATTCGATCGGGTCCTCTACGGTAAGGACGTTGATCGAACTGCCGTTAAGTTCAGCAAGCGAGCCATACAGGGTGGTGGTCTTGCCAGACCCCGTCGGGCCAGTGACCAGAAAAATACCGTGTGGTTTGTGCACAACGCTTTGCAGCGCCTCTAAGGTATGGGGCGCCAACCCCAATTTTTGCAGATTCAGCCGCCCCGCCTGTTTATCCAATAACCGCAGCACCACACGCTCGCCAAAGTTCGCCGGCATCGTGCTGACACGAACGTCCACCTCTCGCCCGCCGATGCGCAGCGATATCCGGCCATCTTGAGGAATGCGCTTCTCGGCAATATCCAGTTTCGCCATCACCTTGATCCGAGAAATGAGCAAAGACGCCAACTCCCGGCGCGGCCTGACCACCTCGCGCATCACGCCGTCCACTCGAAAACGCACCACGAGGATTTGTTCGAACGTTTCGATATGCACATCCGACGCATTCTCTCGAATGGCTTGGGCTAATAATGCATTGATCAGCCGAATAATCGGAGCATCGTCTTGTTGCTCGAGCAGATCTTCCGTTTCAGGCAAGGCACTGGCGAGGCTGGCAAGATCCATTTCATCCCCTAAGTCCTCTACCATCTGTTTGGCTTCGCTGGAGTCTCCTGCGTAAACAGAGGTGACCAACTCGTCGAATTCGTCCTCGCTAACCAAGCGAATGCGGGCACTGCGTTTCATGTGCCGACGAATCTCTGCCAACGTGGTCAGGCTCGGATTCGACTTAGCGCAAATCTCGACAGTCTGATTAGCTTCATCCTTGACCACCACAACGCCGAACCGTCGAGCAAAGGTAAAGGGCAGCTTGTCGTCGTTGTCAGAAACGCTCGTGTGCGTTGCCTCATTCGTCATGTAAGAAACCTACTCTTGCGGGACATCCGCCCACCGCACTGTGCGCTGGGAACCCAATCTGTAAACACAGCCTTTTCGACTGATCTTTCGCCTGCCCTACCATCGATGCTCGATAACTGGCTAAAACGCCCAGCAAGGCGGTCTCGGCAAGGTCACGTTTCGATCAATATGATCAATATTGCTGGCGCTTGTCAGCCAGCATCCATAATATCACCGACATCCGCTTAGCAAGGGAAGTATCTTTGAATTTTGTAGGCGCTAACATTATTTCTGTGGATCAATTCGACCGAGCGGCGGCGGATCGAGTGTTTGAAGTAGCGGACCAAATGCAGCCTTACGCGATGCGTAGCCGGATCACCCGAGTGCTGCAAGGAGCTATCCTCTCGAATATGTTTTTCGAACCGAGCACTCGGACCCGGGTCTCCTTTGGCTCTGCCTTCAACCTGCTGGGCGGGGAGGTACGCGAAACTGCCGAAGCCAAATCGTCCTCCTTGGCCAAGGGTGAATCCCTCTACGATACCGCTCGGGTTCTGTCGGGCTACAGTGATGTCATCGTCATGCGGCACCCGGAAGCTGGCAGCGTTGCCAAATTTGCCGAAGCCAGCCGTGTACCGGTTATCAACGGTGGCGACGGTCCCAACGAACACCCCAGCCAAGCGTTGTTGGATCTGTATACCATGCGCACGGAGATTGCGGCCCAGGGTCAAAGCATCGACGGGCTGAGCATCGCCTTGATTGGTGATCTGCGATATGGACGAGCCGTGCATTCGCTGTGCAAATTATTGTGTCTTTACGACAACATCCGCCTGCACCTGATCTCGCCGCCGGAACTGGCCTTGCCCGAAGACATAGTGACCTTATTGCAAGCCGCAGGTCATGAAGTGCGTCAATACACAGATATGGCGGCAGGTATTGGGGGCGTGGACATTTTGTACGTAACGCGCACGCAGGAAGAGCGATTTCCTTCCCAGCAGGAGGCTGATCGTTACCGCGGACTGTTCCGTCTAAATCAGGCGATCTACACCCAAAATTGCGAACCGAATACGGTCATCATGCACCCGCTTCCGCGGGACTCCCGGGCCCAAGCACAAGAATTGGACGACGACCTGAACCAAAATCCCAACTTAGCCATTTTTCGGCAAACGGATAACGGCATGTTGATTCGTATGGCGTTATTCGCCTTAGTGCTCGACGTAGTGAATCAAGTGGACGACTTCGCCCAACCCGTAACGTGGTTTACCGATAAACGGCACAGCTAGGCGGTCGAAGCGCCCGGGCATTTGTTTGATCAAAAAAAAGGGCCCGTTGGGCCCTTTTTTGCGCATCGGTCTGCGCCGGATCAGATCTGTGCTTCCAGTTCCGGCAGAGCTGTGAACAAATCAGCCACCAAACCGTAGTCGGCGACTTGGAAGATTGGCGCATCTTCGTCTTTGTTAATGGCGACAATGATCTTGCTGTCTTTCATGCCGGCCAAGTGCTGAATAGCACCTGAGATACCAACAGCGATGTACAGGTCCGGAGCAACAATCTTGCCCGTCTGTCCAACCTGCATGTCGTTGGGAACAAATCCTGCATCCACAGCGGCTCGAGAGGCGCCGATCGCGGCACCCAATTTGTCCGCAATGCCGTCCAGCATTCCGAAATTCTCGCCGTTTTGCATACCGCGACCACCGGAAATGATTACGCTTGCAGCGGTCAGTTCGGGGCGCTCAGACTCGGCAATTTCTTGGGAAACGAAGCTGGAGATACCCGCATCGGCAACCGTATCAATGCTTTCCACGCTGGCGCTGCCGCCTGAATTCGCTACGGCGTCGTAAGCGGTACCACGTACTGAGACCACCTTGACCGCATCGTTGGATTTCACAGTAGCGATAGCGTTACCAGCATATATCGGACGCTTAAACGTGTCCGGGCTTTCAA
>JAYNPH010000075.1:0-7961 GCA_038113685.1 Gammaproteobacteria bacterium
CGAAGACCGATTCAGCGTCTTGGGCGATCACATCTGGCACACCGAGCAAAGGCAGCAACGGCACGAAAAGAACCTTCAGTATTCGTATGTACAGTACTTTTGTGTTGGTGGTGCTGGCCATCAATTCCTCACTCGTTGCACAAACGCGCATGGTAGTCACCCAAGCTGCATGAAAAGGACAGGACAACGGCTGCTCCGGTCTGCCTTTTGCTCCCGACCGCTTTAGCTTTGAAAAAGCCTAAAGCAGCGAAGTTAAAATCTCGCAGTTGGGCTTTGCCTACTGCTGACCTGGCAGCGCGATACAGTCCTCTGCGTATTTCATTGCCTCATTCGCGCTCCAATCGGCCTTTGATTTTTCATCCATTTCCGCGCACCAATCTGCCCCTCCCATTTCAGCTTCACAACCTGTCAAAAATGCGACACAGACCAACATGACGATTGCATAGAGTTTGCTCACAGTTTTTTCCTTCCTTGTTTCCGTTCTTTGTTCGTTTCTTTTTTCGCTTCTTTTTTCCTTCCAGCGACTTGAATTCGGTGTTTTTGAGCATCTTTTCGTGGGAGTTAGTGATGCCCTTAACCCCGGCACTATTTTCACGGTCTAAAACGATCACGACACCAAGGTCTCAGTATGATTATCCGCAGGGAAAATGACCTCCTTGAGACTGTGAGCAGGTTCTCAGTATCGATGCTTCATCTGCTTGCTGTGCAGAAATCTCCGGCTTTGAACTCCTATCACTGAGCTACGTTTTGCCCGCACTAATTGCAGCCACAGACTTACCGTGATTAATTATGCGCAGATCTCGGTTTTACCTGAGTCGTGGGAACTGTCCTTTAAATCCTCAGCCGCGCCTCTAAACCCCGACTACCGACCACTAAAGGGAGCTAACGTGGCACCAAACAAGCGAATACGGTCTCTTTGCTTTGCGCTCGGCATTACCCTTTTGCTATCCGCTGCGGCCCAAGCCAAGCTCATCCACGAAGAGCGTTCGGTTTATAGCCGCATCATCGTTGAAGATAGTTTCGGCACCCGTTGTCTCAAGTTCGCCCAAAAACGCGACGACAGCACCCAAACCTGTATTAATCTGAGTAACCCCAAGAAAATGGTGTTCTCCTACACCAAGATGTCGCTGGCGAGCCTGCTGCTCAAACCAAATCCTCAGCGGATTCTGATTGTTGGACTGGGGGGCGGCACGCTGCCGATGGCGCTTCGAGATCTGGTCCCCGGCGCAGTAATCGAGACCGTGGAAATCGATGAGGCCGTAGTACGGATCGCAACAGACTACTTCGGCTTTATCGAAGATCCGCAAAATAAAACCATCACCCAGGATGCCCGAGTGTTCGGCAAGCGCGCGGCGCTAAAGGGTATTGAGTACGACCTGATCATTCTCGATGCCTTCAACGGCGAGTACATTCCCGAACATCTCATGACTGTGGAGTTCCTGCGTGAGATGCGCGCTTTGTTATCCGATGACGGTGTTCTGGTGGCCAATACCTTTGCTGCGAGTCGCCTCTACGACTACGAGTCCGCAACTTACGCCAAAGTTTTCGGTCGCTTTTTGAACTTTCGCCAAGCCTCTACCGGCAACCGCGTGATCTTGGTGCCTCAAGCGAAATCAGCGCCGGCACAGCGCACACAACTTTCAAAGCAGACTTTGAGTGATCGAGCTGAGGCGCTCGCGCCGGCAATGAAGCCGTTTGATATTCCGATAAAAAAATACGCCAAACGCTTGGCAGCCCTTGACCGACAACGGCCGGATTGGGACACGGCCACTCGACCCTTAACCGATCAGTTTTCGCCGGCCAATGTGCTGAAGACTCAAACCCGGTAAACCAAGGGCGCGAATCGCGCCCCGAATCTTGTGAACGTCAGCGCGGATTACTGGTTGGCCCAGTATTCGTCCTTGAGCAGGCGCTTATACAGCTTACCCGTGGGATGTCGTGGCAGCTCATCGCGAAAGTCGATGCTGCGCGGGCACTTGATACTGCTCAACTGGCTGCGGCAATAATCCAGCAACTCCACTTCCATTTCTGGCGTGCCCAAGGACGGATCCTTTAACTGAACAACACCCTTCACTTCCTCACCAAAGTCTGGGTTGGGGACACCGAACACGGCCACGTCCACTACGGCATCGTGCGTAATCAGCGCGTTTTCGGCTTCTTGCGGGTAAATGTTGACCCCGCCGGAAATGATCATGAAGTGTTTGCGGTCGGTCAGGTACAGATAACCATCCTCGTCCAGATACCCCACATCACCCAGCGTGGACCAGCCCTTGGGGTGCCGGGAATCGTTCGTTTTATCTTCGTCCTTGTAATATTCGAAGGTGCCGCCGCCGTCCATGTAAATAGTGCCCGATTCGCCCACGGGGACTTCTTCCCCATGCTCATCGCAGATATGCAGCTCGCAGGTTAGTGGTTTGCCGACGGAGCCCTTATGCGCCAGCCACTCTTCAGAATTTAACTGCACAAATCCGTTGCCCTCGGTGCCGGCGTAGTATTCGTAAATCACTGGCCCCCACCAATCAATCATTTGCTCTTTGATTGGCACGGGGCATGGTGCCGCTGCGTGAATGGCACAGCGCAACGAACTCACGTCGTACTTGAGCCTTACTTCCTCTGGCAGTTTAAGCATGCGTACAAACATGGTGGGCACCCACTGGCTGTGGGTGATCTTGTAACGCTCAATGCACTCTAGGGCGAACTCGGCCTCGAAGTGCTCCATTACGACCACAGGAACACCCGTGCGAATGCAATTCATGGTGAAGGCCAGTGGCGCGGCGTGATACAGCGGCGCAGGCGACAAATAGATGGAATCCTCATTCGCGCCGTAGAGCACCTTCAGCAGATCCACGCCCTCCTCTTCGCCATAGGCCTGCTCAGGCAGCGGGCGTTTTACGCCCTTTGGGTATCCCGTCGTACCGGAGGAATACAGCATCGCAGCGCCTTCACTCTGATCGGCAATGGGCTGATCAGACATTTTGGCAACGGTGTCTTCCCAACTGGCGAAGCCGTCAATGGTACCGTCGAGCATATAGCACTGCTCCACTAGGGGCATTTTGCCGACAAGCGGTTGCACGACTTCCTTGCGGGCATGAGACGTGATAAACACCCGCGCCTCACAGTTGTTGACGATGTAGTCCACTTCCTGCTGCTGCAAGCGCCAGCTGATGGCAGTGAAATAAATCCCGGCGCGCTGGGCTGCCCAGCAAATTTGGAAAAAGCGAGAGTGGTTTTCCAGCAGTATGGCGATGTGATCGCCACGCTTGAGTCCAAGCGACCGGAAAAGCTGAGCGCCCTGGTTAGCAGAGGCTTCCAGTTGCGCGAAGGTAACGGTTTCCCCGGTTTCGGCCATGATGTAGGCCGGCTTGTCCGGGTAGGTGGCAGCAATATCAGCTGGACTCATGTATTTCTCCCCAAATAGTTCGTCGTTTTCATTGTCAGTCGCCCTCGCTTGCCGCGGCAAATAGGGGCTTTCGAGTACACTAGTCTTCTTCAGGCTCCAAAGTCAGCGATACTGAGTTCATGCAGTAACGCAGCCCGGTAGGAGCTGGACCGTCTGGAAACACATGCCCTAAATGCGCGTCACAACGAGCGCAGAGCACTTCGATACGGCGCATACCCAGAGAATGATCCTCACGGTTAATCAGGGCCTGGGATTACAAGGGCGCATAAAAACTTGGCCAGCCGCAGCCGGCATCAAAGTTCGTTTGAGCATCGAACAAAGGTGCGTCACAGCACTTGCACAAGTACGTTCCCGGACGTTCTTCGTCCCAGTACATACCGGTAAACGGCCGTTCGGTTCCAGCCTGTCGCGTCACCACATATTCTTCTGGTGTCAACAGGGCTTGCCACTGTGCATCGCTCTTGACGACTTTTTCGGATTGATCGCTCACAATACCCTCGATTCCATGACTTAGTTGATGCTAAGCCAAAGGCTGCGCCTTAGACTAGTCCTCTAGCGCATTCTTCACGCCAAGATTTAGGGACGCAAATGACACAGGTTAATACGCCTCAGCCCAGAACCATCCGCAAATCGGAAAAACTTGCCGATGTCTGCTACGACATCCGCGGACCGATTTTAACAGCGGCGAATAAGCTGGAAGCGGAAGGCAATCAAATCCTGAAGCTGAACATTGGCAATCCTGCGCCATGGGGATTCAGTGCGCCGGAGGAAATTCTGCGTGACGTGGTGCGTAACATTCCTCACTCACAGGGTTATTGCGACTCCAAAGGTCTGTTTGCCGCGCGTAAAGCCGTGATGCAGTACTGTCAGCAAATTAACATCCGCGACGTGGATGTTGAAGACATCTACATTGGTAACGGCGTATCTGAGCTGGTAGTGATGTCCATGCAGGCGCTGATCAACGACGGCGATGAGGTATTGATACCCAGCCCAGATTTCCCTTTGTGGAGTGCCGCCGTAAATTTGTGCGGTGGTAAGCCTGTGCACTACCTGTGCAATGAGGAAGACGATTGGCAGCCGGATCTGGCGGACATCCGCAGCAAAATAACGCCTCAAACTCAGGGCATCGTGGTCATCAACCCCAACAATCCGACCGGAGCGGTTTACACGCCCCAAATGCAGCAGGCACTTATCGACATCGCCCGCGAACACGATTTAGTGGTCTTTGCTGACGAGATTTACGACAAAATATTATTCGACGAGCAAGAGTACATTCCGCTGGCCTCCTACGCTGATGACCTGCTGATTATGACGTTCAGCGGTCTTTCCAAGTCTTATCGGGTGGCAGGGTTTCGTACCGGTTGGATGATTGTTAGCGGCGCCCGGGATCGCGCTGCGGATTTCATCGAAGGCCTGAATATACTGGCGTCCATGCGGCTATGCTCTAACGTGCCCACCCAACACGCCATTCAAACAGCCCTTGGCGGTCATCAGAGTATCTTCGAGTTGACCAAACCGGGTGGGCGCCTTTATGAGCAGCGCAACGTCGCGTGGGAACTGCTAAATGAAATCGACGGAATCTCCTGCGTAAAACCCAGGGGCGCACTTTATTTGTTCCCCAAGATCGATACCCAGCGGTTCAACATCAAAGACGACGAGCAGTTTGTGCTGGATCTTCTGCTGGCGGAAAAAGTGCTGATGGTACAGGGGACAGGCTTTAATTGGCCCAAGCCCGATCATTTCCGCGTGGTGTTTTTGCCCCACGTTGAGCAACTGCAGGAATCCATCGGGCGCGTTAAACGATTCTTAGACGACTACCGACAGTAAGAAAGGTCGGTATCAAGAGCTGGTTTAGCCGCCGAGGGTCGTGCCGACGCGGTAAAGCAGAAAGTCTTCGTAGCCCGTGAGCACGCTGACGAGACCACACAGCTCACGATCAAGCTCAGGGCTGCCGGTATCCACCAGTAAGGGCCGGTGCTCTAGGCTAGCAAGCTTTGTTCGCGACCCCAGCACCATCACATCCCCGGGCCATTTCAGCCGCTCGAACAATTCGGCCCCAAGCTGCTGGTTGCCGCGCCCAAGCAAGAAACCCTGATGCCGGGTAAAGCTCAGAACCACTAGAACAGGCTGACCCTGAACCAACGTCAGCAGCTGATCCCGGGTGACGTTTTCTAGGCATTGACCGTTAGGCAAGCGCACATCCACCCCAAGCAGAGTCCCGGTTAAACCCAATGCTTGCTTGATCGCAAGACAGGTACTACCCGGCCCCAGAACCAGCGCCTTGTGCTCATACAATTCTTCGTGATCTAGGAAATGGCTGACAATTTCTTCAACGACCAAGCCCTCATCTTCTCTGCCACCGATTTTCATCTGCTGCAAATAGCTCGCCGCTTCCGGCACCCAAAGCTCACCAAAGCGCCGGGTGACTACCGGCCCGTCAGATGCTTGGAGATCGCCCTCATAGTCTCGCACTTCCCTTGGCATACGGCCCACTAATCGCCCCTGCAGCAAACCGGCGACCACTTCAGCCGCCGCAGCCGGACTGATCGCAAAGACCCCGCTGTGCATCTTTACCCCGGCAGGCAAGCCGAGTACACAGACGTCATTCGACACACTGTTCAGCACATCCCTGGCCGTGCCATCTCCGCCGACGAAGATGAGCAAATCAATGGATTTTGCGCACAGGGTTTTGATGGCAGTCTTGGTATCAGCTGAGGTGGAAGGCTGTTCGGGCTGGCCCAGTTGCCGAGCCGGTATTTTCATGGCCGCCAGCCCTCGACAGCCCATTTCCCCGCCCCAAGACAACCATTCAACGGCGTGTAAAGACGAACCGAGAATCTCCTGAAGGCGGACTAAAAAAGCGTGAAGACGCTCTTGGCCTCTGGGAATACCGCTGCGCCGGCGGGCTTCTTGCTGAACCGACTCTCCGTCACTGCCCCGCAACCCGACGGCACCGCCGATACCCGCCACCGGGTTAACCACAAGGCCGATTCGCAAACCGACTTGCGCATGAAGTTTATCCGCATCGGATTGTTGAGAGTCAGCCAAGAGTGCCGACCTTACCGGCGGAATAGCCAGTAATCTCACTAACGGCTTCGGCAATGGCTAACGACGAGGTCAGACCCGGCGATTCAATACCCAGCAAATTAATGCGACCTGCCACGCCATGATCCGCCGGAGTTTGAATAACAAAATCCGCGGCGACCCCCGCCGGTGCTATCTTGGGCCGAACGCCGGTATAGCCCGGTTGCAAGCGCTCCTCGTCTAGACCCGGATAATACGCTTTGATGGCTTCAACAAATTCCGGGCGCCGGCTGTCGTCAAAGGTGTAATCCACAGAATCGATCCAGCGAACATCCGGTCCGAACTTAACCTGCCCGCCCAAATCCAAGGTGACGTGCACGCCAAGACCGCCATCCTGAGCAGTTGGGTAAACCAAACGACCAAAAGGCTGGGCGCCGGAATACGTATAGTAGTGGCCGATAGCGTAGTAAGCCTGAGGAGCACCGGGAACATTGGCCGCCAATTCTGGGGCACTCAGCCCACCGGCATTGATGACCCAGCGAGCGCCAAGGCTCATTTGCGGCGTGTGCACCATGAGTGTCGGCCCGGCTTCAATCTGTGTTACTGGGCTATTCAAAGCCAGTAAGCCGCCGTTTGCTTCCAACATACCCTGCAAGCTCAGCATGTAAGCGTGAGAGTCGATAATACCCGTTGAGGGCGACAAGGCAGCGCCAACACCGAGCACTTCGGGCTCCAGCTCATGCAACTGGCCTCGATCAATCCAGCTCAAATCGGTCACGCCGTTGCGCCGGGCCTGCTCAATGTACCCGTCAACCACTGGTCGTTGGGCTTCGCTTGTGGCGACAATGACTTTACCGCAGCGCCTGAACGGAACGGCGTACTTTGCACAGTGCTCGTACAAAAGTTGTTTACCACGGACACACAGCCGCGCCTTCGCGCTACCCGTGGGGTAATAAATACCGGCGTGGATGACTTCCGAATTACGTGAACTGGTTTCCGAGCCAATCAGACCGTGTCGTTCCAGCACCACCACTTCGACGCCCTCAGCGGCCAGACGCGCCGCCACAGCCAGACCTACCACGCCAGCCCCGACCACAATGCAGTCCACAACATCAGTCAACGCTACGCCCCCAGTGTGCGGAACCAGCCATGGGAATCGGCCGTTCCACTTGATCAACCTCGGACCTGAGCGTCTCACGCCCAGTGCTGAAACTACGCTTTAGACTTTGAATGAAACGCCTGGCCCGCGAGCCCGCCGGACTCGCCAACCATTCCAGCAACCGGGATTCATACGCATCAATGGCCTGACCGAAGCCCGCCGAGTCAGCCAATAAATTGTCTGCACTGGGAATAAAATCTAGGCCCGCAGCTTGGGCAAACTGCTTTTCAAGACTCTGAGCCCATAGTTCCAGAGCAAAGAAAGCATTTTGCTGATCTGGCGTGCGAGGCCCGGCAATATAGTGGTAGCCGAAATCCTCCAACTGACGTCTAGTATCGCCGGCAACACACCAATGCGCGACCTCATGCAACGCTGAAG
>JAYNPH010000075.1:7971-11018 GCA_038113685.1 Gammaproteobacteria bacterium
CGCGGTACAGCAGTCGGGCGGGCTGTGTGGCTGATGCGGGCTGATATAAGGGTTCCACGGCACCGCCGATCAACTGGGTGTTGTAGTCCCGGGCAAAGCACCGAGCAAATGCCGTTTCTATCGTCTGCGCTAACCGCCGATCCTCTTGATCCTTGGCAGCCACCGACCCGATGCTCGTGCTCTTCGCAGCTGAATGCGTCATCACCCGCTCTTTCTGATCCAGAACTGAAGGACCTCGTCGTCGTCCTCCCATTTACCACGCGCAAATGCCACGTAATCATGTTTCATGAAGTGTTCTAAGTCCCGCTCGGTAGTGGGGTCTGTTGCCAGCACATGCAGCAAATCGCCTGCTTTCAACTCGCGCACTTTGTTTCGAACCAGCATAAGCGGTTCAGGGCAACGCAACCCTCTGGCGTCGATCTGGACATCGTATTCCACGTATAAACCTCAACTTTGACGACGCAGATGTTAGGCCACTTGGCAGCGGATTCACACCAACAGCCCCGCCAGCAATTGAACAAAACCGTGCATCAACAGAGAAAGTTATGCAGCATTGAATGTTACGTAACCCAAGACGCCTAGGAGAACCGTCATATGGGAACTACAGGTATCTGCCGTTTTGGCCTTGCCCTTGCTGCGCTGCTGCTTGCCGCTGCGCTGCCGTCTGTCAGTCGCGGGCAAGAAACCGGCGTTACAGGAGAAGAACCAACTGCTTCAACGCGCTCGGCGGATACGGCTGTAGCGGCATCATCCGATGGAACCGACGTTCCGGGCGAAGCGGCCTCAGCCTGTTCCGCTGTCGAATTGGACCAACAAAACCTACCCGTTATCGATGCCAGCGACCTTGTTGCCGCGCAGCTGAGAGAGACCATTACCGCAACGCTGGACGATACCCTGAGAGAAAAATTGCGCCAGGCCTATTTCCGTTATTTGGGCTGCAGCTAAACAATCGCGCTGCAGCTCACATGACACCTGACAACGAGCGCCCGAAGCCAGTTTTAGCGCCTACTTTTTGCCTGCCGGCGCTTTGCGCGGGGCCGAATTTCAACCACCTCACCGACAAAGCGCTCTGGGTCAATGGCATACCATTCTTGTAAAGAAACCCGATGGGTCTTTGATAACTGATCACACAACTCGTAAAACGGTGGCCGTCCGGGATCAGTAATGACGATACGCTTAGTGCCGCTCTTAAAAGCGCGGTTAATAAGCAGTTTCAATGGCTTAATCAGGTTATCCCAAAAGCAAATGTCGCTGGCGACAATCATCGGGTGCTCCCCCAGAACCGGGCCGCTGAGTCTGGAAAAATCCGAAACCTTATTCGTCAGCGATACTGAATTGATTTCAGCCATCACGTCCACAAAGGGAAATACTGCCGGATCCAGATCCACCGACGTAACCTTGGATTGAAATTGGTGCGCACAAAACACAGAAACTGCGCCCCAACCGCAGCCGAGCTCCATTATCCGCCGGCGGCGTGCCGGAGGGTGTTGCTGTAAGTAATCCATGAGCAAAAAGGCTGATCCCCAAGTACGGGTTCCGTGGATCGTCGGCTGATAGCGGCGCTTTAGGGCTTTGACTAAACGGTGCGAGTCTTGGAGCAAAAAAATGCCGTAAGCAAAATCAATATGCTCTTCCGGAAGTCGCTGAAGCTTGGGCATAACTGCACCCTCATTGGGGACAAAACAGGCCGTCGATGGCATTTACCATGTGAGCAAAAAGGCAGCGCCTCTACCCACAATCGAGGCCTAGTATGACCCAGTACCCGGCGTATTGATTGTGTTTTCAACCAAGGCAACCGGTATTTTTTCACGGCGCCAATACCGCTGTGACGTTAGCGTTTCAGGCAGGCAAAAGATGCTGCGATATTGAAAGAGTCAGCCCCAAGCTTTGTCCAGCTTTGCGCAACTTTTTTGCTCGGCCGATGCCTTGTGGATACCACGAGTAGCCCCAACCATTTGCTGATGAACGCTTGCCTCCAGGCCTTAGCTCTTTTGCTTGCTCGCGGTGCTACCTGTAACATTCGCCGCCCACCGTCTTGGGCAAAAGCCCTGCCCCGGAGGTATCAGGGATAGGCAGCGCCTTGGTTGGGCAGCATATTCGGAGAAAACCAGCGGGCATTGCCCATTAGCCACCACAGGAGTTTCAGTGAGCACATCCACTGTTGATGACTTAGTCGAATCCGGCAGCGAATACCATGCGGGTTTCGTCACCGATGTTGAGTCTGAGACCCTTCCTCCGGGTCTGGACGAGGATGTGGTGCGCTACATTTCCGCACGCAAGGGTGAGCCTGAGTGGCTGACGGACTGGCGCCTGAAAGCATTCACGGGCTGGCAGGAGATGAACGAACCTAAATGGGCACATGTGGACTACCCGCCCATCAACTTCCAAGAGATCTCTTATTATTCGGCGCCGAAAAGTCAGGCAGACGGTCCACGCTCGCTTGACGAAGTGGATCCCGAACTGCTTCGCACATACGAAAAACTGGGAATACCCCTGCATGAGCAAGCGGCCTTGGCCGGTGTCGTGCCAGATCCTGCGGCCGTAGGCACCCCCGCCGGGGCAAATGTGGCCGTAGACGTGGTCTTCGATAGCGTTTCTATCGCAACAACATTCAAAGAAACCCTAGCCGAGGCTGGCGTTATTTTTTGTCCGATCTCTGAAGCCGTGCACAGCCACCCGGAGTTGGTTCAAAAATATCTGGGGTCGGTGATTCCACAGCGCGACAACTATTACGCGGCGCTTAATTCTGCGGTCTTTAGCGACGGCTCATTTGTTTACATACCCAAGGGCGTGCGCTGCCCAATGGAGCTATCGACCTACTTCCGCATCAACGAGCGTAATACCGGGCAGTTTGAACGCACCTTGATCATCGCTGATGAAGGCTCTCATGTGAGCTACTTAGAAGGCTGCACCGCCCCCATGCGCGACGAAAACCAGCTGCACGCGGCAGTTGTGGAACTGGTAGCGCTGGGGGACGCCCAAATCAAATACTCAACGGTGCAAAATTGGTATCCCGGTGACGAACACGGTCAGGGCGGTATCTATAG
>JAYNPH010000076.1:0-3261 GCA_038113685.1 Gammaproteobacteria bacterium
ATATTGTATGGCCCGCGATTCGTGGCATGGCTCAGGAAGAAATAACTTCTGCCTTGGCCGCCGACAGTGCCAGACCTGTGGTTTTGGAAGCCGCAGTGCTTATCGAGGCCGAATGGCTGGATCTTGTTGATCAGGTCTGGGTGACGTTGGTGGATCCTGCAGTGGCCATTGAACGAGCTTGCGCCCGAGATAACTTGGAGCCAGCGGCGGTACAGGCACGATTGGACGCTCAACTGAGTAATGACCAACGCCGCGAACATGCCCATCAGGTGATCGATAATTCAGCCGATGAGACTCACCTGCGGAATCAGGTCAACGCCCTTTGGGCTTCAATGACTTAACCGTCAAACTTTTATTGATAAGGGAATCTTTTATGATTTTGGATTTACACGCGCACTCCATCAAATCGGACGACGGTCGCGCCAAAGTACAAAACTACTGTCAGTGGATCAGTGCTAAAAACATCCCTATCGACGGTTTCGTTCTTACCGAGCACCGTCAGTTCGACAATGAATCCGATTATTCGGAGCTAGGGAAGAAATACGGACTCACGATTCTAAAGGGTGCTGAGGTAGAGACCGAATACGGACACGTTTTGGTGTTTGGCGTGACGCCGGCGCTACAAGAAGCCTTCGACTTTACCAACATTCACCTAGCGCTCGCTGATGTTGTCAGTGCCTGCAAGGCCCACAATGCGGTAGCGGTACCCTGCCACCCCGGACGTAAACGTGTGGGTATGTCGGCGCACTTAGAGGAATTTGGTGTACCCGACGGCGTTGAAATTGTAGAAATTTACAATGGCGGCAGCCGAGACAATGAAGACCAAGTATCAATCGATATGGCGGAACAGCTCGGCTATCGAGGCATTGGCGGCAGCGACGCTCATATCGTTAGTCACATCGGGCGCTGTGGCACACGATTCGAGCAGCCCATCAGCAACGAACAAGATCTTGTTCAAGCTCTGCAGCAAGGGGCTTTCGAAGCTGTGAAGATTCAGGCAGCCGACGCCTGATCGATAAAGTTGACTGGGTAAGGTCGGCGCGTCGTGAATCGGCAAAATTGCGATCACACCCTGCTTCGTCGCTTCGGCGCTCTAACTGGGTCTTGAGGCCGTTGAAACTCAACGACGCCAAAGCGTCTGACCGCCACTGTGTTGGTCCATCAACGTAAGCATGGCCTCGTGAGCCTCAAGCTCCTCTGCGACAGGACTGATTACCTTCAAGCCAGAGACGTCCAGTTTTGCTTTTTGATCCTCTTGCGCTCCTGCCAGTTCCCCTTCTTGGGTAACGCCCCCTGAGAACATCTGTGCCTGCCCCCCGGTCATCAGCAGATACACGTCCGCCAATATCTCGGCGTCCAGCAACGCGCCGTGGAGCTGGCGCTGGGAGTTGTCGACCATGTATCGGCGGCACAGCGCATCGAGGCTGTTCTTCTGGCCCGGGTGCTTGTGTCGGGCTACGGCCAAGGAATCGGTAATCTCACAAAAATCCTCGAGACGCTGCGCTGCCGATCCTTGGGGTTTAGCCAGACGAGCAATTTCTGCGTCTAAAAAAGCAACGTCGAAGGGGGCGTTGTGTATCACCAGTTCAGCCCCCCGAAGAAATGCGTCCAGTTCCGGCCAGACCTCAGCAAATCGCGGTTTGTCTGCTAAAAAGGCTTCCGTAATGCCATGCACCTCCTTGGCTCCATCATCGATCTCTCGGTCCGGATTTACGTATTTGTGGAACGTGCGCCCGGTTAAACGGCGATTAACAACCTCCACCGCGCCGATTTCGACGATGCGGTGCCCGTTTAGCACCTCCAACCCGGTGGTTTCAGTGTCCAGTACCACCTGCCTCATCGACCGGCCTCCATCGCGTCAATGGCCTCGTTAGCGGCTTCATCTACCAACTCATTCTCACGATGACCACTATGGCCCTTCACCCAATGCCACTCTACTTGGTGCTGAGCCACTGCCGCATCCAGTCGTTGCCACAGTTCCTGGTTCTTAACAGGTTGGCGCTGGGACGTTTTCCAGCCATTGCGCTTCCAACCGTAATTCCATTGGGTGATCCCCTGACGTACGTATTGAGAATCAGTGGTCAAGCTAACCTGAGATTGGGGTGCCAACCTCTCCAGTCCTTGAATGGCAGCCATCAACTCCATTTTATTGTTCGTCGTTTGGGCGTCGGCCCCGGCGAGTATTTCCTCAGCGCCATCCTTACGCACCAACGCAGCCCAGCCTCCCGGACCCGGATTGCCGCGACAGGCTCCATCAGTGAAAACTTCTATGGTCATATTAGATTACGCTCCTGCCAGCGCTGGTGAATGAGTGTTCGGGTTCAGCCATCGTGCGGTGATTGTACCGTGGGGGTCAACACCAACTTGGCCTTTCGTGCAGTCGTCCGCCTTGAGCGACCAATCAACGTACTCCCCTGAGCCACTTTAAAAGCGCTGAGCACAACAAGCCCCCCGATAGGCAATCGTCGATAAAGGGGCAGGAGAAAGGGTGCGACGCGGCGCCACCCTTGATGCAGATAGTTCCCAGCCCTTGCAAACTGCCGATTCGGCGTCCCGAGCAGAGGTAGCCCATGACGCCGAGCAAAGTCCCCTAGCATCGGGGCCGACAGGTTCTTGTACAAAGGAGGTTCATCGACGTTAAGGTTCAGTAGCGCCAACCAATCCAAAAGGCGGATTGGGCTGATAAGTCGACGCCCGCGCAGCGGATGGGTCGCCTTGCGCGCAAACCAAGCTCGCAGGCCCGTGAGGCTGAAAGGGTTAAAGCTGCAAATTATCACGCGCCCACCGGGCTTTAGCACCCGTTCGACTTCGCGGATACAGGCCCGAGGGTCTGCGTAAGTTTCCAGCGCATGATGCAACACCACCCCATCAAGAGAGCCAGCGGCAAAGGGAAGTTGCTGGCATGTCGCCTGAATACAGGAAACCGCTCCTAACTCCTGCGATTTCAGGTCAGCGCTACGTGTCGCAAATACCGGCAGTCGCACCATACATTGTGCTAAAGCGCCGGGCATGGTGCTTTGCTCGCCTATCCATACGACTGACTCGCCATGCATGCGCCGCAGCAGAGGCTGCAGCAAATCGTCTTCATGCGCCAGAACTCGGCGTCCCAAGGGACTTACCCAAAGGCTTTTTAGGTCAACCGGCGAGGTGTTGCGGATTTTAGACATTTTACTCAGTAAGCCCTGAACCTGTTAGCATGCGCCGTTTACGAAGATCTCAGCAAAAGGCTACATCAACATCACTTTTGGACGCTACACTTTT
>JAYNPH010000076.1:3271-4106 GCA_038113685.1 Gammaproteobacteria bacterium
CCCTTAAGATTACTCGGCCTGGCTCTCGTGGGGCTCCTGAACTTCGGCTGCACGAGCCTTATGAATTTTTCTAGCTCAGATGAGGAAGCGACAGACCCGGTCTCGGCTCAATCTGAAACCTCAGACGTCGCTGTCCAAACAACCGACGTATTTGCTCCGGCTTCCGCCGATAAAGACGCTTCGATGCCGCAGTCAGGACCGCCTCGCGGGGATACGAAGACCAATGCGACAGAAACCGATCTTTGGTTCAAGTTGCGTGAAGGGATGCTGCTGGATCATCGCATCGAGGAAAAGCGGGTTCGACAGGAACTGCGATGGTTCCAGCAAAACCCCGAGTACTGGAACCGTCTAGCACCAAGAATGCAGCGTTACCTGCCGTACATTTACCAGCAGGTCGCCGCCCGCAATTTACCCACAGAGTTGGTGCTGCTGCCCATCATCGAGAGTGCCCTAGACCCGTACGCCTTTTCGCCCTACGGGGCTAACGGGCTGTGGCAATTTATGCGGCCCACGGCCAAGCAGTATGGTCTTGTCATGACCGAACAATACGATGGGCGCAGGGATGTGGTGGCATCCACGACCGCTGCCCTAGACTTTCTTGAGGACTTATACCGCCGCTTCGATGACTGGCCGTTAGCGTTGGCTGCCTACAATGCCGGCGGGGGCACCGTTTCCAAGGCTTTGCGCAAAAGCGGTAGCAGAGACTTTTTTCGCCAACGATTGCCCCGAGAGACCAAGGCCTATGTGCCAAGATTACTGGCTATTGCCGCCATCGTAGCCGATCCCGAAGCCTTCGGCGTCGCCCTGCCCGACCTAGAGGATAGCGAGCCTCTGC
>JAYNPH010000076.1:4116-10873 GCA_038113685.1 Gammaproteobacteria bacterium
GTCTTAGACATGGATCCAAACCAAGTCTATGAGTTCAATCCAGCATTGAAGCAAGCACGCTGGAGTGCGGCTGATTCCTTGCAGCTTATTGTGCCTAACAATTGGCTGATAGGTACCGTGACCTCGGAACAGTCCGCCGAGACACAGGGGCCCAAGGACGTTCATTTGTCGTCATCAGACGAGACCGCCCCAGATCCCACACCGTCCATGGAAGATGCCAGAGCCGAGGCAATGGCTCGCCTACAGCGTGTTCCACCCCAAGAGCGCATGGCATGGTTGACCGTCGTCGTGCGCTCCGGGGACACCATCAGTGACATTGCCCATGCCCATGGGCTGAGCACAAGCACCGTAAAGCGTCTCAACCAACTCAATAGTGATTTGCTGCAAATTGGGCAAAAACTTCGCGTCCCTATGTCTAAAAACATACGTCGCTCAAACAACGCAGCCCTACCCACTTACACGGTTCGCCAAGGCGATTCTTTGTGGTTAATCGCCAAGCGTCTGGACACGACCGTTGCAACGCTGGTGAAGCTCAACAAAATCGGACCCAGAGACCTGCTCGGCATTGGCCAACAGATCAAGGTGCCCAACATTGCGGGGATACCGACACTGACTGACAGCCCACCCAACAAAATACGCAAAATTCGCTATCGGGTTCGGCCTGGCGACTCGCTCAGCCGAATCGCCCAGCGATTTAGTTTGCGCGTGGGTGATATCGTGCAGTGGAACGATCTTCAGCCACAGCGCTATTTGCAGCCGGGCCAAGATCTGACTCTCTACGTGGACGTGATCGGCGGATAGGGAAGCCCCTATCCCATTCCTAGATCTATCTCGTAGATCTAGGAGATAGATCTAGAAATAGATCTGGGAGACAGAGCAGTATTCGAATTACCCTGCCCTATTGCGCTCGGGTTACGCCTACGGCTTCTTCGGCAGATGCGAAAAAGGCTGCAAACTCCAATTGCTGATCCCGGGCCTGTATCTGTTGACCCAGTTGGGCAACCAGATCGTCTTGCATTGTGCTGACGTTTCCGGCGACAACTCGGGTCACCACTACCAGCGCGCTGCCAGTAGACGTAGCCGTTGCATCAACACTCTTTTCGCCTTCTGCGGGTCTTGCCAGCGCGAAGGCTTTCTCAAGGACCTCTTCCGGCGCTTGATCCACTTGATTACGCGTAATCATCTCGCGAGTTGTCCAGCGCTTCCCTAGTGCGTTAGCCACATCAGACACCGATGCGCCGGATACCAGTTGCGCCAGCGCCTGAGTTTTATCTGCTTCAATTAAGCTTTGCGCGTACTCCAGCCGCAGCTGCTCGGCTACCGCGTCCTTGACCTCTGCCAAGGCTAGCTGAGTGGCGGGATAATGGGTGCTGGCACGCACCACAACGGCACGATCATCGGCCAACCGAACAACCGCGCTGTTTTCTCCATCCACGCCTTCCGGCGAAAACAGGGCTTCCAAGACAGCCGCGCTACCGAAAATAGCTTGGGCTACCGAAGCGTCTATTCCCACCGGCTGCGTGCCCGCTTGGGTAACGCCCTGTGCTCGCAAAACCTCAAGCCCCAGCGCTTCTGCTGTCTCTGTCAACCCGAAGCGCTCTTCGAACGCCCGCTGCTCTAGCTCGTCAATCCTTGCTTCTAAAACCTCCAGCGCTGCCTCTGCTCGCACATTCGCTAAGATGTTGTCTCTCTCTTCTTCAAAGGTTGGCACTTCGACGCTGCTGATCTCTTTAAGTCGAATCAGGTGATACCCGAACTCACTGCGTACGGGCTCGGAGACGTCACCGGGAGCCTCAAGCGCCCACAACGCGTCTTCGAAGGCTTGATCGAAAGAACCCTTGGCCATCATGCCCAGATTACCCCCGGTCTCAGCAGACCCTGGGTCGTCGGAAAGTTCCCGCGCCACAGCTCCAAAATCTTCTCCTGTGGCTAGCCGCTCAGCAGCACTTTGGATTTTGGCAAGACTCGCAGCTTCGTCCGAGTCCTCATCCACAACCACCAATATATGATCCGAATCGCGCTCAGCACTGTCGGCTCTGGCCACCAAGTCTTGTTCATAGATCTCGCGAAGGGTCTCTTCGCTATCATCAATGGATACTGAATCCTGCAGCGAGGCCAAGGTCAGTTCGACCCACTCCACATCGACGCTCTCTTCGGTCAGATAGGCGTTGCGGTCCTCGTCATAACGCAGCGCGATATCGTCATCAGACACCTCTACGCTCGGCAAGTAGTCACTGACATCAAGATTTAAAAAGGCAATATCCCGGCGTTGACTCAGCAACGCGGTCGCGTTCGCCGTTTCCCAGTCAAGACTAAAACTCGTACCTCTTACGCCGGCGCGCAAAAGCTCAGAGCCAAGACCCTGGCGCACTTCTTCTATGAACTGCACTGGCGTAAAGCCCATCAGTTGAATCTGCTGACGATACAAGGCCTCATTGAACTGGCCAGCAACTTGATATGCCGGACTCTCCAGCAGCCGCTGATTCACTTCGCCACTGGAGAGATTGAATCCCAGCGAACCTGCTGCCTGATACAGCACTTGTCGGTTGATCAGTTGATCAAGGGCATAGTTTTGCAACTGCAGCCGGTCAATATCATCAGGATCAAACTCTGGGCCCATCTGTGACAGCACGCGCCGTCGCTCGCGTTCAGCTTCTACCGAGAGCACGTTTTCGGTTATGTCAAAATCCCCAACCTCAGCAATGCTCGGTGTAGTGCCCAAAAAGAGGTTTGTCGCGCCGAAGCCAAACAACGTCAGCACCAAAATAATCGCCACCACCAAGACTTTAAAGCCTGTGGATTGGGTCTGATCTCGTAGTTGTTGCAACATGTTCTAGTCCTTGTCTGTCTGAAAGCGAGATTCGCTGAGTCAGATCGCAATAGCAAAAAAAAGGGCGCATCGGTGCGCCCTTGAATCGCGACTCTCGTCGCTTATTAGATGTCTATTAATTCAACGCGTCTTTTAGCGCCTTGCCAGCCTTAAAAGCTGGAACCTTAGCTGCCGCTATTTGAATTGCCTCCCCTGTCTTTGGATTACGGCCGGCACGAGCAGCACGCTCTCGCACCAAGAACGTACCGAAGCCGACTAACGCAACAGATTCGCCATTACTCAATGATCCAGAAATACCTTCCAAAACAGAGTCTACTGCCCGAGCAGCTGCCGCCTTTGGAATATCCGCTGCCTCTGCTACGTGGTCTACCAATTCACTTTTGTTCAATTTAATGCCCCTCGCTTTTCGCTTCGGTCGAAGCTGAAGACGCGTTTGCCGCACCAACAGATCTACCTAATGCGAACTGTTAAAAAAAATCCTTTCGGACACGCATGATATATCAACCCTTTGGCACTATGGCAACCAATAACCATCATTGGAAAACTATTTTATCTGGCAGTACTAATGAGGGCTAATTCCCTGACTGCCTGGCTTCTCAGTTTCCCGTTCGGCAGACGTGGTCTCAGGGTTATTATCGGCGATTCGGGGCACCGGCATCCGATCAAGCGCAATCTGCAGCACTTCATCCATCCATTTAACACAGTGGATTTCGAGATCTTCTTTAACGTTCTCCGGAATTTCGGCCAAATCCTTTTCATTCTCGTGGGGAATAACGACACGCTTTACACCACCGCGGTGGGCAGCCAATAGCTTTTCTTTCAAACCGCCAATAGGCAGGACTTGGCCACGCAACGTGATTTCTCCGGTCATGGCTACATCAGCTTTAACCGGGATACCTGTGATAACAGAGACCATGGCCGTGCACATACCAATCCCGGCACTTGGTCCATCTTTCGGCGTCGCGCCTTCCGGCACGTGAATGTGAAGATCTGTCTTTTCGTGGAAGTCTTCGGGTAATCCCAACACTTCCGACCGGCTGCGAACAAACGTCAGAGCCGCCTGAATAGACTCTTTCATCACGTCACCAAGGGAGCCGGTATTGGTCTGTCGCCCCTTACCCGGCATAGAAACCGCCTCTATGTTGAGCAGTTCGCCGCCCACTTGCGTCCATGCCAGACCGGTCACAATACCCACCTGGTCTTTGTCTTCGGCACGACCATAGCTAAACTTGCGCACGCCGCTGTAGTGATCCAACTGCTCAGGACCCACCGTGGTTTTGGCGAATTTACGCGGCTTCTTCTTGCCCTTGTTTTCAGAATCCGCTTTCAGCGACTGCTCTTTGACGACCTTACGCGCAATCTTCGCAACCTCACGCTCCAGTCCCCGCACACCAGCCTCCTTGGTGTAGTAACGAATCAGGTCGGTAATGGCTTCTTCAGTTATCTCCAGTTCTTCTGGTTTGAGGCCATTGTTCTTTACCTGCTTCGGCACTAAGTAGCGCTGAGCGATATTGCGTTTTTCCTCTTCGGTATAACCGGGAAGCCTAATAACTTCCATACGATCCAAAAGCGGACCGGGTATATCCATACTATTCGACGTACAGACGAAGAAGACATTAGACAGGTCGTAGTCCACTTCCAGATAGTGGTCGTTGAATGTGTCGTTCTGTTCGGGATCGAGCACCTCAAGCAGCGCACTGGCGGGGTCTCCGCGCATATCCATCCCCATCTTGTCGATCTCATCAAGAAGGAAAAGTGGGTTCACAACCCCGGCTTTCGACATCTTTTGAATGACTTTGCCCGGCAACGAGCCGATATAGGTTCTGCGGTGACCGCGTATTTCTGCTTCATCCCGCACGCCTCCTAGGGCCATACGAACGAAGTTACGATTGGTAGCCTTGGCAATACTTTCGCCCAAGCTGGTCTTACCGACGCCGGGTGGCCCCACTAAACAAAGAACCGGGCTCTTCGACTTGCCCACTCGGTTCTGCACCGCCAGGTACTCAATAATCCGCTCTTTAACCTCGGTCAAACCGTAGTGGTCTGCATCCAAAATTTCCTGAGCCGCCGCTAGGTCTTTTCGCACCCGACTGCGCTTACTCCAGGGAATGTTGAGCATCCAATCAACGAAACCCCGCACCACATTGGCTTCCGCAGACATGGGCGCCATGTTCTTGAGTTTGTTAAGTTCGGTGCGGGCTTTTTCTTTCGCCTCGGCCGGCATCCCCGCGTTTTCGATCTTGGCTTCCAGTTCGTCGAGCTCCGACGCCGAGTCGTCGCCCATCTCTTTCTGAATCGCCTTCATTTGTTCGTTCAGATAGTAGTCGCGCTGGCTTTGTTCCATTTGCTTCTTAACGCGGCCACGCACCTGTTTTTCAACCTGTTGCAGTGCCAAGCCCGCATCCATGAACCCCAGCAGACGCTCCATCCTAGTTTTGATTTCAACGGTTTCTAAGATGGACTGACGATCATGTATTTCCAGCGACATTTGAGCCGCCATGGTGTCCATGAGCCTAGAGGGATCATCTAACCCTGACAGCGAAGCAAGCACTTCTTGGGGAATCTTCTTGTTACCCTGAGCGTACTGCTCAAAATGAGAGAGCAGCGAACGCACGATGGCATCCGCCTCCCGCCGCTCAATTTCGAGCTCCTGCTGAACGACGACCTCTGCACGAATGAACTCGTCACTGGTGTCTATGTGCTTAACCGCAGCACGACTGCCGCCCTCTACTAGGACTTTCACCGTACCGTCCGGTAGTTTCAGCAGCTGCAGGATTGTTGCCACTGTTCCCATTTCATAGAGGTCATCGGAGCCAACGTCGGCTTTGTCAGACTCTTTTTTCGCTACCAAAAAGATCTGCTTATCGTCCGCCATGGCGGAATCGAGGGCGACGATGGAGCTTTTTGTGCCGACGAAGAGCGGATGCACGCCGTGCGGAAAAACCACCATATCGCGCAATGGCAGAACCGGCAGAAGATCTCGATGGGAATCAGTCATAGAAGGTGCTCAGGCTGTTTGTTGAGAACGGGCACTGTATAACGATAGCAGTGCCCTCGACATCCCGTTGTCTGAGTCGCGTAGAACTATTGGCCTTGAAAGACTTTCGCCTTGAACGACTTTCACCTTGAAAGACTTTCGCCTCGAAAGACTTGGGCCTTATAAGCCCTTAGCCTCAAAACCTTCTCGTCCTCGCGGCCGCCTGTTCTTGCAGCCGTCAGTCTGTAGGAGCAGCTTTCGCTTGATCAATGTTCTCGTAAATCAACATTGGCGCGCTTTCTCCGGATATGACGCTTTCATCGATGACGACCTTGCTCACCGACTCTGACCCCGGTAAATCATACATGGTGTCTAGCAGGACGGATTCAAGGATAGATCTCAGACCACGAGCACCGGTTTTACGTTCCGTTGCCTTTGCCGCCACCGCTTGCAGCGCATCTTCTCGAAAATCCACCTCGACCCCTTCCATCTCGAATAACTTCGAGTACTGCCGGGTCAGTGAGTTCTTTGGCTCAGTCAATATGCGCACAAGCGCGTCGTTATCCAGCTCCCCAAGAGTGGCTACCACGGGCAGTCTGCCGACAAATTCAGGAATCAGCCCGTATCTCACCAAATCCTCGGGCTCAAGGTTCTGCAGGGTTTCCCCTATCGTGTCGCGATCTGATTCCCCTTTGACCTGAGCGCCGAAGCCGATACCGGATTTATCCGAACGGTCAGAGATCACCTTGTCCAATCCGGCAAAAGCACCGCCGCAAATGAACAAGATCTTGGACGTATCCACCTGCAAAAACTCCTGCTGCGGATGCTTGCGCCCTCCCTGCGGGGGAACCGAGGCAACGGTGCCTTCGATTAACTTAAGCAGGGCTTGCTGAACGCCTTCACCAGAGACGTCTCGGGTGATCGAAGGGTTGTCGGATTTACGGGAAATC
>JAYNPH010000077.1:0-257 GCA_038113685.1 Gammaproteobacteria bacterium
GCGCACGCCTCTGGGCTCGCAACTTGGCTGACGAAGACAACATTACGGGTCATTATCTGACCTCAGACACGTCTGGCTTTTTCAGGAATTACTTCCTGACCGAGCCGCGTATTGTCGGTGCATCAATTCGCTACAACTTCGGCTACTAGTCGAACAGCGATTGATCGAGAAAAGCCACCTTCGGGTGGCTTTTTTTGTGCCTGCAAATTGTGCTCTTTTTGTTTAAAAACATTTCCGTTTGGCTAGATGCGGGTACA
>JAYNPH010000077.1:267-6713 GCA_038113685.1 Gammaproteobacteria bacterium
CCGCACCTTCATGAACTCCTCCGGGCTGGCGGCGCGCTACCTGCTGGATCGCTTCGGCGTGCGGGCCGAGCGCATGCTGGTGGTCTACGACGACATGGACCTGCCGCTGGGCTCGCTGCGGGTACAAACAAAGGGCCGCGTGGCCCTTTCAGATTTGAGATTGTGCGGGTTTAGGTTCCAGTCCAGTTGGGTGCGCGCTTTTCAGCGAAAGCCACCGGGCCTTCCTTGGCATCCTTAGAACTGAATACCGATTTTTGCAGCGGTATCTGCATTTCCCAGAGCTTGTCTTCCTCGATGCCCATAGCCGCGGCTCGAACCAACTCTTTCGATGCATTGACGGCCAGTGGTGCGTTTTCCGCGATGCTTTCAGCAAGCGAAATCGCCCCATCCAGCGCTTCGCCCGGCTCGGTTAGCGAACTCAGCAAGCCCGCGTCCAGCGCCTCCTCAGCGGTAATGGGCTCGCCGGTTAGCGCCATTTCCATGGCTTTGGCATAACCGACGCGAGCCGGCAATCGAAACACGCCGCCGGCGGCTGCAAAGAGGCCGACTTTCACTTCACGAATACCGATTTTAGCCCCCTTGGCAGCGACGATAAGATCACAGGTCAACATGATTTCGCAGCCACCGGCCAGCGCGAAGCCGTTAACAGCGGCGATTAGAGGCTTTTTGGCGCCTGATCGCACGAATTGATTCAGCGGCCCGATGTCTTCACCTCGAGCAAAGGCTTTCAGATCCATACCCGCACAAAAAGCTCGGCCGCTGCCGGTAATGACGCCTGCGGCCAGTGAATCGTCCGCATCCAGTTCTTGAATGGCTGTCCAAAGACCATTGGACAGGGCGCCATTGATTGCATTCATAGCCTCGGGCCGATTTAGCGTAATCACCATGACGCGGCCTCGGCGTTCAACGATGATGGCTTGCTCCTCACTCATAACATTCCCTCTATTGCTTAAATTGAGTACACAGGATCGCACGAAGCGCGACCGGGGCAAACCCAAAAGGGCGGACGGATTCGGTCCTTATGACGTCCCAGTGCGCTTAAAAAGTCTCAACCCGTAAAATTGAATCTGTCTGTGATGGCGCAACATGGGTAGACTCGCCGCCAGGTTAGGGGTGTTTAGGAAACCCGATGGTGTCATTACAGGGAAAGCTTTGGGTTCCGAAGCGGCAGCTAGTCCCAACCCAGAGGGCCCTCGTCGAGCATATCGCGCTCACTCGGGCCGAGCCGGGCTGCGAGGCCTTTGAGATTCTTCAATCGACAGATGACCCGCTGTGTTTCGAAGTCAGCGAACGCTTTACTAATGACGAGGCGTTTATGGCCCACCAGCAGCGAGTAGCCAATAGCCCTTGGGGCCTGTCTAGCCAGGGTTTTCTCCGTCATTACCGAATCTCAGGGCAATCCAAAGGCCTCGACGTAGACTATATGCAGCGAGCGCTGACTCTTGCGGATCAGGCCGCAGCGAGCGGAGAGGTACCCGTTGGCGCAGTCTTAGTGCAGGACAATCGGGTCATCGGGGAGGCGGCCAACAGACCCATTGATAGCCACGATCCCTCGGCCCATGCGGAAATTTTGGCCCTGCGACAGGCCGCATTGGCCCAGAGCAACTACCGTCTGCCCGGCAGCGTACTTTATGTGACGATTGAACCCTGTTTGATGTGCGTAGGCGCATTGATTCACGCGCGGGTTGGGCGGGTGGTATTTGGTGCCCGAGAGCCTAAGGCCGGAGCGCTGAGCAGCTACAGCGCTTTTGCCCACCAGCCAACCAATCACCGGTTTGATGTGGTGGAAGGGGTGCTTGAGGAAGCGTGCGGAGACCGGATGAGAGTGTTTTTTTCTCAACGTCGTTAAGGGGCGAATTCCGGCGTTGAGGCCGTATTCCCTGACTCTGCATCCACATTGGTTTAACATTCGGTTTTGTCACTTCGCGATAGGCTAGCATTTTGACGACTTCCGGTTCTGCCTTCCCTGTGCTTCTCGACGGTCCTGCGGCTCTGTCCACATTGGCCTTGGCCAAGGTGCAAGCTGCTGTTCCCCACGTGGTATACGCTGAGTTTGTTCATCTGCTGGAACTTAATCAGTCGCCAACGCCGGAACAACGACAGGCCATTGATCAGTTGCTGCGCTATGGCCCCACCCAAGATCTACCCGTAAAACAGGGCGAGCGCCGGGTTACCGTGCTGCCCCGCAGCGGGACGATCTCGCCTTGGTCCAGCAAAGCCAGCGATATTTTCGGCCGGTGCGGACTCGATATTGTGGTTCGTGTTGAGCGGGGCGTGCGCTGGTATGTAGCGCCTGAGGCAGAGCTGTCCCAAGCGGATTTAGAGTCCCTTCACGACCGCATGACAGAGCAGTGTTGGCCAACGGAAAACTTCGAGCTTTGGTTTGACCAGGCAGCGCCAAAACCGGTTGAGCAGGTGAATATTCTCGAAGGCGGATTGCCCGCCTTGGTCGAAGCCAATACGCGATTGGGGTTGGCGCTGTCGGAAGACGAATTCGGTTATCTGCTCAATGCCTATCAACGGCTACAGCGCGACCCCACAGACGTCGAGCTGATGATGTTTGCCCAAGCGAACTCGGAGCACTGCCGGCACAAAATTTTCAACGCCGATTGGATAATCGATCAGGTACCCCAGAGCGTTTCGCTGTTTGGCATGATCCGTAACACCTACCGTCACATTAACGGTAAGGGCATTCTTAGCGCATACAGCGACAACGCTGCGGTGATTGAGGGGCCAGATGTGGATCGTCTGTGGGTAGATGGACAAACCCAGCAGTACGAGTTTGCCGCTGAACCCGCCCATATTCTGATGAAGGTCGAAACTCACAATCACCCAACCGCGATCGCACCGTTTGCCGGGGCTGCTACCGGTGCCGGTGGTGAAATTCGCGACGAGGGTGCCGTCGGTCGCGGGTCCAAACCAAAGGCGGGTTTAACAGGATTCACGACCTCGCATCTGAACTTGCCCGAGTTACCGCAGCCTTGGGAACTGCAAACCGGCAAGCCCGGTCATATGGTGTCTGCCTTGGATATCATGTTGGAAGGCCCCATCGGTGCGGCAAGTTTTAACAACGAATTTGGTCGCCCGGCGATAAACGGCTATTTCCGCACCTTTGAATACCAAGAGTCGGCTGCCAAAGTGCGCGGCTACCACAAGCCGGTAATGATCGCCGGAGGGGTAGGCAGCGTGCGCCACGACCACGTGCACGCTAAAGGCTTCCCGGAGGGTACGGCATTGGTGGTGCTGGGTGGTCCAGCTATGTTGATCGGCTTGGGTGGGGGCGCTGCGTCCAGCATGGCATCGGGCAGTAGCTCTTCGGACCTCGACTTTGCGTCCGTGCAGCGCGGTAATCCGGAAATGGAGCGGCGCTGTCAGGAAGTCATCGACCGCTGCTGTGCTCTTGGTGAAAGTAACCCAATATTGTTGATTCACGACGTCGGCGCAGGGGGGCTTTCAAATGCGTTGCCCGAGCTAATTCATGACGCCAACACCGGCGGCACCATAGAGCTGCGCAACGTGCTCAGTGCCGATAGCGGCATGAGTCCTCTTGAAATTTGGTGCAACGAAGCACAGGAACGCTACGTGCTTGGAATACAGGCGGATCAGCTGGCGGATTTCGAGGCGCTGTGTGTACGAGAGCGGTGCCCCTATGCTGTAGTGGGGCGTTCTCAGTCCGGTGAGCAGCTGCTAGTGAAAGACGCTCACTTTGAAAATGCACCGGTAGATTTACCCCTTGACGTGTTGCTGGGCAAGCCGCCCAAAATGACGCGCCGCTTCAATCGAACCGACGTCGCCTTACCCGCACTGGATCTTGACCAAGTGTTGCTGGGCGAGGCCATCGACCGGGTACTGCAGTTTCCCGCGGTAGCCAGCAAGCAGTTCTTAATCACCATTGGTGACCGGAGCATTACCGGCATGGTGGCCACCCAGCCGATGATTGGGCCTTGGCAGGTGCCCGTGGCCGATGCGGCGGTAACCCTGTCCGGCTACAAAACCCACACTGGTGAGGCCTTTGCCATGGGTGAGCGCAGCCCCTTGGCCCTCATCGATCCGGCAGCCGCTGCGCGGATGGCGGTGGCCGAGTCTTTAACCAATATTGTAAGCGCCGATATCGAATCCCTGAGTCGGGTGGTGCTTTCGGCAAACTGGATGGCGGCGGCAGGGGACAACGCCGAGGAGCAGGCACTGTTCGATGCGGTTACCGCCGTGGGACAGGAATTTTGCCCGGCCTTGGGTATTGCCATTCCTGTCGGCAAGGATTCGCTGTCCATGCAAACCCGCTGGCAGGACGGGCAAGATGCCAAGGCCGTTGTTTCCCCGGTGACTCTTATTTGCAGCAGTTTTGCCCCAGTTATGGACGCGCGTCTTACCGTGACGCCAGAGTTACAGCATGTTGAGGACACCGTCTTAGTGCTGTTGGATCTGGGCGGTCAGCGGCTTGGCGGTAGCGCTCTGGCCCAAGTTTACCGTCAGCTGGGCAACGAGGCCCCTGATGTTTGCGATCCGGAAGCATTCAAAGCGCTGCTGAATTTGGTCCTTAACTGGAAGCGTCAGGGCAAAATTCTCGCCATGCACGACCGTTCCGACGGCGGCTTACTTGCTACATTGCTGGAAATGGCTTTTGCTGGCCGCATTGGGCTGGATATTGATGTTGCGACCGATGCGCAAGTGCTTGCGGCGTTGTTCAACGAAGAAGTCGGCTTCGTGCTGCAGATCTCGGCCAGCGAACTAGCGGACCTGCAGCGGCAAGCGCCGGGCGGTTGTCAGGTGGTCGCCAAGCTTCGATCCGACGAACGGGTGGTTATCAGGCAAGACCAGAGCGAGCTTTTCGCTGGCTCGCGCAGTGACCTTCAGCAGCAGTGGGCTAAAACCAGCTACCTTATGCAGCGGCGACGGGATTCCGCTGTTTGCGCCGACGAGGAGTTTGCCGGCATACGCGCCTCACGTGAGGAAAATCCCGGCCTCAATGCCAAACTGACCTTTGATCCAAGCCATGTTCCTAGCGTGTTAGGCGCCAGCAAACCTAGGATCGCGGTGCTGCGAGAGCAAGGTGTGAACGGCCAAATCGAAATGGCTGCTGCCTTCAATGCTGCGGGATTCGACTGTGTTGATGTGCACATGTCGGACCTCGTTACCGGACAGCGCTCACTTGCCGAGTTTCAAGCGCTCGTTGCCTGCGGCGGCTTTTCTTATGGCGATGTCCTAGGTGCCGGTGGAGGTTGGGCCAAGAGTATTTTGCAAGACCCCGACCTGCGGGATCAATTCGCAGCGTTTTTTGCCGATGACACGCTGTCCTTGGGCATCTGTAACGGTTGTCAGATGTTGTCTCAACTGCACTCGTTAATCCCGGAAGCCGATCACTGGCCTGCCTTCGTGCGTAATCGCAGCGAGCAGTTTGAAGGCAGAACCGTTCTGGTGGAAGTTCAGGAAAACGCCAGTCCGTGGCTTGCTGGTATGGCGGGCAGCGTTATGCCGGTGGCGGTGGCTCACGGCGAAGGGCGGCCGGAATTTCGCCGCAGCGACGCCGCGATCCTTACCGCTGGCCAAGTGGCTCTGCGATACGTCGACGCAAATCACGCCGTGACCGAACGTTATCCGGATAACCCCAACGGTGCGCCACAAGGGCTTGCGGGTCTAACCGCGGCTCAGGGACGCGTGCTTGCCATGATGCCTCACCCCGAGCGGGTCTATCGCAGCATTCAAAATGTTTGGCGAGACCCTCAGTGGCAAGAGGACGGCCCCTGGCTACGTTTATTCCGTAATGCCCGCAGCTGTTTTTAGCCGTTGCTCAAAGAAACACTTTAAGCATCGTTATGCGGCCCTAAGGGCGCTCGCCGGCTTGCCGTATCCGGCCAAAGGTTTTGCGAAAGCCTGACCTGAACGAGCATCTGTGAACAAGCTCACACTGGCAAGGCTCAGTTGGCTATTAGCCTGAATTCAAGTTCCCACCTCGATCCCTTTTGGTTTAAATCGGAAACCCGCAACTAAGTATGTGTTCTTTTGGCGCCTGACTGTCCTTGACGTGCAAGCCTGCATGGGGAGGGCCAAGCTAAGCGAATAACCAAGGTAAAAGCGTGAGCGATTTGATGAAACGGATCTTTATTCTCTGCGTAACTCTGACGGCAGTAACCGCGCTGTCCGGTTGCAACAACGAGGGGCAGGGGTTTGTCCTGCCGCCGGGTAGCGTGGCGCAAGGCGAAGCCGCCTTCGTAGAGCTGCAGTGCAATCGCTGCCACAGCGTCAAAGACAGCGTACAGCGCATGCGCGAGGGTGCTCATCCTCAGATATACATTCAATTGGGTGGGGAGAAAACTCGGGTGAAAACCTATGGTGAACTTGTGACGTCGATCATCAACCCCTCTCACAGATTAGCCAGAGGTATGGATCCTAGACACGTTGACGGCGAGGGTGAGTCCAAAATGCCTCGTTATAACGAAGTGATGACT
>JAYNPH010000077.1:6723-10705 GCA_038113685.1 Gammaproteobacteria bacterium
TGACCGTACAGCAACTTGTTGATATCACTGAGTTTTTGTCAAGCAAGTATTCGGTTTGGGCACCAGAGTATCGGGTTGTTCCTCATCGCTGAAGATCCGCAGTTACTTGCGACGTTTAAAGGCTAGATTCTCGTAATGCACGGGAAAAGTTTGGCTTTGACGGTCAGCGAAATAGTGTTTCAGCGTTTGGTTGATCACTGGAAAAGCCAACTCGTCCCAAGGAATGTCCTGCTCGGAAAAAAGTTCAACTTCCAAGGATTCGGAACCGCTGCTGTACGTCGGGCCAATAAGCTCCGCTTTGAAAAACATGTAGACCTGAGAAATGTGAGGCAAGCTAAATACGGTGTAGAGCATGGGGTCGGCGACTTCGGCATTGGCCTCCTCCATAGTCTCCCTGGCAGCTCCGGCGTCTGCTGGGTCACCGGGTTCTAGGAAGCCTGCAGGCAGGGGCCAGTAACCCCTTCGCGGCTCGATGGCGCGTTTGCACAAGAGTACTTGATCGCCCCAAGTTGGCAGCGTTCCTGCAATCACCTTAGGGTTTTGGTAGTGGATCGTGTCGCACCGGCTGCACACCGCACGTTCACGGGTGTCGTCCTCCGGCACTTTGTAATCTACGGATGCGCCGCAGGCACTGCAAAAATTCATCGCGCTAGTATACCCAAATGTGACGCCGTCTGGAGTTAACCTTTGATGCCGGACAACGGTAGTGCTGACGGACTTGCTTGATTACCATGAAGCCCGCTTCGCCGCGATTTGAGAAAGCGGCGCAAACTAAGGGAAAGGGGACAAGATGTTGTACGAATTAGACGGTGTTGCAGTGCGAGCAGAGGGTGAGCATTGGGTGGCGGATTCCGCTGTGGTGGTAGGCAACGTATTGCTCAAGAAAGATGCCAGCGTGTGGTTTAACGCCGTCATCCGCGGAGACAACGAACTGATCACCATTGGCGAGGGCTCCAATGTGCAGGATGGCTCGGTACTGCACACAGATCCGGGGTGTCCGCTAACCATAGGTCCTCACGTAACCATCGGCCACAAAGTCATGCTGCACGGCTGCGATATCGGCGAAGGATCCCTGATCGGCATCAATGCCGTGGTGCTCAACGGCGCAAAAATCGGCAAAAACTGCATTGTCGGTGCTAATGCCTTAATTACCGAGGGCAAAGAAATTCCGGACAACTCCATGGTCATGGGCTCTCCCGGCAAGGTCGTAAAAACCCTGACCGACGAACAAGCTGCGGGCATACGGGTCGGTGCGGCTCACTATGTGGAAAACGCCCGACGGTTCAAGGCCGGGGCCGTAGCGCAGGCGGATGCGCTGCCCGCTCAGGACTGAACCAAGCCGAGAACTGAATTAGGAAACAAAGATGAGCAATGGTGCTTCAGGGGTTTTGGGTACTGCACTGACTCAGCATGCCACCAAGGTAATGATGCTTGGCTGCGGTGAGTTGGGTAAGGAAGTCGTGATTGAGCTTCAGCGCTTGGGTATCGAGGTGATCGCCGTAGATCGCTATGCCAATGCGCCGGCCATGCAGGTTGCCCATCGCAGTCACGTCATCGACATGCTTGATGGCAGTGCCTTACGGCGGGTGATTGAGGTTGAGTCGCCAGATCTGGTGGTGCCGGAAATCGAGGCCATTGCCACGGCAACGTTGGTGGACTTGGAAGCATCTGGCCTGCGGGTGATTCCCACCGCAACCGCTGCACGGCTGACCATGGACCGAGAGGGCATTCGCCGGCTGGCGGCTGAACAACTGGGCGTTAAAACCTCGCCCTATCGGTTTGCTGACAACGAAGCAGACTATCGCCAGGCCGTTGAAGCCATTGGCATGCCCTGCGTGGTCAAGCCGGTCATGTCCAGTTCGGGTAAGGGTCAGTCCACAGTCCGAAGTCCAGCCGACGTAGAGGCGTCTTGGCGCTATGCCCAAGAGGGTGCTCGAGGTACCAGCGGGACGGTTATTGTCGAAGGCTTTGTGGAGTTCGACTACGAAATTACGTTATTGACGGTACAGCATCGTGGGGGCACAACGTTTTGCGCGCCAATAGGCCATCGTCAAGAGGGTGGGGACTATCAGGAATCATGGCAGCCGCAGCCCATGTCGCCCCATGCTCTGGCGAAAAGTGAAGAGATAGCGAATCAAGTGACATCGGCCCTAGGAGGTTGGGGGCTGTTTGGCGTTGAGTTTTTCATCAAGGGCGATGAGGTCTATTTTTCTGAGGTCAGTCCGCGTCCTCACGACACCGGCATGGTGACGCTCATCAGCCAAGATCTGAGCGAGTTCGCGCTGCATGCCAGAGCGATCTTGGGTCTGCCGATACCGGTCATTCGACAACACGGGCCAGCTGCTTCGGCGGTAATCATTGCCAAAGGAAACTCCACCGCGCTGCGTTTCGGCGGATTGGAGCAGGCCTTGGCGGTGCCGGATACGCAAATTCGGCTGTTCGGTAAACCCGAAGTAGCCGGGGAGCGTCGGGTGGGGGTTGCCCTAGCCCTCGGCGATGACCTACAGAGCGCTCGGGAAACGGCGAAGGCAGCGGCGGCCTCAGTTGATATCGTTCTTTAAGCGCCAAGCTAGGCTTGCCGAAGCATCGGGCGGGACCAGATCAAAGTCGGGCTGGCGATAAGCGATTGAAAGCAGCGGTTCCGCGATATTCGGTCTTGCAATAACACGGGGGCGCATTATAGTCGCGCTATGAACGCAACCAGCCAGCCCAATTTACTGATGGCAAACCCGACCTTGATGCGAAAGGCCGGCGGGGCGTTTTCCTGCGCGCTATCTCTACCTTTGCTTCTAGGTCTCCTGCCGGGTATCCGGCAAATACATTAATACCCTAGGGCTGCTGCCCACCCAACTTCCCCTACAACGCGAAACCGGCTCAGCGAATGATAAAGAGCAGCGGGTTTTGATGCGGGAGAAATCCGACATATCTGTTGATGTTCGTTAATATAGAGGGATCTAGCGCCCACCTGGGTAACGCCGGATCCGACAGGCAAGAAGAGTGATCACTATGAGTAGTCAACCAACCAGCGGGCGCGCCAAGGCGGCGATGCCTTTTGACAAGTACCGGCCGTTTCAGGCTATTGATCTGCCGGATCGCCAGTGGCCGGGGAAAATTCTGACCCAGGCGCCTCGGTGGTGCAGTGTGGATCTGCGCGATGGCAATCAAGCCCTTATCGATCCTATGAGCGTGGATGAGAAGATGCGCCTTTGGGATCTGCTGCTGGAAATTGGTTTTGCGGAAATTGAAGTCGGCTTCCCTGCGGCCTCACAGCCAGATTTTGACTTCATTCGTCGCATCATTGATGAGGATCGTATCCCGGCCGACGTACACATTCAGATTCTTTGTCAGGCTCGCAAGGAACTGATCGAACGCTCCGTTGAGGCGCTGGAGGGCGCGCCCAATGTCATTTTCCATTTGTACAATTCCACCTCTGAACTTCAGCGCAGGGTGGTGTTCGGCATGGACCGGCAAGGCATCATCGACCTAGCGGTCGAGGGTACTGCCATGGTGCGTGAAGGGTTGAAGGACTTTGCCTCTAACGTCACTTTTGAATATTCCCCCGAAAGTTTCACCGGCACCGAGCTGGATTTTGCGTCGGACATTTGCACCGCTGTTGCCGATACTTGGGGCGCTACGCCAGAACACCCCATGATTATTAACCTGCCGAGCACGGTGGAAATGTCCACCCCCAACATTTATGCAGATCAGATCGAGTGGTTTTGTCGCAACTTCCCGCGTCGAGATAGCGCGGTGATTAGTTTGCACACCCACAACGACCGAGGCACAGGTGTGGCGGCCACTGAGTTGGGGCTCATGGCCGGCGCCCAGCGGGTGGAAGGCACATTGTTCGGAAACGGAGAGCGCACCGGTAATTGCGACATCATTACCATGGCTATGAATTTGTTCAGCCAAGGCGTGGATCCCACCTTGGATTTCCGCCAGATGCCGAGGATTCGAGAGGTTGCAGAGTCGGTCAACAAAC
>JAYNPH010000078.1:0-10573 GCA_038113685.1 Gammaproteobacteria bacterium
ATAAAAACAGTTGGTCCTTTGTGGATGGCAGGCCTGACCAATTTGATCGAAGGAAACGACGATGGCGTCGGCATCGCAGTCAAAGCGCATGGACCCGAGGGCTTGGGTGTTGCCGGAGGTTTCGCCCTTACGCCACAGGGACTGGCGACTGCGAGAAAAATAAACCACTTCGCCGCTGGCCAATGTCTGTTCTATGGATTCTCTGTTCATCCAAGCCAGCATCAGCACCGCACCGCTGGCCCTGTCCTGGGCAACAGCCGGTACGAGTCCTTGTTCATTAAACTTCACCTGATCCAGAAATTGCTCAAGGTCCATGGTCGTGCCCGCCTTGGCTGTTTCCAGTGCCTTGATCTCACTCACTGCTGCCTCCAAAACGCTGGCTTAGATAACGGTAAACACTGCGTAAGGCCATGGCCTCGCCACCCTCTGGACGAGCTGGCCGCTTTCGTATGTTGAACGCCATTACGTCAAAGTGCAGCCATGGCACATCGTCGACAAACCGCTTAAGAAACAGCGCAGCGGTTACCGCACCCGCGTAGGGTGAGGCGGCCGAATTGACCAAGTCCGCCACATTGCTTTTGAGCATGTAATCGTAGCCGGCGTGCAGGGGCATGGGCCAAACCGTGTCGTCTTCGCTCCTGCCAAGCTGGGTCAATTCCAGTGACAGATCATCGTCGGTGCAGAACATGGCGGCGATCTCGGCTCCCACTGCGCCCCGGGCTGCGCCGGTTAGCGTGGCGTAATCCACGATGAGTTCGGGGTTTTCGCTGCTGGCCATGGACAGCGCATCGCAAAGCAGCAGTCGGCCTTCCGCATCGGTGTTATCAATTTCAACGGTGAGGCCCTTATGGGTATTGAGAATGTCTCCGGGCCTGAAGGCATTGCCGGACACCGCGTTCTCTGCAGCAGGGATCAACACCCGAAGCCTGACAGGCAGACCTTGGGACATAATTAGGTAAGCAAGTCCCAAGCTAATGGCGGCACCGCCCATGTCTTTTTTCATCCAGCGCATGCCGCCGGAAGGCTTCATGTTGAGACCGCCGCTGTCGAAGGTCACACCCTTGCCGACAATGGTGATCTTTGGGTGCTGGGGATCGCCCCAAGTAAGGTCCATTAGGCGCGGAGGATCATCGGCAGCTCGGCCAACGGCATGAATGGCCCCGCACTCCATGTCCAAAAGGGCGTCGCCAACGGTCGTGGTTATTGCTGCTGCAAAGGTTTCAGCCAACGCCTCCACTTCGGCCTGCAAATGAGACGGAGCCATGTCTTGAGCAGGGGTATTGATCAGATCCCGGGTCAGGTTGGTGGCAACCACTGTATGCACCAGCTCCGGGGCATTGGCAGCGGTCGGCAGTATCAACTGGGCCGGATCGCGGTCGCTGGCCTTGTAGCGACAGAACTGATAGCTACCCAGCCCCCAGCCAAGCAGGGCCAGCGGCGGTGCGTCTTCCGCCAGTCGATAGACACCGGCGGGTAAATTAAAGGGCAGGGAGCCCAATGTGCTTAAGTCCGATTTATCGTTGCAGCCGACCAAGGCGTCGCCGTTTTCCAGCCACGCCAACTGACCCGATTCGCCGGTAAAGGATTGGCGATGGACCCATTGCTGGTCTGTTGCGCTTAAGGCTTCGAGCCGTTGGGTAAGGTTGGCCTTGCTGGTGAGATACAGGGTCGCTGCGACAATGTCGGAATCTGCGGGAAGGAAGCCGGTACCGGTAAAGTCTTCAGGGCTAAGGTCTTGCATGTTGCTCGCTTGGGTTGGTGATAATTGTTGTGGTGGTGGCTAACCGTATTCAGCGACGGTTCAGCCGCTACAGTTGTTTAACCGGGATGTGTCCAGTATCGCTGGCTTCAGGCGCAAGGTTAATCCCTAAATTATTACCTTCCAGCACGCGATCTGCTCGGTAGCTCGAACGCACCAAAGGTCCCGATGCCACTTCAGTAAAGCCAAGACCAAGCCCAAACTCGCGCAGAGCTTCGAAGGCTTCCGGCGTCACCCAGCGATCGACGGGCAGATGGTTCTTGGTAGGCCGCATGTACTGCCCCAAGGTCACGATATCCACGCGGTGAGATTTCAAATCTTCTAGGGTTTGTCGGACCTCGTCGTCGGTTTCGCCAATGCCCAGCATCAAGCTGGATTTAGTTAGCACGTCTGGTCGCACTGACTTGGCGTAGGCGAGCACATCCAAGGTTTGTTGATAGCCTGCACGGGGGTCGCGGACCACGTGGGTCAACCGCTGCACCGTCTCCACATTTTGCGCAAATACGTGCAAGCCAGAATTGACCACTCGGGCCACCGCCGCCTCATCGCCGTTAAAATCCGGCGTAAGCGCCTCTACTGCCGTCGTGGGGTTAAGTTTACGGATGGCGCGAATACATGCTGCGTAGTGACCCGCGCCGCCATCGTCTAGGTCGTCGCGATCCACGGAGGTCAGAACAACATAGTTCAGACCCATGAGTTTTACGGATTGAGCCGCATTTGCCGGTTCCTGAGAGTCCAGCCATCCCTTGGGGTTGCCAGTGTCCACCGCGCAGAAGCGGCAGGCCCGGGTGCATGTTGCTCCCATCAACATAATGGTGGCAGTGCCGTGGTTCCAGCACTCGCCGATATTAGGGCAGTGAGATTCCTCGCAGACCGTGGCCAACCGATGTGTGCTGACGGTATCTTTAACGGCTCGATAGCGTTCGCCTCCGCCAACAGACACCCTGAGCCAGGGCGGCTTGCGCTGAATCTCTGTCCGGGCGTTAGCGCCGGGTTTCATGCCGTTCTTGATGGCTTTGAAACCTTGAGCTGTTTCGTACTTGTCGCCGCTTTTGATCTGGTTTTTGTCCGACACGCCGTATCCGTTTCGCCAATGAAAGTTGTTGTTAGGCCGATGAGGTTTCTGAGCGCGAAACTACTTCGCTTTGAAACTGCAAACTGTGCAATGTGGCGTACAGCCCGTTTGCTGCCAGCAGTTCCTCATGGCTGCCGATTTCCGCCACCCGACCGTGCTCCAGCACGAGCACGCGATCTGCTTCCTGAATGGTCTGCAGTCGGTGGGCAATGATGATGGAGGTGCGGCCCTTTGTCAGCCGCTCAACCGCCTCTTGAATCAATAATTCGGTCTCTGTGTCGATATTGGCCGTGGCCTCGTCCAGCACGAGGATCTCAGGATCCGCGGCGAGCACACGGGCAAAGGCTAGCAGCTGGCGCTGGCCTTGGGACAAGTATTGACCCCGTTCGGTTAGGGGGGTGTGATACCCCTCAGGCAGTTGGCTGATGAAGTCGTGGGCGTTGACGATGGTCGCGGCCTCGATTGCCCGTTCCAAGGTAACCTTGGGATTACCCAGCGCGATGTTGTCGTAAATGCTGCCCGAAAAGATGTGGAAATCTTGCAGCACGACGCCGACGCGTCGACGCAGGTCTGCCGAGTGGATGCTGTTGAGGTCCACGCCATCCAAGAAAATCTGTTCATCGTCAAAGTCGTAGAAGCGGCCAAGTAGGCGAATTAAAGTGCTTTTGCCGGATCCAGTCGGCCCCACAATGGCCAATCTTTCTCCCGGGGTAATAATGAAAGAAACATCGTCGAGGACGGGCATGGCGGCGTCGTAAGCAAAGCTCACGTTGCGGAACTCAACCTCACCCTCAAGTCGCGATGGTAAAGCTACCGGATGTTTCGGTTCGTGAATGATCTCGTCCCAATCCAAGGCCTGAAAAATACGCTCTCCGCTGGCCATGGCCCGAAACAAAATATTGGTCTGCTCGCCCAGAACGACGATGGGGTGGAACAACATGGTGACAAATTGGGTAAAGAGAACCACTTCCCCCACGGTCATGGTGACATCCATGAGCTGACTAGCGCCGTAATACAGAATTAGACCGATAGCGATCTGGGCGAGGCTTTCGTTGAAGGCGCCGTAGAGGGTTTCAACGCGAGCCAGCCGGTGCTCGAACAGACGGTTCTTCTCGTTGATCTGGGTGTAACGGTCTAAGTTGTGTTGCTGGCGATCCGACAGCTGAACCACCTGCAGGCCAGCGAGGTTTTCCTGCAAATTCTGATTCAAGTTAGACAGGGTTTGTCGGGTCTGTCGAAACAGGAAGCGCGTTTTGCGGCGAAAGAAGTAGGTGACCATTGCCAGCACCGGTAGGGCCAGCAGCAAAATCAGCGTCAGCTGAACGTCGATGGCGAGCATGACCGCCAAGGCCACAAAGAACGGAACGAATTCGCCGACCAAGGTGCCAAGACCACGGAGCAATTCGTACAGGGCCTCAACGTCATTGGTGACCCGGGTCATGATGCGGCCTACGGCCACTCGGTCGTAAAACGATGAAGGTCTGGTCTCTAGGTGTCGAAACAGATCCAACCGCAAGTCTCGAAGGCCGTTGATGACGGGGCCAATCAAGGTCATGCGATGGGCGTGACCGCAAAAAGCCCAGGCCAACTGGATGCCGCCGTAAAGTAAACAGGCAGCCATGAGCTCCGGTACGCCAAGGGTGTTCGCCAGATTCGTGTTGAAGTCGATGAGGCCAAAGTCTGGGCTGTCGCCATCGCCCTCACCGCGAATGATGTGATCGATAGCCACCAAAGAAATGATGATAGGCAGCATGACCTGCAGCGTTGAAGCGATCAGGACAAGGATCGTGCTCAGCGCCAAGGATGCTTTGTACGGAACCAGCCACTTCAGCAGCCGACGCAGCAGCTTTAGGTTTAATACTGCGCCGCTGATGTCGGCGTCGAACATGGCGTAGTCTCGGGGACTCTTCTTTTGGGCCGTGTTCATGAGTTCACCCGGAGTCTTTCTAAATCGTCTTCCTCGCCGCCTTCACGCTGAACCCGCTCAAGCTCAGCGTAGTAGCCTTGATTGGCGAGCAGGTCTTCGTGGCGACCGCTTTCGATGATGCGACCGGCGTCCATGACGTAAATTCGGTCCGCGTGGCGGGCGGTACTGACGCGGTGAGAGACAAGGACTGTGGTTTGCTGCTGCCGCAGTCGTTTCAGTTCGCCGAGAATATGCTCTTCTGTTTCGGTGTCCACGGCAGAAAAGCAGTCGTCCAAGATTAAAACTGGGGCGTGGCGAATCAGGCCGCGGGCTAGAGTTGCCCGTTGTTTTTGCCCGCCGGACAGAGTGACCCCGCGCTCGCCGATCAAGGTGTCCAGTTGGTCAGGAAAATCGCTAATGGTGTCCTTTAAGTCGGCCGAGGTGGCGGCTTCCCAAATTTTTTCCAAAGATCGGGTCGGATCATCGTAAGTGATGTTGCTTTTCAGGGGTTCAGCGAACAAAAACGGATCTTGGGGCACCAAGGCAACCTGTGTGCGCAGCTGGGTAAGGGGGTAGTCGGCCACCTCGTGGCCGTCGATAAATACACTGCCGCCCGGCGGATCGATAAGCCTAACAATTTGTTTAAGCAGGGTGGTTTTGCCGCTGCCAACCCGCCCCATGATAGCGACAGTTTCCCCCGGCGCGACGCTCAGTGATAGGTCATCAATGGCCTTGGTGGCGGTGCCGGGGTAACGATAGCTTAAGTGGCGAATGTCGATACTGCCGGCAAGTTCGACCGGTGCTTCCGCCGCAGGCTCGTCGGCGATTTCGGCCGGGCGGTCGAACACTTCAAACAGGCGGCGGCTGGCGACCCCGGCCCGCTGGAACAGATTGACGATAAACCCGGCTACCCGAAAGGGCTGTACCACCATGTTCACAAACATGAAGAAAGCGACGAAGTCGCCCACGGCCAATGTGCCATTGAGTACCTGACTGCCGCCGTAACCCAAAATAGTCAACGAGCAAATCGCCGCGAGGCTGGGCATCCAGGAACTCATGGCGGAATTGATGCGGCCTTGCTCGTAAAAAACATCGGCATAGGCTTGGTTGGTCACGGCAAAGCGCGCTATCTCGTTTTCTTCCTGCACCATGGCCTGAATGGTGCGAATGCCTGAAAGGTTTTCTTGGGTATGCGTGCCCAAGTCCGATAGCCGGTCCTGCACTTGCGCCGAGGCCTCGCCCATGGCCTTGGCCGAGTACTGGGCGTAGAAAAATACCAGCGGCATGGGCGGCAGAAGCAGCAGGGTCAGCCACGGCGAGTTGTAAAGCATGAATCCAAAACCCACGACGGTGGCGTAGACCATGATAATCAACAAAATTGTGCCCATGGATATAAGTCGCTGGATCAGCGAGATATCCGCCACGGCCCGGGTCATCATGTCGCCAATACTGAATTCCGAGAAAAACTCCGAACCTTGCTGCTGCAGCTTGCTAAAGAAAGCCTGACGCAGGTCATAGGAAACCTTGAGCGCGACCCGGCGAACGCTGAATCGGGCGAAACTGACCACGCAATAGCGAATGAGCACGGCGCCGATGATGCCCAGTACCGGATAGGTCACATCAAAATTGCCGTCCACCATCCGGTTGATGGAGACGGCGGTTAACACTGGCACCATGGCTTCAAAAATACGGGCCACGCCAAAGGCTGTAATGCCGATGTACAGGCCCCGGCGGTGGGGACCGATAAAACGTCGCAATTGCCATAACGCCGCCAGAAGGGCGGTAGGCGGCAGGGTAGGTTCGTCGGTCTGTGGCTTCACAGGCTAAAAGCTGGCGTTGCCGGGAACCCGGGGGAAGGGAATGGCATCACGAATGTTATCCATGCCGGTGATGTAGAGCAGCAGCCGCTCAAGGCCGAGGCCAAACCCCGCGTGGGGTACCGTGCCATAGCGCCTGAGGTCCCGATACCACCAAAGCTCGTCTGCCAGGCGCGGATCCATGCGCGCGTCGAGCACATCGAGGCGCTCCTCGCGCTGACTGCCGCCAATGATTTCGCCGACCCCCGGTACCAGAACATCCATGGCGGCTACGGTCTTTTCATCGTCATTCAGGCGCATATAGAACGCCTTGATGTCCTTGGGATAGTCGGTGACCACCACCGGCCCCTGTATGATCTGTTCGGTAATAAAGCGTTCGTGCTCTGACTGCAGGTCGCTCCCCCACGCCACCGGGAATTCGAAGACTTGCTTTGCATCCAGCAGCAGTTCTACCGCTTCGCTGTAGCTCATGCGGGTAAAGGGCTGTTGGCAGACCTTGGTTAGCCGGTCAATCAGGCCGCCGTCGCCTCGTTCTTCAAAGAACGCCATATCGTCTGGGCAACGGTCCAAGACGCCCTGAATCACCTCGGTCAAAAATCTTTCGGCCAAGGCCGCATTGGCTGCTAAGTCGGCAAAGGCAACCTCCGGCTCGATCATCCAAAATTCCGCAAGGTGTCTGCTGGTATTGGAGTTCTCTGCCCGAAACGTCGGCCCGAAGGTATATACCTTGCTCATGGAGCAGGCGAAGCTCTCCAAGTTCAGTTGGCCGCTGACGGTAAGAAAGGCCTCGCCGCCGAAAAAGTCCTGTTTGAAGGGGTCGGCTTGATCCAGCTCGTTGCCGTGGTCGCGGTGAATCTGGTCCAAGGTTGACACTCGGAACATGTCGCCGGCGCCCTCGCAGTCGCTGGCGGTGATAATCGGCGTGTTTACCCAAAAGAAGCCGTGACGGTCGAAGAACTGGTGGACCTGTGCGCTAAGCGCGTGGCGCACTCGCGTCATGGCGCCAAATGTGTTGGTGCGCGGGCGCAGGTGGGCAACCCCTCGCAGGTACTCGAATGAGTGTTGTTTTTTACTGATGGGATAGGACTCTGGGTCATCGACCAGACCGTGGATGATCACGTCATCGGCCTGTATTTCCCGGTCCTGACCCTTGCCCTGCGACGCCACAAGCTTGCCGGTGACGGTTACCGAGCAGCCGGTGCCGCTGTCGACTATTGCCTGGTAATTGGGCAAGGCTTGGTCGGCGATGGCTTGAACCGTGCCAAAGCAGGAGCCGTCATGAATTTGCAGAAACGAGAAACCGCCCTTGGACGAGCGGCGCGAGCGCAGCCAGCCTTGCACGGTTACTTGGCTGTCGATGGGGGTTTCATGCTGGAGGATGGATTTAATCGCAACAATCATGGTGTTCTGGACGCTTCCTAAGGGTCAAAAAGCAGCGTTAATCATAAATCAGCGGCTGTGTTTTTTCTGTTGAGGATTTAGCGTTTTCATCCGCCGCGAATGTGGGCAAGGTCAACGGTTGCGTTGAACGGGCTGCGCTGTTCAACGTGCTCAATGTCTTCGGCCACATAACGGCGCTCTTCCTCCAAAAAGCGGGCCACCGCATCACGAAACCCGGGGTCTGCGATCCAGTGAGCGCTGTAGGTTGCCTGGGGTAAATATCCGCGCACGACTTTGTGGCCCCCCTGAGCCCCTGCCTCCACTCGTTTCAACCCCCGAGAGATCGCAAAATCGATGGCTTGGTAGTAACAGACTTCAAAGTGCAGAAAACGGTGATCTTCAATACAGCCCCAGTTGCGGCCGAACAAGGTATCACCGCCAATGAAATTCAAAGCCCCGGCAATGTAGCGCCCTTCGCGCTGGGCCATGATGAGCAAGATGTCTTTGGCCATGGTTGCGCTGGCCCGGCTGAAAAAGTCCCGGGTCAGGTACGGGCTGCCCCATTTGCGTGATCCGGTATCCAGATAGAATTGGTAAAAGGCATCCCAGTGCGCTTCGTTTAAATCCGCACCGGTGAGCCAGTGGATAGTGATGTCGTTTTCCAGAGCTGTCCTGCGTTCACGCTTTAAATTTTTGCGTTTTTTCGATGCAAGCTGGGCCAAAAATTCGTCGAAATTCGTGTAGCCAGCATTATGCCAGTGAAACTGCTGGTCCATGCGTTGGAGCAGGCCAGCCCCGGCCGCATGCTGCCATTGGTCTTCGGGCAGAAATGTCATATGCAAGGAACTCACCTTGGCTTGCTCGGCCACCTGAAGACACGCATCCAAGAGTAGCTGCTGATTTTCGTCGGAATTATCTGCGCACAGCAGTTTTGGGCTCGTGGCGGGTGTGAAAGGGATGCTGCTTTGCAGCTTGGGGTAATAATTGTGACCGGCGCGGTGCCAGGCATCGGCCCAGGCGTAGTCAAAGACGTATTCGCCCTGACTGTGATTCTTAAGATACAGGGGTACTACCCCGATCAGTTCATCGCCATTTTCAACGGCAACATGAAAGGGTTGCCATCCAGCATCGCGCCCGACGCTGCCGCTCTCCTCCAAAGCCAGTAGGAAGGCATGACGGGTGAATGGGTTATAGGCACTGGTTCCGGCCGCGCACCGATCCCATTGGTCAGAATCGATTTCAGTGATGCTGTGGCAAATTTTCGCGGTGGGGGTTGGCACTCAACGTCTCAAACTGTCAGTAGCGGGTCAGAATACTCGGTTCGGTAGCAAGAAAGGGTGAAAAAAGTTGGAATCCAGTTGGTTGCGCCGTTTTTCTTCGGAGATCTGGGTTTAAAAAATACCCATTTCGATACCCAAGGCCATGGCTTGGCCCAATGCCTGACAAGCCTCCAAATCTTTGCGGGTCGGTTCGCCTCTCACGATCAGGGGAGCTTGGACCGCGACGAACGGGTAGCCATTGGCGATGCGCTCCATGGCCCTAACAGCGCCGGTGCCGTCATTGCCTGCGCTAACGAACATGGCGTAGGGCAGCGGCGTCAGCTTACCTTCGACTTCGTAAAAGGTGCGGTCCAAAAAGTCTTTCAGAGCACCGGACAGATAGCCGAAGTTCTCCGGGGTGCCCAACAACAGGCCGTCTGACCACAACAAATCTTCTGGACCGGCATCTGCCGCCCGCAAGACCCGTACCTCCACGTCACCGACGTCCGCCGAGGTGGCTCCGGCGATAACGGCGTCTGCCAGTTGGCGGGTATTGCCGGTTTTAGAATGAAAAACGATCAAAAGGTGCTTCAACGACCCGTTCTCCAGCGTGTTGTGTGTGCCAGCGCAGGTTGCGCCTGACTTGGGGCAACTTGGGCTATAGTGAGAGTTTTTAGGAGGCCTATCATGCGTATGACAACCCCTCGGATTCAACCTCTGGCGGACGATCAATTGGATGCCGATGCCAAAGCACTGTTGGCGCCCATCGCAAAGGGCGGCCGAGTGCTGAATATTTTTCGCACCTTGGCGAATCATTCGGCCTTGGCGCGCCGCTGGATGGTTTTTGCCAACCATATTTTGGGTAAATCCACGCTGCCGCTAAAGGAACGGGAGTTGGTGATTTTACGTATTGGTTATCTGTGTCAGTCCGGCTACGAGTGGGGCCAGCATGTGGTGATCGCTCGAAAAGCAGGCATGACCGAAGACGAAATTCTCGCCAGTAAGAGCGGTCCAGAAACGCCCGGCCTGTCGCCTTTGTATCGGTTGCTGCTGTTAGCAACGGATGAGCTGCACGCGGATGCTCACATTTCCGATACAACATGGCTAGGGCTGACCGAGCACCTAGATCAGCAGCAGATGATGGATCTGGTTTTTACTGTTGGGCAGTACAATTTGGTGTCCATGGCCCTAAACAGCTTTGGTGTACAGCTGGACAAAGGCGTACCGGATTGGGATTTAAACAAAACGTAGTCGAATCCTGTCTAGGGAAAAAGCCAATAAAAACAGAGCATTCTGCTGGCTTTGTGATTGAGGTGGCAAAACCCGCCCGGTAACACAACGTCACTTTTTGTAACAAAACTAGTGACACCTAGGACC
>JAYNPH010000079.1:0-10539 GCA_038113685.1 Gammaproteobacteria bacterium
GGTTTGTAATGGCTGAAGAATCCCAAGACGACAAAACAGAAGAACCCACCGCGCGACGTCTGGAAAAAGCGAAGGAAGACGGCCAGGTGTTGCGTTCTCAGGACATGACCATCGCGGCAGTGACGGCAACGGTGATTGCGGCCATGTATCTGGGCGGATTCTGGATGGGGCCGCGTTTTACCGACACATTTGCCGAAGCCTTAACGATCCCGGCGAACTACGCCTTTGAAGCGAACTTAGCTCTGAACCGGTTGTCGATTTTGGCCATGGACAGCTTCGTGACGGTAATCCCGGTGTTCGTTCTTGCCATTATCGCAGCCATCGGCTCAGCCACGGCCCTCGGCGGATTTGTATTCTCAGCAAAAGCCTTCGCCCCGAAGGCCAGCAAGCTCAACCCTATTAAGGGCATGAGCCGCATTTTCGGGCTAAAAGCGCTAGTTGAACTGACGAAGTCGTTGCTGAAATTTTCCTTGGTGGCCGGCATTGGTGGTTCTTATCTCTATTTTAACTTCGACACGATCATGAGCGTAGGCGATATGCCCATCGACGCGGCGATTGCTCAAAGCGTTGAAACCGTTTTACTCGGTGCTCTTGTGGCGACTGTGGCGCTGGTATTAATCGCGCTGATCGATGTGCCCTACCAGCGCTATGAATTCATCAAGAAGCTGAAGATGACCAAGCAGGAAGTTAAGGATGAGATGAAGGACATCGAGGGTCAGCCGGAGGTGCGTCAGCGTATTCGCGCCAAGCAGCGTGAAATGGCCCAGCAGCGTCAATTGGACGACGTGCCCTCTGCCGATGTGGTGATTACCAACCCCCAGCACTTTGCCGTAGCCCTCGTTTACGAGATGGACAAAGAAGAGGCGCCCCGGGTGGTGGCAAAGGGTAAGAACTTCATGGCGAAGAAAATCCGAGAACGAGCCGGTGATAGCGGCGTAGAGATTTTTGAGGCGCCTTTGCTTGCGCGTGCGCTGTACTTCACATCGGATGTGGGGATGTTCATACCTCACGGCTTGTTCCACGCCGTGGCGCAAGTGATTGCCTATGTGTACAGCTTGAACTCCGTTACTCCGGGCGGTCAGCAGATGAGCAAACCGAAACCCAAGGTACCGGACGAGTTGATCTTTGATGAAAGCGGTCGCCGCTCGAGCAATTTGGCCCAGGCCAACTAATTTAGATAGAGGAAGAACCAGGATGATCCCGTTAAAGGAAGAACCCACAGTTAACGCCACCTTGTGCTTTAGCGATGAGGATGCCGAGGCGCTAGCGAGCTGCCAAAGTCACATTGCCGTCGCGGGCAACGTGGTCTTGGCTTCTGCCAGACATGAAAATCTATTGGCTCATTACACGCGCACATTGCTTGCTGGCCTCAACGGGTCGGCGGAGAAATCAGTCGCCATACGGCGGATGCCAAAAAGTAGCGATGGCTTGCTTGAGCGTCTAAACGAACACTTGGCCAGCCTCGACATTTCGACTCTGCAAACCAAGCGAGTGATCAAGACCCGAGAGATTTGGCTATATGAGCTGCCCGGACCGGCGGAATCGGAGCTGCTGCAGATGGCGGCCAAGATGATTGCTCAATTCAAGGCAGCGGGCGTTTCCATTGTCGTGCACTCGCGACAGGCCCGTCCGGATTCCCCGCACCTGCAGAAATTGGCAACGCGCATGAAAGCCAAGCCGGTAGTCTTTCAAACGCCCACTGAGGAACAGTGCAAAGCGCTGGCAGAAAAAGCGCGCGGTTGCCCCGAGGCAGCGCAAATTAATCAGCTCATCAACTCGCTGGGTATCGCACTGGAGAGCGATGAATCCGCAGACATGGCCGAGAGCAATCAACCGGTCAGCCTGTCGGCGGTGATGCAGCAGGCAGAAAAAAAGTTGCCGGTTCCCCAACCAGTTATAAAGACCAAGGCGAAAGCCCCTGCCAGCTCCGAAGGCGCCGCCCCGGCGGCCTTAACCCGGCCTGCTTCTGGGGTATCAAACACGCGAATCGTAGTGGCCTCGGGCATCGCCAGCGCATTGGTGATGGCCCTTTACCTTAGTCCCGGTGTCGATGCGTTTTCCGTCTTCGACAAGGGCGTCGCTTGGATTCAATCCGCCATGGTAACGGCCCCGGAACACGAATCGGCTAGTCAGGCCGACGGCCAACCAGCAACAAAGGCCCCGGCGATTGCCATCGCAAGTGCCAAGCCAGCAGGCGAACAAACACAGAGTCAGGCGCCGGTAATGTTAACGATACCGCTGGAACCTGCAGAGACCTCTGCAGATTTCGGGCCTGCAGTGGCTGCGCCGGTGGAGGCGCAGGATATCGAAACAACAACGCCGATCGATGAGGAAGCCGGTTTAAAGGCCCTGTTTCCGGTTGCGCTGCCTGCTGAGTCAGCCAAGGCAACCGCCGAAAATTCCAAGGCGCCTGCCGAAGATTCTGAGCTACCAAGTCCCGCGGTAGAGTCTGGCATTTACGTTCAGCATGCGTCTTTCCGCTTGCCTCAAAGCGCCTTAATCTGGAAAAACAACAATGGACAAATACCCGGCGTTAAAGTTTTTGCTAAAGACGAACGATTTGTAACAGTTAGTGGACCGTTTTTAGATCGTGGTCAGGCCACAGCGTATCTAGCCGAGTTCGGTATCACCGCGCGCCCATACTTTATCAGCGCAAATGTACTAACCCCCCGGTCCTAAGCAGATCGGGCATTGGAGAGCATCATGGCAGACGAAGAAAACCCAAAGCCAGAAGATCAACAAAGTTCAGAGGCCGCAGCGGCCGGCTCGGCGGAATCCGTTGCGAACACCGAAGCTGATTCAGGGCCTGATTCTGTTGCCCAAGACGTGACCGAAGCGGCACTGGAAGGAGCGGACGAAGCCATTGAGGCTATCGCCGAAAACGTGAAAAGTCGGGCAGCAGAAATTGAAGACGTGTTGGCGGAAGTAAGCGAACCCAGCGCCCTGCCCAAGACCACGGAGGAACCTCAATTAGCTGCAGTAGCGCCCTTGTCAGAACCCTCGCCGCAGGCCAAGGCCGCTGTCGAAGAGGCTGACGACGCGGACGAGCCCAACCTAGCGATCAGCGTCGGTGGTGACACCTTACGCATTTCGACAGCGCATCCTTTAATAGAAGACATTGCCGAACAGCTGCAGAAATCTCAGCGTTTTACGCTGTATTCCGTCGGTGCATTGTGCATCGCGCTGTTGGCGGCCGTACTATTTTACGTGCTGATGGCGGCTCAGCTTTCCTCCAAGGTGAAAGAGATCGACGCAATGTTGGGAGCCATGGCCAAACGCACCCTGCAAATGACTAAGGGTATCGAAAGCTTCAGTGCTCTGGAGCAGGGAATCGATCAAGGTTTGACCAATCAGCTCATGCTGCAAGAGATGTTGGCCGCCAATGAAATTGCCGTGGTGGCACTTAATCAGCAGTTGCAGGCACTGCCGGGTACTGTAGAGAGCTCTACGAGCGAGGCGCTGGGTGAAACCCAGCAAACTCTGCGAACGCAGCTGCAAAACGTGCAAGCCGAAACCTCTCGCTTGTTAGAGCAGGTGGATCGGGCGCAACGGAGTCTGGAGCAGCAAAGCAGTGTGGTGGGTTCTCTCAACGGCATTGGGCGCGATTTGACGGAATTAAAAGGACGTTTAAAGGGCGTTGAGCAAACCGTAAGTGACCTATACGTGATTGAGCGTGCTCGGGTGGCGAAACAGATGCGAGACAAAGAGCAGGTAGCGCTCAGCGAATAGCCCACATTTGGTTGACTAAACAGCCATTTGTGACCGTAAAATGTGACACAACCGATAATTTATGGCACACGGACCAAGCTGGTGGCTAGGCGTAGGGTTCACAAAGGCGTAGCTTGAGCTTTTTGTCGCAAGAGGTGACGAGATATGGTCGACAATTTCATCCCGATACTTCTGATCACGCTCACCATCGTGTTAATTGTCATTTTGTTTATCGTCATCGGTTACATCCTGATGCGGGTGCGAACCTTGGAGGCCATGCAAAACAGCGCGGAATCAATGCCTGCAGGCGAAGCGCCAAAGTCAAAAGACGGCGGCGCCCTGTCGGGCTTTCGCGGCAAGGCGATATGGGATGCACTGGAGAATCCGGGTAAACACCCGGGCGTGATTGACCAACTCAGTAACCGTTACGCCTTTGTTCTGGCCCGGCATATCGAACAGGTGATTGACCAAGGTCAACTTGATCGCCAGCGTAATCGTGAAGCCGTGCCGGAAAGTGATGCGGCTGTTGGCGGTCTGCGCGGCGAGATTCACTCTTGGCTGCCTCCGTCCTACGTGCAGCGGTTTTATCGCATTGGTTCCCAATCGGTGACGGTGCCGGATGAAGATTTGCCCGAGCTGCGCGCCGAGGTGCGCGGGCTGGTGGACGAAATTCTGCATCGGCTGCATATGACCGATCAGGGCCGAGGCATCAGTCAGTTAGTGACGTCCCATACGCTGGATTTCAGCAGTCAGGCGCGTGGGGAGGAGTACGATGCCTCCGATTCAGGACCCGATGAGTTGTCTTCAGATCAACAAAATTTGTAAGCCCCGATAAGCGTCCAGCAGCAAGCTCAGGTAGGATTGGCGGGTTGCAATTTAGTTGGGGCCATCCTTGGATATTTCCCACATTCTTGACGGGCTTAACGAGTCCCAGCGTGATGCGGTTTCTGCGCCGCTGACCAATGCCTTGGTCGTAGCCGGTGCCGGTAGCGGCAAAACCCGAGTGCTGGTCCACCGAATCGCTTGGTTGGTTGATGTGGAAGGTGTTTCTCCCCACGGTATCCTGGCGGTTACTTTTACCAATAAAGCCGCGGCGGAGCTGCGTGCCCGAACCGAATCCCTGTTGAACGTCAGTGCTCGCTCTATGTGGGTGGGTACTTTTCACGGCCTTGCTCACCGGTTGCTGCGCATGCACTGGGCGGAAGCCCGTTTGCCTCAGAATTTTCAGATCATCGACGGCGATGATCAGGTGCGGTTGATTAAGCGCATTATGAAAGCCCAAGACATCGACGAAAAAAAGTGGCCGGCTCGACAAGCTGCGTGGTTCATAAACGGGCAAAAAGACGAAGGCAAACGCGCTCACGAGGTCGCCTCCGGAGAAGATCTGTTTCAGATCACCCACAAGCGGATCTATCAGGCGTATGAAGAAACCTGCGATCAGGGCGGCTTGGTGGACTTTGCGGAACTGCTGCTGCGCTCCCACGAACTGTGGCTCAATGACGCCACCCTGTTAGCCCATTACCAACAGCGCTTTTCTCATTTGCTGGTGGACGAATTTCAAGACACCAATACCATTCAATACGCATGGTTGCGCGTGTTGGCTGGGCGCACGGCCAAAGTCATGGCGGTAGGCGATGACGATCAATCCATTTATGGCTGGCGGGGAGCCAAGGTCGAGAATATCCACCAGTTTGCCGAGGACTTCGACGACGTTGCCACGGTGCGCCTTGAGCAGAATTACCGCTCAACCCAAACCATTCTAGAGGCCGCTAACGGTCTGATTCAGCGCAATACCAACCGTTTAGGTAAGGAACTTTGGTCCGAGGGAGCGCGTGGCGAGCCCATCAAAGTTTATGCAGGGTTTAATGATTTGGATGAAGCCCGGTTTATCGCCGAGCGCATTCAGCAGTGGATTGATGATGGCGGCAGCCCTAATGAAGCGGCGATTTTGTACCGCTCCAACGCCCAGTCCCGAGTGCTGGAAGAGGCCCTGCTTCGGCTGAACATTCCGTATCAGATTTATGGCGGTCAACGGTTCTTCGAGCGTGCGGAAATTAAAAACGCCTTGGCCTATATGCGCTTAATGGAAGACCGTCACTCGGATACCGCATTCGAACGAGTGGTCAATACACCCACTCGAGGTATCGGCGACAAAACCCTAGAGGGCATTCGACAACTCGCCCGCACCAATCAAACCTCACTCTGGCAGGCTGCCAAAGACGGCATTGCCGGCGGCGCCTTCACCGCGCGGGTAAACGGGGCGGTGGGTGCGTTTTTGATGCTGATCGATGAACTTGCGGAGGCGGTGGCGCCCATGCGCCTAGACGAACTGGCGGAGCATCTTATTGACGCCAGCGGGCTGATGACCTTTCACGGCCAAGAGCGCGGCGAGCGAGGGCTAGCGCGTAAGGAGAACCTGCAGGAATTGGTCTCTGCCTGCCGGCAATTCAGCGGCGACTTGGTTTTTCCCTTTGAAGACAGCGATCGCGCCGAGGTTAGCGTGCTGCAGGAGTTTTTGGACCAAATGACCCTAGATGCCGGTGATCGCCAGAGCGCTCAAGGCCCCAGCGTGCAGATGATGACCCTGCACTCGGCCAAGGGGCTGGAGTTTCCCTTGGTTTTTCTTGGGGGCATGGAGGAAGGCCTGTTTCCCCATCGTATGTCCTCCGAGGAGCCCGGGCGTCTGGAAGAGGAACGCCGCCTAGCCTACGTTGGGATCACGCGCGCCATGCAGGAACTGTATCTGACCTACGCGGAAAGCCGACGCCTGCACGGACAGGACAGCTACAACCGCCCCAGTCGATTTTTGTTGGAAATTCCTCAAGACCTGTTGTCAGAGGTGCGCATGAAGGCCAGCACCCAAGGACTGTTTGGCAGCGGCTATGCCGCAGGCGGCAGCAGTGTGTTGCAGGAAGAGTCAAACGGCATGCGTATGGGCCAGCGGGTGCTCCACGGTAAATACGGTGAAGGCGTGGTGCTGCAGTTTGAAGGCAATGGCGAGCGGGCCAAGGTGCAGGTGAACTTTGCCGAAGGGGCCAAGTGGCTGATGGTTGGTTACGCCAATCTTCAGGCTATTGATTGATAAAACCGACGAATAAAAAGCAAATTCGTTCATGAGTGAGGTGATAGAAATGACCCATGAAAAATTGAAATCTCGACCCTTGGGCTTGGTGGCCTTGCTGTGCGCGGCGCTGTTGATGCTGGGCTGTGGGCCTGCTCCTAGCGGCGGGTCAAGCGAGGCCCAAGGTGATGGGACATCGGCAAATACCAAGGTTTACCAGTGGAAGATGGTAACCACGTGGCCCAAAAACCTGCCCGGCCTTGGCACCGCGCCAGAGCGCTTGGCCGACCGCCTGCGAGTGATGAGCAACGGCCGTCTGGACATCAAGGTATATGGTGCCGGCGAACTGGTGCCGGCGCTGGAGGTCTTCGACGCGGTTTCCCAGGGCACCGCTCAAATGGGACATGGTGCGGCCTATTACTGGCGGGGCAAAAATCCGGCGACGGCCATGTTCGCTACGGTACCTTTTGGTATGAGCGCCCAAGAAATGAATGGCTGGCTGCACTACGGTGGCGGTATGGCGCTGTGGCGAGAACTGTACGGCCAATTCAACTTGGTGCCCTTTGCCGCGGGCAACTCCGGCGTGCAAATGGCCGGCTGGTTCAATAAAGAAATCAACTCCATCGAAGACCTGCAGGGCTTGCGCATGCGCATTCCGGGCATTGGCGGCGAAGTATTTGCCCGGGCTGGCGGCGTTCCCGTGATCTTGCCCGGTGGAGATATCTTTACCGCCCTGCAAACCGGTGCCATCGACGCCACCGAGTGGGTTGGCCCCTACAATGACCTGGCTTTCTCCCTGCATACGGCGGCGAAATATTATTACTACCCCGGTTGGCACGAACCCGGCCCGACCTTAGAGGCAATGGTGAACAAGGACGCTTGGGAGGCTCTGCCCCCGGACCTGCAGGCCATGATCGAAGTGGCAACTCAGGCCATTAACGAAGATATGCTGAGCGAGTTTACCGCCCGTAATAACGCGGCTCTGGACACGCTGATTAATGAACATGGGGTGCAGTTGCGGCGACTGCCCGACGACGTGATAACTGCCTTGCGCGAAGCGTCCGAGGAGGTGGTAGCCGAGATTGCCGATGCGGATCCGCTAGCCAAGGAAATTTACGAATCGTATATGGCCTATCTCAACGACGTGCGCCGTTATCATGGCATCAGCGAGCAAGCCTATTTGAACGTGCGTGAATAAGTAGGGGTATTGCGAGCAAGCCCGCATTCAACGGCTAGGAGCCGGTTATGGAACTCAAGAACACAGAATACGAAGTGGATTCTCAGGGGTTGGCCACTATCTGGCTAAATCGTCCCCACCGCATGAACGCTTGGACCGGTCGGCTGCACACCGAGTATCGTTATCTGCTCAAGCAGGCTAACGACGATGCTAAGGTTCGGGCCATTATCGTCACCGGCAGGGGCAAAGGATTCTGCGTTGGCGGCGACAGCGAGGCGTTGAGCGGTCACGCTGACCGGGGCGCTTACAGCTCGGGGATTAGCGCGGATATAGCGAAACCGGGTTACGGTACCCACCCGAATTTTGATGCGTCCTTTGCTTACCACTTTGGGCTAGACAAGCCGGTCATCGCCGCAATGAACGGACCAGCCGCAGGGGTGGGGCTGGCTCTGGCCTGCTTTTCTGATCTGCGCTTCGCGGTACCCGGCGTAAAATTCACCACGGCTCACGGCAAGTTGAACCTGCCCGCGGAGTATGGACTGTCTTGGATGCTGCCAAAGATCGTCGGTCTTGGCCGCGCTAATGACCTGCTGCTGACCAGCCGAGTCTTCACAAGCGACGAAGCGCTAACCCTCGGCTTTGTAAATCAGATTTTTGAACCGGAGGCGTTAATGGAGCAAACCCGGGAGTACGCGCATCAACTGATTGCCAGCGTATCACCCAACTCCCTGCGCCAAACCCGCTGGCAAATCTACAAGGACCTGCACCGGGATGTGGCCAGCGCGATTATTGAATCTGAACGCCTAATCGAAGATATGGCGAAAGAAGAAGACTTCAAAGAAGGCATTGCCGCGCTAGTTGAAAAACGCCCACCCCAGTGGCCTTCGGTTCAGTGATTACTTGGAGGTTGGTGTTTTAGTGATAAACATCAAGAAACGGTAATCTCATCGAAACCAGCCCATTCAACAATCTGATCGGCAAAATTCAGTAGATCTGGGTTGTGCGTTACTCAGACGCAAGTGAGGTCTTGTGACTTGAGATTGCGCATTATTTTCTGCTCGGTAGCAGAATCTACATGCGCAGTACCTTCGTCTAAGAATAGAATTTTGGGGCTTTGATAAAGCGCTCTGGCAATAAGTATGCGTTGTTGTTGGCCCCCTGAAAGCGAAGACCCCATGTCGCCGATGAGCGAGTCGTAACCCATAGGCGACGCTACAATATCTGCATGAATTTCTGCTTGTTCGCAGGCTTCCTTTATTTTGGCGAAATCCGGCGACGAACCAAAAAATGCGACATTCTCCCGGATTGACCCGGTGAAAAGCGAATCGCTTTGCATTACGGCGGCAACGTTTTTTCGATAAGAGCGGGTGCCAAGCCCAACAAGCGGAATGCCATCAATCTTGAGTTGCCCTGATTCAGGTTCCAATAAGCCCATAAGAACTTTTCTTTTTGCATGGCATCGCCCGCTTTTTGATTTAGATGTGATCCATGTCAAAAGAGGATTAAAGCGATAGTGGTTCGATAGAGCAATTAATCGGCCGGCAGCCCAGAATTTGCGAGCATTTCAGGAAACATTGGCCACTGTAACCATTGCTCCGGATAATGCTTCACGTAATGCTCTGCAATATCACAGAGTATCTGAGAGAGATGTTGTAGGTTGATTGTCGAACTTGTTGGATTCGAAAAATCATAAGTCTCTAAAATGCCGCACTGGTATCCCCCGTCAGAATTTCGAAAAGAAACAAAGGGCAACACCGTTGTGCTAGAGCCATAGGACTCTGGTTAATCGAAGGGAGCTACTACGATCGATCCTTTCCTAAGGGTGCGCATAACTTGCATAGCAGCGTTTTTTCATAGCTGCGAATTGCACATGTCTTTACGCCCATGCCATCGAGTTTTGCGAACACCTTGGCCTCAACATCGTCGGGTTCTCTCTGGCGTACAATAAAGATCTCATCTCGATTAAGGCAGCTGGCGAGTTGCAAGATTGCATGCAGGAAGTCGCCCATGTGAATGGTGGTGAGGAGAACTCCTCAGGTTCGACGCGAAAAGAAACTATGCAGCCTATCACAGTCGCTGATGGAGACCTGTTGGGACTTGCGAAGGGCTTGGTCTACTGATTCATCAGCCATCGCCAGCCAAGTTTGGGACGAAATAAAGCTCTCAATGAAGGCACTTCGCGCGATATGCATCGCTTGTGTCGAGCTTTCGCCAAGGCACATGCAAATATGGGGTGACACATAACGTGCAAAGTGATTTTCCGACGACTTGCCAAGTATCTTTTGACTAAGAAAGGCCACAGTTCCAGAGTTGGATCAAGTAAAGAGAGAGGGCTACTAAAGCCGTTAAGGATCGCGACTAAAGCAGCCCCTGCTTCTATTTACGGGATAATATGGCGGCAAGAGGAACGCCAATACCGGCGCTAACTCCGCCAACGAGGCAGCCCTTACCTTAACCTCTAACAACCGCTCAATCAAAAAAAGCAAAAAGTACGATTGAGGATTTATCTACAAAAGAAGATAAAAATAAACAACAACAAAAACAACAAAAACAAAAAAAAAAAAAACAACAACAACAAGAAGAAGAAGAAGAA
>JAYNPH010000080.1:0-9664 GCA_038113685.1 Gammaproteobacteria bacterium
CCTTTGGAGCCAAGGTTTTACTGCTTAACCACCAAAATCATCGAAGGCAATATTCTCTGGCTCTACGCCGAGGTCTTCCAGCATATTCTGTACCGCCTGAGCCATCATCGGCGGTCCACACATGTAATACTCGCAGTCTTCCGGATTCGGGTGGTCCTTCAAATAGTTTTCCAGCACCACGTTGTGAATGAAACCCGTGTAGCCTGTCCAGTTATCCTCTTCTAAGGGATCGGAGAGCGCCACGTTAAATGTGAAGTTCTCGTTGTTTGCGGCTAACTCTTCAAATTCTTCAATATAGAACATCTCTCGCAGCGAGCGTGCTCCGTACCAGTAGCTCATCTTGGTTTTGGTACCCTTACGACGCAGTTCGTCAAAGATATGGGAGCGCAAGGGCGCCATGCCCGCACCACCGCCGATCCAGATCTTTTCTGCCGGGGTATCCTTCACGAAAAAGTCGCCGTAGGGACCGAACACAGTAATTTTATCCCCTTCCTTCAGGTTAGCCACGTAGGAAGTCATGGCTCCCGGCGGCAGGTGATCCATTCGTGGGGGTGGCGGCGACACGCGAATGTTGAACTTCAATATGCCCCGTTCTTCCGGATAGTTAGCCATGGAGTATGCGCGGATAGTCGGTTCTTTTACCTCGGACTTCAGATCCCAGAAATTGAACTTGTCCCAGTCTTCCCGATACTCCTCTTGAACGTCGATAGTAGACCAGTCCATAGAATATGGAGGGATTTCCAGCTGCACGTAACCACCGGCTCGGAACGCCACATCTGCGCCTTCGGGCAACTTAAGGTTTAGCTCTTTAATCATCGAAGCTACGTTCGGGTTGGCGATGACCTCGCACTCCCAACGCTGAACGCCTAGCGCATCATCAGGCACTTCGATTTTCATATCCTGTTTCACCGCTACTTGGCAGGACAGGCGCCAACTGTCGTTGATTTCACCGCGGTTAAAGTGGCCTTCTTCTGTGGCAAGAATGCTGCCGCCGCCATCGACCACTCGGCACCGGCACTGGGCACAGGTACCGCCGCCGCCGCATGCACTGGCAAGGAAAATACCCTTCGACGCCAGAGTGCCAAGCAGCTTACCGCCTGCGGGCACCTCCACTGACTTGTCCGGATCATCATTGATCAAAATGGTGACGTTGCCGGCGCTCACCAACTTGGACCGAGCGAATAAAATCACCCCCACCAAGGCCAGCACCGTGACCGTAAACATAACGACGCCAAGTAAAACAGTTGAATCAACCATGATGGCTCCCTGTTAACTAATTAAATATCGATACCGCCGAAGGACATGAAACACATGCTGATCAACCCCACGGAAATAAAGGTAATACCCAGCCCGCGCAGCCCTTCTGGCACATCGCTATATTTCAGCTTCTCTCGAACACCGGCCAGGGCGGTGATGGCCAAGGCCCATCCAACGCCGGCACCGAGACCGAACACAACGCTTTCGGTAAAGGTTTGATCTTGGTCTATCATCATCAGCGAGGCACCCAAGATAGCGCAATTCACGGTAATCAACGGCAGAAAAACGCCAAGAGCGTTATACAGAACCGGGACATAGCGATCCAAAACCATCTCCAAAATCTGCACCATGGCCGCGATGACGCCAATGTAGGACAGCAGGCCTAAAAAGCTCAAATCCGCGTTGGGAAAACCAGCCCACGCCAGCGCACCTTCGCGCAAGAAAAAGTTAAAGATCAGGTTGTTAACCGGCACGGTGATGGCCAGCACCACAATAACGGCTACACCCAAGCCAAAGGCGGTGGAAATCTTCTTCGAAATCGCGATGAAGGTACACATGCCCAGAAAGAAGGTCAGCGCCATGTTTTCAATAAACACGGCCCGCACAAAAATGCCTAAATAATGTTCCACTAGATGGCCTCCTTGTACTGCCCATTGGGCGCAATCTCATACTCAGGCTCTTCTACCTGATCGACCTTCCATGCGCGAATCGCCCAAATAAACAAACCAATGATAAAGAAGGCACTGGGTGCTAACAGCAACATTCCATTGGGCACGTACCATCCCCCGTTAGCCACGGTTGGGATGACTTCGAAACCCAGCAGGGTGCCGGATCCAAGGGGCTCCCGCACCAAGGCAACGCCGATGAGAATTACGCTGTAGCCTAGGGCATTGCCGAAACCGTCTAGGGCGGACAGCCACGGACCGTTCTGCATGGCAAAGGCTTCAGCCCGACCCATTACAATACAGTTGGTGATAATCAGACCGACGAAAACCGACAGGCTTTTAGAAATGTCGTAGGCCACCGCTTGCAACACTTGATCCACCACAATCACCAGTGAGGAGATAATGGTCATCTGCACGATAATTCGGATGTTCGTGGGTACCCGATTACGCACCAAGGACACCGCTAAGTTTGACATCGTGCATACGAAGATCACCGCCAAGCACATGACCAAGGTAGTGGACATGTTGATGGTTACCGCTAATGCAGAACAAATCCCTAATACCTGCAGGGCGATCGGGTTGTTGTTAAAAATTGGATCGATCAGAACTTCTTTTTGAGTCGCCATGGTATCCCCCTACCCCTGAGCCAAGCCGTTGGATCTAAGACGCTTAAGATAGGCACCAAAGCCCCCATCACCGGTCCAGTAATTCACCATGTTCTCAACTCCCTTAGTTGTGAACGTGGCGCCTGAGAGTGCGTCGACCTCATAGCTCGCCGCTTCGCTGGTGCTGGCTGAGCGCTGTTTCACTAGGCGCACCTGAGGCTGGCCCATGTCATTAAAGAGTCTCACGCCCTGCCACCCGGCCTTCCATTTGCTGTTATCGACTTCGCCACCCAGTCCCGGGGTTTCCTTGTGCTGGTAAAAACCCAGTCCGGCAATAGTGTTTAAATCACCGTCAAGAGCCAAATAGCCGTAGAGAGTGCCCCAAAGACCGTATCCGCGAACAGGCATCACAATTTTCTCGATCCCTGTTGCGGTAGTTTTTAAGTAGACGAGGGAGACGTTTTCACGGCGCCGAAGCGTAGCGATGTCTTCGGCAGGCGTCAGCGCTACCGACTTAGAAGCATCACTGGCGGCCCGAATGGGGTCGTAGTTGGCAACATCAATATCATCGACGTATTCGCCGGTCTGTAAATCCACCGCGCGGACCGTGAATTCCGCAAACAGTTCTTCAATGGAGCGGCCATCTGCTGAGACGTTCTGATCAGCCGGCAGCATGCCCGCCGCTCGGAGAATGTTCTTCTTCTGATCCAGTTCCTTGTTTAACTGCTGGATAGGCTTCAGCGCGACCGCCAAGGACGACACGACAATGGAACAGATCAGACACAAAAATACGGCAATCAGGAACGTATTTGCCAAACTGTCTTTGTCTAATTTAGCCACGGGCAAGCCTCCGTTTGATGTTGGACTGCATGACAAAGTGGTCAAGCAGGGGCGCAAATAAGTTGCCGAACAAGATCGCCAGCATCATGCCCTCTGGGAAAGCGGGATTAACCACCCGAATCAACACACACATGAAGCCAATGAGCATGCCGTAGAACCAGCGGCCGTTATTGGTCATAGCCGCTGATACCGGATCCGTGGCCATGAACACTGCGCCAAAGGCAAAACCGCCCAGCACCAAGTGCCAGTAAAACGGCATGGTAAACATGGGGTTACTCGAGGGCAGCAGGTTAAACAGCGAAGCCGTTAATGCCATACCGAGGAATACCCCCGCCATGACCCGCCAAGAAGCGATGCGAGACAAACACAGCAGCACGCCAGCAATCAGGATAGCAAGGGTTGAGGTTTCCCCCATAGAACCGGGCATCGTTCCAATAAAGGCTGACAGCCAGTCAACGCCGTAATCAAGACCCAACGCCGCATTGCCCAGCGGTGTTGCTTGAGTCCAGCCGTCAACTGCAACCCATACCGCGTCGCCCGACATCTGGGCTGGGTAGGCGAAGTACAAAAAGGCCCGCCCGGTCAGGGCCGGATTCAAAAAGTTTTTGCCGGTACCACCAAAGACTTCCTTGGCAATAACCACACCAAAGACCACACCAACCGCAGCCATCCACAAGGGAATAGACGGCGGCAATGACAGGGTGAAAAGAATCGACGTAACAAAGTAGCCCTCATTCACCTCGTGCCCGCGCTTTGAAGCGAACCAAATTTCAAAGGCTATCCCCGCAACAAAGACCGTCACGTAAAGCGGAATAAAATACGCCAAGCCATGCACTAAACAATCCCAGACGCTGTTGGGGTCGTAGCTGATCAGCCCATTGAGAAAAATCCCTCGCCAACTGTCGACGCTGGTTAACCCCATGGCCTGCATGGCTTCATTGGCATTCAAGCCGATAAAGTAACTACCGACGAACACCGGCAGGAAGGCACAGAGCCAGACCGTAATCATTACCCGCTTCAGGTTCAGACCATCTCGAACGTGAGATGCCCCGGCCGTCGTGGTTGAAGGCGTATATAGCGCGGTATCTATCGCTTCATAAGCAGGATACAGCGCCTCATATTTACCGCCTTTCTCAAAGGCGGGCGCAATATCGTCAAGAAAGGATCTTAAACCCATAAAATTACCCCTCTTTCTCAATTTGTGTCAGGACGTCTCTCAGGACCGGTCCGAATTCGTATTTGCCCGGGCAGGCATAGGTGCAAAGCGCAATGTCGTCCTCATCCAACTCCAAGCAGCCCAGTTCTATGGACTTTTCCACATCGCCAACCAGCAGGCTGCGCATCAGCGGTGTGGCCAAGATATCCATGGGTATGACGTCATCGTACGTTCCAATAGGCACCATGCCTCGAGTACTGCCATTGGTCGTTGTCGTGAAAGACACAGATTTTTCGCCAATCCATTTGGACAAAAATGCCGGGAAGACCGAGTGAATAGAGGCACCGGGAGCCAAGTAGCCGAACATCTTCCGCTCCCGCCCTTCGGGTAGGACCGACACCTGATTGTGATAGCGACCCAAATAGGCCTGCTGACCGCGAGAAGTTCGGCCGGACAGTACCGACCCAGAAATAACCCGCTGCTCGCCTTCGGCGAGTTCGCCCGCTGACAACTCTTCCAAATTCGCGCCAACAGTGGTTCGAATCAGCCGAGGGTTGGTAACACCGGGGCCAGCCAGAGCGATTACGCGCTCGCTGAGCACCGTACCGGTCAAGAATAAGTGCCCAATAGCGATGACATCTTGATAGCCCACGAACCAAACGGTTTTGGACGGGCTAACAGGATCTACAAAATGGATGTGGGTTCCGGGCAGGCCCGCCGGATGCGGACCTGCGAAGGTGTGACTGGTTACACCGGGGTGACTTGATGCCTGCAGCGCGCTTCCCTCGTCTTGACACAGATGAACAGGCCCGTCAGTCAGTCTCGTCATTACGGTCAGCCCCACCGCGAATGCTTCTTCCCGTCCGGCGATAATCTGTTTGGGATCAGCCGAGAGCGGATTGGTATCCATGGCCGTCACAAAAATCGAGTGAGGGGTCGTGGTCGGGGCGGGAATTCGGGAAAACGGTCGAGTTCGCAAAGACGTCCATGCGCCGCTTTGGAGCAGTTGCTCAATTACGTCACTGCGCTCTAAATTTTGAATCGTAGCCGCGTCGTAGGCTTTAAACGTCTGAGCTTCGTCGCCGCTGACGTCGATAACTAAGCTGATGAAGGCTCTTTTCGCGCCGCGGTTGATGCTGGCCACCGTACCCGAAGCCGGTGCGGTAAATACGACGCCCTCGGTTTTCTTATCTGAGAATAGCACCTGTCCTCTTTTGACGGTTTCCCCTTCGGCTACCGCCATGGTGGGCTTCATACCGGGATAGTCTTCGCCAAGGATCGCGACGCTTCTAACGGTTTTGGTGTCCACCGTCGATTCATCTGGCGCACCTGCAATGGGTAGGTCCAACCCTTTTTTAATCTTTATCATATGATCTCGTTGTAGCCCTTATGCGCCAACGCGTTGTTGAACATCCGGCCGGATGCTTCAACGAACCGGTCACCGCCTCTCTAAACTGGTTCCCTAGGCGGCGTCGAACCTTTTATGTCTCTCAAGCACGGTGTCCGGGGATACCTACCAACCCTGTCAAAGAGCGAGTTTCGAAGCCGCCGGAAGTATAGTGGCGTGGCCGAGCAAATCCAACGACCTTGTCATAAAACCACGTGAATTTTTAGTGAACCCGCCTTTGACAACTGGGTTTTACAGCCACACCGCCACAAGGCAAGCGTTAAAGGAGGTAAAACGCATGTTCGCGCTGTAAGGAACGTTATGGACAACGCCTCACCAACGGTTTGCTACCTCGGCTGGACCTCAGGACAGAGACTGGGAGGCGGCGTGCAGAATAGGCATCCCCTCACCGCTACTGGCGTCGGCCTTCAACGTTACGATTTCCCATGCATCGTCACAGCGCAGGATAGCTCGGGCCAGTTTGTTATTCAGGGCGTGACCGGACTTATAGCCGCTGAATGACCCCAAAATCGGTTTGCCTAGCAAATATAAATCACCAATGGCGTCTAGCAGTTTGTGTTTGACGAACTCATCTTCGTAGCGCAAACCGTCTTCGTTGATGACCCCCTCGTCGGAGACACCCACCGCATTGTCTAGGCTGGAGCCGAGGCACTTTTGGATTGACTGAGCATAAGCCAACTCTTTCTCCAAACCGAAGGAACGGGCCCCACTCACTTGAGATATGTAGGAGGTATGAGAAAAGTCCATTTCGATATGCTTTGGATAGCGATCGTAAACCGGGTGGCTGGCAACGAAGGTGTATCCCGCTTTAAAACCGTCAAAGGGTTCCACCGAAGCGACCGCGTCACCTTGGCTCACAGAGATTTCCCGGGTAATACGAATGAACTGTCGCGGTGCCTGCTGCTCAACCACGCCAACCGCCTCGATCATATCGATGAATGGCGCCGCGCTGCCGTCCATAATGGGCACCTCTTCGGCAGACAACTCGACCTCCAAGTTATCGATGCCCAATCCCCACAGCGCAGACATCAGGTGCTCCACCGTCGCAATGCTCACACCGCCGTCGGCGATACTGGTAGCCAGCGTCGTGTCGGCAACGTTTTCAGCGCTGGCCAGCACTGGCGTTCCGCCCTTGATGTCGCTACGAAAGAAACGGATACCACTGTTCTCGGCGCCGGGCCGCAGCGAAAGCCGCACTTTCTCGCCAGAGTGCACGCCGATTCCGATGCCGTACACGTTCTCGCGGATGGTTCGCTGGTTCAACGATGGAGAGGGTAGGGTTTGATCACCTTGGCAGGTGCACTCAATCTTTTTAGGCATACAGCTTCAATCACTCTGTGGATAGCGCTCTTCGATGATGACCCCGGGGAACCACTGACCCCGCTGCCCGTCTATCGTTTTCGATCACTACCGTTTGTTTTCGGCTTCTTACTTCGCGCAGCTACTATTTCTCTTACTACGGACGAGATGCTACACAGTGAACCGAGAAAAATGAAGGAAAAGTGGAGGAAAAACTGCAGAAAAGTGAAACAAAGTGTTACAAATGTTTCGCCGACCACGTCGAACCAGCCGTTTCATCCAACGCTTTGCCCGTCGTCGAACACGTCATGGCCCTTGCTGCCAACCCGGCACTAATACCCTACCGGGTCCCTGCGCCAAGCTGCTACCATCGCGCCCATGGATCAAAAGTCTTCTAAACTGCTCGCCACCGCACCAATGATGGCCTGGTCTGACCGGCACTGTCGATTTCTGCATCGTCAGTACGCGTCACAGGCGCTGCTGTTCACGGAAATGATTACCACAGGCGCCCTTCTCTTCGGCAAGCAATATCATTTACTGGACTTCAATGCCTGCGAACATCCCGTGGCCGTTCAGTTTGGTGGCAACGACCCTGGCGCCATGGCTGAATGCGCTGCCATGGCCCAGGAATATGGCTACGACGAGGTCAACATCAACGTGGGATGCCCTTCGGACCGGGTACAAAAAGGAACATTCGGCGCCTGCCTGATGCAGCAGCCGGATTTGGTGGCCGACTGCGTAGCCGCCATGCGCCAAGCGTGCACACTGCCCGTCACGGTTAAATGCCGCACAGGCATCGTGCTCAAAGAAGATCCCCAAGCATTTAACGACGAGAATTTTTTACATGACTTTGTTGGCCGTATTGTGAATGCAGGCTGCGAGCGGCTGTACTTGCACGCGCGGGTGGCAGTGCTGGGTGCGCTGACGCCAGCGCAAAATCGAGACATTCCGCCGCTTACGCCGGAAAAAGGTGAGCGTCTGAAGCTTCGGTACCCGCAGCTACAGGTCATCATCAACGGAGGCATCACCGATACCGCCACTGCTTCGGCCTATCTGGACTGGGCCGACGGTGTGATGATTGGCCGAGCGGCCTATCACCAGCCGCGCTTTTTGAGCGAGTTAGAGCGCCTCATGTTTGGACGCTCTGACACCCCGGACGAAGACGCTATCGTCGGGCGCTACATCGACTATATGGCCGAACAGATGCAGGCCGGGGTGAAGCTCAATGCTCTGACCAAACATTTGTTGCACTCCTTCAATGGCCGGCGAGGAGCAAGGCGCTTTCGGCAAATTCTCAGCGATGCCAACAGACTGAGAGCAAACGATTTAAGCCTAGTCGAGGAAGCGCTAGAGCCCCTGGGTCTTGCTGGCTAAACCAACAAAGGAGATACACAGTGCTGGCCAAGTTAAGGTCTTTGTTCGTTAATGACGATAACGAGCAAACTGATGAAATTCGCCCTGAGCTGGCCGCAGCTTCACTTATGCTGGAGGTGTCTTGGGCAGATCACGAACTGAGCGCCGAAGAGCTTGCCTCCGTGGAACACTTGCTGGTCCAGCTTTACGGCATAAATGCCTCGAAAGCTGCCTTGCTGATCGACGACGCTCGGGAACGGCTGAAAACCAATGTGGGCCTACATCCCTACACCAGCTACTTAAATGAACAGTTGGACGAAACTGGTCGGTTTGACGTGATCTGCGCGTTGTGGGAATTAGCACTGGCTGATAACCGCATCGACAAGTTTGAGGAGCATACCATCAGGCGAGTATCCGATTTGCTGTACCTGTCTCACTCGCGTTTTATCGAAGCCAAGCTATTGATCAAGGCTAAGCGAACGACGCCGTAGGCCTACCGGCAATTAGCCACGCGGCTTAACGCCTGCCTATACCGCTTCCGCCCCTTCCGCATTGGCTTGCTCCTGCTCGAGCGCAGCCACCAGATCTTTAAAGGTTTCCGCGTTAGTGGCATTGAGGGCCATTAGTTGTTTGTGGGCGCTAATGACTCGGGCTCGGGTGCTTTCAATAGCGAGGTCGGTGCCAGCGGGTAGTTCGATACTCTCAGGCAGCGCAGGCTGAGACATAGCGTCGTAGGCATCCCGGTCGACGATCATAAACACATCTTGGAAACCCATGCTTTCTAGCACCCGCCGCAAGTTTTGCGAATTACAAATCAACGTAGGAACGCGCTGGCGGATGGATTTCACCTTGATCGATAGGCGGGCTAAACAGCCTAAGGCCGTGCTATCGAGATTCTCTGTATGCTCCAGATCCACAATTACCGCATGGAAATTTGGGTCTTTGAGCATGCGGTCACAGTAGACGTCTAGCGACGCACAAAGAGTTACGCGCACGTCTCCCACAAAACGAAGTACATGGGTTCCTTCCAACTCGCCCGCACAAATGCTGCCTTGCACGCGTATATCCTCCTAGCACGCCT
>JAYNPH010000080.1:9674-10245 GCA_038113685.1 Gammaproteobacteria bacterium
GGCCAAATGCTACGCCCTTCTTTCGTGCTTTACAGCAAGCAAACTCACATCGTCGAGTTTTTTTAAAGATTCGCATAGGCGGCTCCAAAGCTTCACCGGCTCAGCAAGAGAAACCGCAAGATTCTGCAGCGCTGCTTCTTTTTCATCAAAGTCGGTGGGCGCAAGGCAATCCATTACCCCATCGGAAAAGACCAGCAGCGTACTCCCCATGGGAAACTTCACCTGATCGGAGGTATAAACCGCATCCGGGAACAACCCGAGAGGCTTCGCAGACTGCTGCAGTGCAATCACGTCGCCACTTTGAGACAACATCAATGCAGGCGGGTAATGGGCGGCCATACTGTAGTGCAGAACACTGGTCTGCTTATCGATGATGCCTAGGAACATGGCCACATGTTTCTCAATACCCTGCCCAATCAACATATCGTTGATCCAGCCCAACATGTCCCCAGGTGACTTGAACTGGGGCAGCCCAAATTTCTGCTGCAGCCGCCAGGAAATATTTTTCAGCATTACTGTGAGAAGTGCCGAAGATGCGCCATGGCCGGCCACATCAGCCAAGAAACAGGCC
>JAYNPH010000081.1:0-8823 GCA_038113685.1 Gammaproteobacteria bacterium
GGGCGGCATCTGGTGAACTGCCTCGAACGGATTTATGCAGAGCAGAGATCTGCTCGTAAAATACATCACCGCCTTTATCAAAGCGTCTGAGCTGTTCGGATGATACGGCAATTACCCTATCCGCTGAGATGTCGTCGTCGGCGAGCTGGGCCGCTATTTCCAGCATATTAAGGGCGCGTCGGGCATCGCCATCTGCGGTATCAATCAAAATTTGACGGGCCTGAGACTCAAGCGTTTTACCCAATGCTTTAGCGCCTCGCTGCAATACCTCGGCCAGTTCTTCCGGCTGCAAGTTCTGTAGGACGTAGACTCGCGCTCTCGACAACAGTGCAGGATTCACCTCAAAGGATGGGTTCTCGGTTGTGGCGCCGATGAAAATTACCGTACCGGCCTCGACATGAGGCAGAAAGGCGTCTTGTTGGGCCTTGTTAAAGCGGTGTACCTCATCAACAAATAACACGGTCCGATGCCCTTGGGTCAGATTTTGCCGGGCCTGAGCAACCGCACCACGAATTTCTTTCACACCAGCTAGCACCGCGGACAAGCTAATCCAGCGACAGCTAGCATTGTCTGCCAGCAGTTTTGCCAAGGTTGTTTTGCCCGTACCCGGCGGTCCCCACAGCAGCATTGAGTGGATTTGCCCCCGGACAGCCAGCCCGCCTAACGGTTTATCGGAGGCCAGCAGATGTCTCTGACCGATATATTCATCAAGATGAGCCGGGCGAAGCCTATCGGCCAAGGGCCGCGGATCGACCCCTGACGAAGAGTGGTCCGCGAACAGATCAGCCACGGATCACATCCGTGCCCTCAGGCACAACTAGCTGAAATTGTGTTAACGGTTGGGGCTGATTGACCAAGACGCGCTCAAACAACAAACGAGTGTGCTGGCCCTGCCAGTCGTAAATCGAGAGGCTGGTCAGCACCCCCTCGGTCAGAACGATATCCAGAGCCTGAAACAACGATGACGACGCCCTCGGCGCAAGCCGATAGGTATGCTCATCACCATGAATCTGTCGCGTAATCGCGTATTCACCATTGACCAATTGATCAGGCTGCAACAGCAGATCTGCTGGCATGGGGCCACTGGCATTCGACAAAGACTGAATCGTTAACTGACCAAGGTCTTGGTCGTAAATCTGCAGCCGCTCTTCATCCAACAAAATAGTCTGAGGGAATGGTTCGTAAATTTGCCAAAGCAACAGCGGGGGCGCCATGGCGAAACGACCCCGACTCTCCTCTAGCAATGTTCCATTGGCGTAGATCTGCTGTACCACCGTTGCTTCAAGGGTATCCAAAGCCTTCACCCAGTCGGTTAAGGCCGCGGCAGGGTCCTTATCCGATGTTTGCGACCTTTGCCCATGCGCATCAGCCGCATCGCGGACGGAGAGCGTCAACACTTCAGAACTCGTCCCTGCAGATTCAATCTTCGTCGCCACAACCTCTTGGGCTTGAATTTTCGCGGCCAGCGCAATCGTCAAATACAGAATTGACCAGACCCACGTCCTTAGGTGCGGTTTAGCCATTGCGCTCAGGCACCATGACTTCACGGCTGCCGTTGGTATTCATGGCTGACACCACACCAGCTGCTTCCATAGCTTCGATGAGTCTGGCGGCACGGTTGTAACCGATGCGCAATTTGCGCTGAACGGCTGATATGGATGCCCGTCGAGACTCAAGCACGAAGGCTACTGCCTCGTCATATAGCTCGTCCGATTGTTCCGTGTCTTCGTCGGAATCCAACTTAACAAAAGCCTCGCCCTCGGTTTGACCGGTCAGGATATCTTCCAGGTAATCCGGTGCCCCCCGCTGCTTCCAATCCTCAACCACCCGATGAACTTCATCATCGGACACAAAGGCCCCATGAACCCGTTGCGGCAAGGCAGTTCCCGGTGGCAGATACAACATGTCACCATGGCCCAGCAGCTGCTCTGCCCCGCCTTGGTCCAAAATGGTCCGGGAGTCAATGCGCGATGACACCTGAAAGCTAATTCGTGATGGTATGTTGGCCTTAATCAATCCAGTGATGACGTCGACCGAAGGCCGCTGGGTGGCAAGCACCAGATGAATGCCCGCAGCACGGGCTTTCTGGGCGATACGCGCAATGAGCTGCTCGACCTTTTTACCCACGATCATCATCATATCGGCGAATTCATCAATTACGATAACGATGGCAGGCAGAGCCTGAAGATCAGGGGCCTCGGTGTCTTCCAGCGGCCAAAGCGGATCCTTGATGGGTTCACCCTTGGCCGCCGCGTCTTTTACTTGGCGGTTAAAACCGGCCAAATTCCGCACCCCCAAGGCTGCCATCAAGCGATAGCGCCGCTCCATTTCACCAACGGACCAGTTCAGAGCGTGGGCTGCCTCTTTCATATCGGTGACAACGGGCGTAAGCAAGTGGGGGATACCTTCGTAGATGGAAAGCTCCAACATTTTGGGATCGACCAAAATGAGTCGTACCTGTTCTGGCGTCGCTTTGAGCAAGATGCTGAGCAACATGGAGTTGACCCCCACGGATTTACCCGAGCCAGTTGTACCGGCAACCAGCAAGTGCGGCATCCGTGCAATATCGGCAACGATGGTGGCGCCGGCAATGTCCTTACCTAGGGCAAGAGTCAGATGGCTGGTCGCTTCTTGAAATGCCGACGAGTTGATCACCTCTCGGAGCTGCACCATCTCACGATGTTCATTTGGAATTTCAATACCCACGTAGGGTTTACCCGGGATCACTTCAACGATACGCACACTGATAACTGCCAGAGAACGGGCCAAATCCTTGGCTAAGGCGCTGATTTTTTGAACCTTGACACCCGGGGCGGGCTGAATTTCAAAACGGGTAACCACTGGCCCCGGCAGCACCGAAACCACTACGGCTTCGACATTAAAGTCCGCCAGCTTTAGCTCCAGTTGCTTAGACATCGCCTCAAGAGCTTCAGCGCTATACCCGCCTGCGGCGTTGCCGTTGGGTTGATCGAGCAAATCCACATCCGGCAGTTCGGTGACGCTTTGACTGTCGAACAAACGCCTTTGTTGGGTTTTGCCCGAGGGTTTCTTCTCCGCAGCCGCTGGCAAGATTTGCACCGCGGAAGTTTTTGCGGGCGCGGTCGGTGTCTCGGCAATACTCTGCTTCGCTTCTAGGGTCGCCGCCAACTCACTTTTACGCTTTTGCGCTACGGGATCGACACTGGCTTGGCGCTGCTGAGCGCGGGCCTGGCGGAGATCGTTCATTCGATCATAAAATTCGGCGCCTTTGTGCCAAGCACGGGTCAACGTGCGCCCGAGCATCTCTGTCATTTCCAGCCAAGAAAAACCGACAGCAGCCTGCACACCCACCAACACCCCAGCAATACACAGCACCGTCAGCCCGACCAGACCAAACACTTCGGCGCCTTGCTCGCCAAGGGCTAGCCCAAGTACACCACCCGAACCTGCTGGCAGGGCGTGCCCTGAGGCATTGTGCAAATGCATCAGCACACAGGCACACAACAATGAGGCGATCCAGCCGCTAGCCCGCACACCAATAACAACAGCATCGGCTTTCAGATGCCGGGTTCGCAAGGCGGCGAGCCCACCATAAATCAGACCAAGCGGCAGCAAGTAAGCGACCCAACCAAATAGGAAAAGCAAAATATCGGCCAAATAGGCGCCACTGGTGCCCACTAAATTGTGGGTATCCGTATTCGATCCAGTGTAATTAAAGGATGGGTCCTCAGGGGAATAAGACGCGATCGCAAGAAGCAGAAAAAACGCCAAGGTACCGGTAAGCACCAAGAACATTTCGCGCAAAGGTAACGGACGATTGGGTGCAGGCGTCGACAAACATAAATCCTCTTAAGCTGACACCAGTGTACGCACTCGCCGTTTTCGGTACAAATAGGCACAATGCGCCTATGCAGACTGGCTCATGTCTTGAAAGCATCCAGTTCTCATCTTGAAACCAAGCCTCGCGCCGCTCGGGACATTAAAACGGAGTCAACCTATGCGACCAGATAAAGTAAAAGTCATCGACGAAGTATGGGATGACGAACGTATCAACAGTTTTTTGACCAAGGAGCCGCTGGGAGCCGAACCCGAGGACTTTAGTCGCTTATTGCACGCCTACCGAAGCATGCGTTTGAACGATTTTCAGATCTTTCTGGAGCGCTTCAAAGCCCAAGGCGGCGATGTTCACGCCACCAATACCGCCGGCGAAACATTATCGGACATCGTCAAAGAGCACCGACAGTCTGCGGATTTTTTAGCCTTGTTGCAGGCCTAATCAGCAAACGTGTCCGGCATTCCCTTACTGCCCGTCCATCCGATTCGGTTTCCCGAGCCTTGCCACGCGCTGGATGATCCCGACGGGTTACTCGCAGCCGGGGGCGCCCTGACTGTCGAATGGCTGTTGGAAGCCTACGGCCGGGGCATTTTCCCATGGTTTGAAAATGATGAGGGCCCGATTTATTGGTGGTGTCCAACTGTGCGGGGAGTCACCATCCCCGGTGAAATGCGGATAACCCGAAGCTTGGCCAAACGTCTTCGCAACGGCGGCTTCACCGTCACCTTTGATCGCTGCTTCGATGAGGTTATTGAAGCATGCGCCAAACTCAGAGCCTCGTCCGTTGGCACCTGGATTACACCCAAGATGCGTCAAGCCTATCGGGAACTGCACGCAACCGGCGTTGCCCACAGCGTGGAGGTTTGGTGGGAGGACACCCTTGTCGGTGGGTTGTACGGGCTTGCCTTGGGCCATATGTTTTTCGGCGAGTCTATGTTTGCACAGCGCCCAGACGCCTCGAAGGTGGCGTTCTACCATCTGCATCAACAGCTGCAGGCATGGAATTTTTCTCTGATCGACTGTCAGATGATGAATCCTCACCTCGAATCCATGGGCGTCGTACCCATGCCCAGAGAGAAATTTTTAGCGCTACTTGAGAAAAACGACTTGAGCCAAAGCCGTCTGGGTCCTTGGGATCGTTCTGCGGCAACAACGTCCAGCGAGTGCAAACTGTGAGCGCTGATTCAGACCAAGACAAACCGCTGGATTTTTATCTGACTCCCCCGCATCCGTGTTCCTACCTAGACCGGAGCGATGCTCAAACTCTGTTTGCGGATCCGCGCCGAATCATCACCAGCAGCAGCTACCAGCACCTGTCCGACCAAGGTTTTCGCCGCAGCGGAGGACACTTATATCGCCCTCGCTGCAACCACTGTAACGCCTGCATCGCGGTTCGTGTGCCAGTTCAGACCTTCAAAGCCAATCGCTCCCAACGCCGGACGCTGGGGCGCAATAAACGACTTACGATTTCTGTTGAACCAGCTCAATTTACCCAACGTTACTTTCAGGTTTATGAGCGATACATCAGCATGCGCCATACGGATGGTGACATGTATCCGGCCACGGAGGACCAATTCAAGTCATTCCTGCTCAGCGCTTGGGCCGACACCTTTTTCATTTGCGCCTATGACGGTGAGCGGCTGTTAAGCGTTGCCGTAACCGACCAGTTAACCGATGGTCTGTCAGCGGTTTATACGTTCTTTGAACCCACAGAAGCGGCTAGGAGCCTTGGGGTATTCAGTATTTTGCAGCAAATCGAAATGTGCAAAACCTTGGGACTCAGTCACCTGTATTTGGGCTACTGGATTAAGGAGTCTCAAAAGATGGCCTATAAAAGCCAGTACCGGCCGCTACAAATGTTTATCGACGGTCGCTGGGTTACCCTGAGCTAGGATACCGAAGTAGGACGGGCGCCCAACCTACCAGCAAACCGCCCTTCTATTTGCCCCGGCCTTCTGGCACCATGCCGCGCGACTATTACGACCTAGAGGCCGCATGGCAAAAGAAGAACAGATCGAAATGGACGGTACCATCATCGATACCCTGCCGAACACTATGTTCCGGGTGGAACTGGAGAATGGACACACCGTCACTGCGCACATTTCAGGCAAAATGCGCAAAAACTACATTCGGATTTTGACTGGGGACAAAGTCAAAGTGGAACTGACGCCCTATGACCTGAGCAAGGGCCGTATCACTTTTCGTATGTAAGACCGCCGCAGGCTGCAGAGGTTTTAGACCTCTGCCGCTGCAAGTATCTGAATATCCAGTTCATCATTGTCGATAGACACCCGAACCGTACCGCCCGAAGCCAGATCCCCAAACAGTAAGTCCTCGGCGAGGGGCCGTTTGATTTTTTCTTGTATCAGACGCTGCATAGGCCGAGCACCCATTTTTTCGTCGTACCCTTCCTTGGCCAGCCACGCACGGGCTTCATCGTCGACTTCTAGGGTGACGCGTTTTTCGTCCAGCTGAGCCTGAAGTTCGGTCAGGAATTTATCTACGACGGTTTTAACAATCTCAATGTTCAACGCACTGAACTGCACAATGGCGTCTAACCGGTTGCGAAACTCTGGCGTAAACATTCTGCGGATCACTTCCATCCCGTCTGTGGTGTTGTCCTGCTCGGTGAAACCAATGGACGGACGCCCCATTTCCTGAGCGCCTGCATTGGTGGTCATGATTAGGACCACATTGCGAAAATCAGCCTTGCGACCGTTATTGTCCGTCAAGGTGCCATGATCCATCACTTGCAGCAGCAGGTTGAAAACCTCCGGGTGAGCCTTTTCGATTTCATCCAGCAACACCACACTGTGCGGGTGCTTGGTCACAGCCTCAGTCAGCAAGCCTCCTTGATCAAATCCGACGTAGCCCGGAGGCGCGCCGATCAGACGCGAAACCGTGTGGCGCTCCATGTATTCAGACATGTCATACCGCAAAAGTTCCACGCCCATAGCATGGGCCAACTGCTTAGATACCTCAGTTTTACCGACGCCGGTTGGACCGGCGAACAAGAATGATCCGATCGGTTTATCGCCGCTCTTAAGGCCAGCCCTGGAGAGTTTGATGGCGGAAGCAAGCTGCTCGATGGCTTCGTTCTGACCGAAAACAGCCATCTTCAGATTGCCTTCCAAATCCCGCAAAGACGCCTTATCTGACGTCGTCACTTGGGAAGACGGAATCCGCGCGATTTTCGCCACAACTTGTTCAACGTCCGAGGCGCCCACACTTTTCTTTCGTTTGCTCGGCGGCTGCAGCTGTTGGGCAGCACCGGCCTCGTCGACCACGTCGATGGCTTTGTCGGGCATAAATCGGTCGTTGATATAGCGCGCGGCCAGTTCCGAAGCTGTCCGCAAGGCCTTGTCCGTGTAGCGCAAGTTGTAGTGCTCTTCGAACCTAGACTTTAAGCCCTTCAGGATGCGGTAGGTATCATCCACATCCGGTTCCTCAACATCGATTTTCTGAAAGCGTCGAGACAGCGCGCGGTCTTTATCAAAGATCCCCCGATATTCCTGATAGGTCGTTGAACCCATGCAGCGCATCTGCCCAGAGGTCAGCAGCGGCTTGAGCAAATTGGAAGCATCCATCACGCCGCCCGAGGCCGCCCCGGCACCGATAATCGTGTGGATTTCGTCGATGAAGAGAATGGAACCCTCGATCTCTTTCAGTTCAGCCAGCACCGCCTTAAAGCGTTTTTCGAAATCACCACGGTATTTTGTTCCGGCAACAAGGGCGCCTAAATCCAAGGAATAAATGGTGCTGCCAGCTACGACATCGGGCACTTTTTCATCCACGATGCGCTTCGCCAGACCCTCGGCGATGGCAGTTTTGCCCACACCAGATTCACCGACCAATAACGGGTTATTTTTACGGCGACGGCACAGAATCTGCGCCACTCGCTCCAACTCGTCGGCGCGGCCAACCAGAGGATCGATGCGCCCTGCTCTGGCCTCTTCGTTCAAATCCGTTGCATAGAGCTGAAGCGCCTTTTGTCCGCCTTCGGAAGATTCCTCGCCCTCAGCAGACTGGCCGCCCGCTTCCGCTTCTTGATCGGCATCGTCGACCTTGCTGATACCGTGCGATATGTAGTTGACGACGTCTATGCGGGTTATGCCCTGAACCTTCAGCAAGTAAACAGCCTGACTCTCCTGCTCGCTAAAGATCGCCACCAGTACGTTGGCACCGGTTACCTCTTTTCTACCCGAGGACTGAACGTGGAACAGGGAGCGAGAGACAACGCGCTGAAACCCCAGGGTCGTTTGGGGGCCGTGTTCCTCGTCGCCCGGGGGCAAAATCGGCGTAGTCTCCTCAATATACTTTTCCAATTCCTTGGACAGTTTTTCAACGTCTCCACCCACGTTTTTTAGAACATCAATAGCGGCATCGTTGGTCATCAAGGCCAACAGCAAATGCTCTACCGTTATGAATTCATGACGGCGCGTGCTTGCATCTTGGGCAATTTCGTTCAGCGACTTTTCAAGTTCCTTGCTTAACATTACTTCTCTCTTTGTTTGGGGCGTTCCGGCATTAGCTTGCTAGAACGTCACTAATCCGCTAATTCAACCGTCGACATCAGTGGGTGATTGTTTTCCTGAGCATACTGATTTACCTGCTCCGACTTTGTCTCGGCGATGTCCCTAGGAAAAATCCCAACCACGGCAGCCCCTTCGGTATGAACCACCAGCATGATCTGTGTGGCTTTCTCTCGGTTCATGCCAAAGAATGCTTCTAGAATGTGTACCACAAACTCCATGGGGGTGTAGTCATCGTTTAACAACATGACCTTGAACATAGGTGGACGCTTAAGCTCTGGTTCTGATTCTTCGGTAACCAGCCCAACATCCTGATCCTCATCGAGTCCTGGGGTATCGTCATCGCCGGCGCTCCCCCGGGGCTGAAAATTTTGCATAGGCTTTTGCATAGGCCTTACCGAATCCAACTCGTCAACCTCGTAAGCTTGTGCTGGGTCTACTGCCCTCGCACGGCTTTCTACATCGACTTTCATAAAG
>JAYNPH010000081.1:8833-10203 GCA_038113685.1 Gammaproteobacteria bacterium
GTAAAATATCGTTTTTTCAATTCGAAATAGGCCCTTCGATTTTTCTTTCTTACCTTTCTTACCGTTCTTGGCGTTCTTGCCTTTCTTAGCTTTCTTGCCTTTCTTGGCGTTCTTGCCTTTCTTGGCGTTCTTGCCTTTCTTACCTGAGTCGCTGCCTGCCAAGGCCAGCAACCGGCGACGTACTCTTTTCCTAACCGCTGCTCTAGGCAGCTTTCCAACCCGTCTGACCTACGCCAACTGGCCTACCCTGCCAGCCATTGTGTCAAGACTAACCCAAGCGGCGTAAATAAACCGTGTGCTCGATGGATAGATTCAGCGCTTCAATCGGCTATTCGAAGACGATTCAGATCGCCCCACATCGCCACCAGACAGTTCAACGTTCGCTCTTAACAATAGATAGTTGGGGCTGCTCGGGAATTACCCAAGTACTTTTTATCAAAATCTGCGCGGCAGGCCTCACTAAAGCGGCCTAGCGCCCCCTTGACTCGCTCACATTAATTTTGGACTCTCAGGGTGGGCAAGGAGGACTATCTATGCCAAATGGAATCGTTAAGTGGTTTAACAACGCAAAGGGCTACGGATTTATCGTACCCGATGATGGAGGTGACGATCTTTTCGCACACTTTTCTGCTGTAACCATGGATGGCTACAAAACCCTGAGTGCAGGGGATCATGTGCAATTTGACGTCACTGTGGGCGACAAGGGCCCACAGGCCACAAACATTGTCACCACCAGCTCGAGCAGCAACGCAAACGGCATAGGTGAAGCTGATTCGATGAACGAGAGCAGGGACTCTGACGAGACAGGCGCCGAGAGCGGGGCCTGAGGCGCAAGTTTTCCCGATATTTGGTTACAACCGAATATGAGCGGGGACTGTGACGTCAGGCGCGCGCATGAACTGGCACACAAGCTGCCGAGCTGGCTCAAAAGCTGCCGAGCTGCTTTAAACCGCCTCGATCGCGGCGTTTAACGTCGGCGATGGCCGCATCGCTTTCGCCGCTAACTCTGGCTTCGGCGCAAAATAGCCGCCGACATCTTCCGGCGCTCCTTGCGCAGCGAGCAGTTCGGCGTTGATCTGGTCTTCGTCCGCGGCTAGGCGCTCGGCCAGCACTGCAAAGCGTGCTTTCATATCCGCATCTTTGTCTTGTCTAGCCAACGCTTCGGCCCAAAACTTGGCAAGGTAGAAGTGGCTACCACGGTTGTCGATTTCATTCACTTTGCGTGACGGTGATCGGTTGCTGTCAAGAAATTCGGCAATGGCTTCATCTAGCGTCTCACCCAGTAGCTGAGCCGCTGAGTTGTCAAAGACTCGCCCCAAATGCTCAAGCGACGCGCCCAGCGCTAGGAACTCACCCAGACTATCCCACCT
>JAYNPH010000082.1:0-489 GCA_038113685.1 Gammaproteobacteria bacterium
CATCTTGGGTGGGATTTCCTCCGGGCAAGACATCCTGCTGCGTTTGGCGCTCAAGCCTACCAGTAGCCTGACCAACCCCGGCCAGTCCATCGACCGCTTCGGTAATCCGGTAGAAGTGGTAACCAAGGGGCGCCACGATCCATGTGTGGGCATACGCGCTACGCCCATCGCCGAAGCCATGGTGGCTCTCGTGTTAATGGATCATCTATTGCGGCACCGCGGTCAAATGGGGCGGGAGGCTGGGCTGCAACCGCCTCAGGCCGACTGATACTTCGCCAGCACCTGTAAAAAGGCGTTAGCACTGCTGGAAAGCGTGCGTTTGGTATGTGTAACCCATCCCAGAGTTCGAGTGATCGGTGCGCAATCCGGCGATAGCTGATGCAGCTCTGCGGCCATGGTTCGGGGTAGCACGCTCCAGCCCACGCCAACGCTTACCAACATGCTGATGGTTTCAAGACGTCTGAGCGCGTGCCTCTGACGTTGTGCCGT
>JAYNPH010000082.1:499-1294 GCA_038113685.1 Gammaproteobacteria bacterium
CCAAACCGCTTGGGTCGCTAAATCAGGCTGCTCGCTTTCCCCTGCCGGGTTAAGGGTGACTACGGCCAACTCAATATCCCCTGAGCGAACCATGTTGTGAGCTACTTCCGAGTCTTCAAATTGTATGTTCAGTTCTACATCAGGGTAGGCATTGGTGAAGGCTTTCAGTACCGGCGCGAGTCGGTGCAAACCAATGTGATGAGACGTGGCCATGCTCAAGCTCCCACTGACGGATTGGGCGAGGTTGCCAATGTCTCGCTCCATGTCTTTTGACAGGTCCAGCATGGCTGTGGCCTTACCGAGCAGCAACTCGCCTGCGGGGGTCAGTCCGACCCGCTTTCCTAGCCGGTCAAACAAGGTGACGCCCAAGCGGGTTTCTAGGGACTGAATCCGCTTGCTCATGGCCGGCTGACTAATGTGCAGCTGCTCGGCGGCGGCAGAGAACGAGCCGAGTCGTGCTACGTGGACAAAGGAATCTAGCTCATCAAGATGCATGGGTTTGAACCGTTTTGGCGGGTTTGAGAGTAATCGTACTATTTGTTTTGGTTATACAAAATATAAAAATAATCGAATTGTTTTATGATAAGCCGGTGCTAGACTGCGCCAAATTTTTGAGGGCTATGCCATGTCAGCAGAGCAAACATCGTCAGGTCCGCGAACCCTGTACGACAAGATCTGGGCCGCGCACGAAGTGGGGACCCGAAAGGACGGAAATTCTTTACTTTACATAGATTTACAGCTTCTTCATGAGGTCACTTCTCCGCAAGCGTTTGAAGGGCTGCAGTTGGCTAACCG
>JAYNPH010000082.1:1304-10193 GCA_038113685.1 Gammaproteobacteria bacterium
TTCAGCAGTTTGAAATTCTCGACCCGCGCCAAGGCATTGTGCATGTAGTCGGGCCAGAGCAGGGGGCAACGATGCCCGGTATGACGGTGGTTTGCGGTGACTCGCATACATCGACCCACGGGGCCTTTGCAGCCCTAGCCCAGGGGATCGGTACCTCCGAAGTTGAGCACGTAATGGCCACTCAATGCTTGGTGCAAAACAAGGCGAAGAACTTTGCTGTGAACGTAACCGGCGCCCTAGCCGACGGCGTAACTGCCAAGGACCTCGTGCTGGCTATTATCGGCCGATTGGGGACCGCAGGCGCCACCGGTCACACCATCGAATACCGAGGCGAGGCCATTCGGGCGCTGTCGATGGAAGGACGCATGACTTTGTGCAATATGAGCATCGAAGCTGGTGCTCGGGCAGGATTGGTGGCGGTGGACGATACCACCATTAATTACATTCATGGCCGACCGTTTGCGCCCAAGGGCGAGCAGTGGAATCAGGCGGAAAACTACTGGCGCACGTTGGTGTCTGACGAGGGGGCCGTGTTTGATGCCGCCATTACTATTGATGCCAGCACTATTGCGCCTCAAGTCAGTTGGGGTACGTCGCCAGAAATGGTGGCGGGCATCGACGAGGCGGTCCCGGATCCAGCCCAGATAGGCGATACCGTTCAAGCAGAATCCACCGAGCTGGCGCTGCAATACATGGACTTGCGGCCGGGTCAGAACATCACGGACATAGCTGTAAGTCGCGTATTTATCGGCAGCTGCACTAACGCTCGTATAGAGGATCTGCGTGCGGCGGCGGCTCAGATTCGCGGGGGCAAGATTGCCGAAAACGTAACCCAGGCGCTGGTCGTGCCCGGATCCGGCTTAGTCAAGGCACAGGCCGAAGCAGAAGGCTTGGCCGATCAATTTATCGCTGCAGGCTTTGAATGGCGCTCGGCCGGCTGCTCCATGTGTCTGGGTATGAATCCGGACCAACTGGGGGAGGGGGAGCACTGTGCTTCCACCTCCAACCGTAATTTCGAAGGCCGTCAGGGCTATGGCGGTCGAACCCACCTAGTCAGTCCTGCCATGGCCGCGGCTGCGGCGATGAACGGCCGCTTTGTTGACGTTAGGGAGAACGGTTAATGGACGCATTTGTGCAGTTAAATGGGCTGGTCGCGCCCTTGGATCGGGCCAATGTGGACACCGATCAAATTATTCCCAAACAGTATTTAAAGTCCATCAAACGCACAGGCTTTGGCGACTATTTATTCGATGCGTGGCGGTTTCTGGATCAGGGCACCATGGGTATGACCCCGAACGAGCGCCAGATTAATCGGGAGTTTTCCCTGAACCTGCCAGAGTACCAAGGTGCGTCCATTCTAATCGCCCGAGATAACTTTGGCTGCGGGTCTTCCCGAGAGCACGCAGTTTGGGCGCTAAAAGAATTTGGTTTTCGCGCCGTGATCGCCCCGAGTTTTGCCGACATTTTCTTCGGTAACTGCTTCAAAAACGGCGTGTTGCCCATCACCCTGCCGGCGGAAGTGGTCAGCAGTCTATTTGCGCGGGTGGCAGCAGGTTTGACCCTGTCCATTGATTTGAGCGCTCAGACCGTAACCGACGGTGATCAAGCCTATGGCTTTGATATTGACCCGGCGTTGAAAGAAAAGATGCTCAACGGTATGGACGACATTGATCTGACGCTGGCCGAAGTGGATTTGATTCGTGATTTCGAGGCCGGTCATCGACAGCGGCAGCCTTGGTTGTTTCGGGACTAGTCGGCTCAAACCGCGTTAGCTCCAAAGCAGCGGATATGAACGCATTTAAGAAAGAGGAAAAGTTGTGAAAAAGGTTTTAGTGCTGCCGGGTGACGGTATTGGTCAAGAGGTTGTCAATCCTGCGGTAGAGGTTATGCAGGTCGCGGCCCAGCAACAGGGCGTCACCATCGATGTGGAAGAGGCTTTGGTTGGGGGTGCTGCCATCGATGACTGCGGTAGCCCCTTGCCAGATTCAACGTTGGCTAAGGCCAAAGCGGCGGATGCGGTGCTGCTCGGCGGTGTGGGTGGTCCCAAGTGGGATGATCTGCCTACGGCCCAGCGCCCTGAGAAGGGCCTGCTCGGTTTGCGCCAAGAGCTTGGGCTCTTTGCGAACTTACGGCCGGCGTTGTTGGCCAGCTCTCTGGCCAATGCCTCGTCGCTCAAGCCGGAGCTGGTTTCGGATCTTGATATTTTGATCGTGCGCGAACTCACCGGCGGTATTTACTTCGGCGAACCTCGAGGCGTTGAGACGAGAGACAACGAGCGGGTTGGGTTTAATACCTTGGTCTATGCCGAGCACGAAATTGAGCGTATTGCCCGGGTCAGCTTTGAACTGGCCAGCAAGCGCAATGGCCGTTTGTGCAGCGTGGATAAAGCCAATGTTCTGGAGGTAAGCCAACTGTGGCGCGAGGTGGTGTCCAGTCTAGCCGGCGACTACCCAAATGTTGAGCTGTCACATATGTATGTGGATAACGCCGCCATGCAGCTGGTCCGGGCGCCTAAACAGTTTGACGTCATCGTAACAGGCAACATGTTCGGTGACATTTTGTCCGATGTAGCGGCGATGTTAACGGGCAGTCTGGGCATGCTGCCGTCGGCCTCACTGTCGGCCAGTGGTGCCGGCATGTACGAACCGGTGCATGGAACTGCGCCAGATATCGCCGGCCAGGACAAGGCAAATCCGCTGGCTACCATTTTATCCGTCGGTATGTTGTTTCGGTACAGCCTCGACATGCCCGAAGCCGCGGACAACGTGGATCGAGCTGTGGCCAAGGTGCTGGCTGACGGTCATCGAACCGCCGACATCGCGGGCGATGCTCAAGACGCCGCCGTTGGCTGCCGAACCATGGGTGAGTTGGTGATCGAAAATCTTTAATTGTTTAGGTGAGTTGGAAAAATAGATGAGTGCTGAGAAAACAGTAAACGTGGCCATTGCCGGAGCGTCAGGCGCCGTGGGCGAGGCCTTGGTTGAAATCCTCCAGGAACGTCAATTCCCGGTGGGAGAGTTGGCGTTATTGGCCTCGGAGCGATCTGCCGGTAAGCGGGTTCAGTTCAACGGCAAGTCGGTGCAGATTCAGCGTTTGGACGAGTTTGATTTCAGCAACACCCAAATAGGTTTGTTTTCAGCCGGCGGCTCGGTATCGGCGGAGTTTGCGCCCAAGGCGGCGTCGCAAGGTTGCATCGTTGTGGACAACACTTCTCATTTTCGCAATGACGAGGACATACCCTTGGTGGTGAGTGAAGTGAATCCAGACCGTGTCGCCGAGTACGCGCCGCGGAACATCATCGCCAACCCTAACTGCTCGACCATTCAAATGGTGGTTGCGCTCAAGCCTATCCACGATGCTGTCGGCATCACCCGAATCAATGTGGCGACCTATCAGGCGGTATCGGGGGCGGGTGCCAGTGGCATCGAGGAACTGGCGGGGCAAACCGCCAAGCTGCTGAACGGGCAGCCCATTGAACCGGGCAAGATGCCTGCGCAAATTGCCTTTAATGCCATTCCCCAAATCGATACGTTCCAAGAAAACGGTTACACCCGGGAAGAAATGAAAATGGTTTGGGAAACGCGCAAAATTCTTGAGGATGAGAGCATCCAAGTGAATCCCACCTGTGTTCGTATTCCGGTTTTCTACGGCCACAGCGAGGCTGTTCATATCGAGACTAAGGCGCCCATCAGCGTCTTGGAAGCGCGCGAGCTGCTTGCAGCTGCGCCGGGCGTCGCCTTACTGGGCGATCAAGAGCTTGCGACCCCAGTGGAGCACGCTGCGGGGACCGATCCGGTCTTTGTCAGTCGCGTGCGCAAGGATATCAGTCATCCCAATGGCCTTAATCTATGGGTTGTGGCCGACAATGTGCGCAAGGGCGCGGCATTAAACAGCGTGCAAATTGCGGAGCTATTGTTAACGCACTTGTAATCCGCAGGACACGCCGGCAATACATGCGCCGGTGCATCGCCTGTGAGATGCTAGCGCGCTAATATGCCCTTCAAACAATTGGCTCGATAAAGAGGCGACGTTTTGTATCGAAACATCTGTGCAGCTGTCTTAATTTGGGTTGTTGCAGCACTGCAGCTGCCCCCAGCGCTTGCTCAGACCGCTGACCCGAGAGTCATTTTGCCTGAGGTGTCATCGGCACTTGGTCAGCCATTGCAGGCAAGGCTGGGACTGGATAGTGAAGTAGCCAACATCGGCGCGGGGATGTTCGTCCGCATGGCCGATGCCGCCGAATTCCAACGGCTGGGAATTCGCCGCTATCAAGTGGTGGATCGTATTGTTGTGACGCTTGGTACCGATGCTCTGCGAGGGCAGGTGCTTCAGCTTACGACCAGCGAACCCCTATACGAGCCCAGTCTCCGCGTTGTGATATCCCTAAGCGGTGATGACGGTGCGCGGCTGTTACCCTTGGAGTTGTTGCTGCCCTCGCCAGACGTTCTCGGCGTCGATAGACGAACCGTTTTGGTCTATCCCGACGATACGCTGTGGCGTATTGCAAACCGCACGCGGGATGCGGCAATTACGAACAACCAACAAATGCTGGCGGTACAGCGGTTGAACCCCGCGGCCTTTGTGCGTAACAACATCAATGGCCTCAAAGAATGGTCGATGCTGTCCTTACCTTCGTTTGCTGAGGCGATACAGGTGCCGGCCATGGAGGCTGCGGAAACCGTTTCGGTGCAGCACACCCTCTGGCAGGGCGGTCAATGGAACTCGGCAGCCTCGGATGCGCAATTGAGCCAAAGTGGCGGGCAGGTGCGAATTACCGCAGTCCAAAACCCTGACAACCCTGAGCGCGACGACGCCAGTTCGGTACAGATCTCCGATGCTCCGCCGCTGTCGGCGCTGGCAGGAAACCCAGACGACGCTGCCGAGTATCGAGAACCCGTATACGAAGAGCGGGACGACTACTCCATCGAGGTATCGGACTCGCGAGTCGGCGCTTCGGGGCTAGGCCCAGGCGAGGGCGAGCTGGCATTAATCCAAGATGATGCCGGCTCCGTTGATGCTGGCCTCGATCCAGAAGTAGATGACGCTTTCAGTCCGGACCCCTTGGTCTCAAGCCCTACCGCCAGCAGCGCGCAATCCGCCGCATCCGATGACCCCTATGATCTGGATCGCTTGGAAACTCAGATACGTAAGGAGCAAGGTTCGGCCGCCGATAACGTAATCTATTTCTTGTTCAGTCCTCAGGGAATTGGTCTGCTGGCGGCTCTGACCTTTGTTGTGTTGTTGGTGCTGCTGCTCATGCGGCGAAGGGCTGCAGAGCAGGAACGCGAACTTGACCACGCCTTTCGTGACGAGGACCCATTGCTAGCTGGTCGGTCTGAGATGGCAGATGACTTGTCTGAGGACGGACCAAACGCTGAAGAAAGTAGTTTGGAGGATGTCTATACCACCCGCCTTAAGTTGGCTGAGGCCTATCTAGAAATGGGCGATACCGATGGCGCTGCAGAGATGCTTGAGGAGGTTATGGCCGACGGTAGTTCTGAACAGCAAGAGGTGGCCCGGCGCATTATGGAGCGTGTCGATAACGGCGATGAGTGATCACCCGCCCCAACAGTCCCAGACCAACCACTATGTCTTTTGTGTGCAATACCATGGTGCAGCTTTTTCTGGCTGGCAGCGCCAGCATCAGCAAAAGACGGTGCAAGGTGAACTGGAACGGGCGCTGAGCACTATTGCCAACGAGCCGGTAACGGTTCGTGCCGCGGGCCGAACTGATGCCGGTGTGCATGCCAGCGGCCAGATTGCAGACTTCATAACAGCCGTTGATCGACCGGCGGAGCAGTGGTTACGAGGGGTTAATGGTCTTACGCCAGACGGTATTTTCGTCACCTGGTTGAGGGCCATCAACGATGACTTTCACCCTCGATACGATGCAGTAAGCCGGCGGTATACCTATTTGTATTACGACCAAGGAAGCAGCAATCCCTTTTTGCAGTCTCTGGCTTGGTGCACTGGTGGTTTGGATGACAGTGCCATGCACACCCAAGCTCAGGCCTTGTTGGGCGAGCACGACTTTAGCAGTTTTCGCGGGGCTGGGTGCCAATCCTTGACTGCGATGCGGCGAGTTGATCGCTGTGAGGTGAGACGAGAGGGCCCGGTGGTCATCATGAATATTGAGGCTAATGCGTTTTTGCTGCATATGGTCCGCAATATTGCGTCTGCCCTCCATCATGTGGGCACCGAGAACCCTAAAGGATATATAAGCCGGCTTTTGCAGATGCGGGATCGCACCCAGTTAGGCATAACGGCACCCGCCCAAGGTCTTTATCTGGCTGAGGTCAGTTACCCGAGCCAGGCATTTCCTGAGGTCGAATTGCCGCCGCTGATCCGGCAAAGGTGAGACATGGATTGGTATATCCACCGAAATACCGGAAACGGCGTTGTCGCTGAGTCGTAAATCTATAAAATCTGCCACGGTCAGCCTCGTTCCATTGACGAAGTCCAACAGGGTCAACATGAGCGCATCTTCAGAACAGCCTTGGTGTAAAATTTGCGGCGTTACCAATCCGCAAGACGTAGAGGCTGCGGTGGCGGCAGGAGTCGATGCGTTGGGCTTCAATTTTTTCCCGGCCAGTGCGCGTTATTTGGCTGCGGAAGCCGCTACTGGGTTGTGTCGCGTGGCCAGCAGCGCCGATCCATCCGTGGAACGCATTGGCTTGTTTGTGGACGCATCGGAAGAGCAGGTCCGTGAGGTCATGAGGACCGTTGATCTGACCATGCTTCAATTTAATGGCGATGAGACGCCAGACTATTGTGAACAGTTTGAACTGCCTTACATCAAAGTGCTTGGTGTGAATGCGGAGACAGATTTCGGCGCTTTTGAAGCCGACTTCGTTGGCGCTTGGGCGCTGTTGTTGGACACTCACGATCCGCTTTTAAGGGGCGGTACCGGACGGCGTTTTGATTGGAACCTGTGGCCATCGACCAGTACCAGCCGACTCATTTTGGCCGGGGGCTTAGATTCGCATAACGTGGCCGAAGCAGTCCATCAGATCCAGCCCTTTGGGGTCGATGTGGCCGGTGGTGTAGAAAGCGGAACCAAGGGCGTGAAAGATCACAGCAAAATAAGAACATTTATCGAGGCAGCAAAACATGGCTGAACCCATTGTGGATCCCAATGCAACCACCACCTACGCCCAGCCAACAGCGGACGGTCATTTTGGTCAGTTTGGCGGACGTTTCGTCGCTGAGACCTTAACTCATGCGCTGGATGGATTGGCTCAACTGTATTCGGATCTCAAAGACGATCCGGACTTTAAGCGCGAGCTGCACGAAGACTTGGCGCACTTTGTTGGACGGCCTACACCGTTGTATCTGGCTGAGCGTTTGACCAAATCCCTAGGCGGGGCGTCAATCTATTTGAAGCGTGAAGATCTAAATCATACCGGTGCGCACAAAGTATGTAACACCATTGGCCAAGCGCTGTTGGCCAAACGTATGGGTAAGCCTCGGGTCATCGCTGAGACCGGTGCGGGTCAGCATGGTGTGGCCACAGCAACGGTTGCCGCGCGCTTGGGCTTGGATTGCGACGTCTACATGGGCGATGAAGACGTGCATCGCCAAAGTTTGAACGTCTATCGCATGAAATTGATGGGGGCCAACGTGATCCCGGTGACGTCCGGGTCGAAAACCCTCAAAGATGCCATGAATGAAGCCATGCGTGACTGGGTGACCAATGTGGACAATACCCACTACATCATAGGCACCGTGGCGGGTCCTCATCCGTATCCCATGATGGTCAGAGACTTTGCCTCCATTATCGGTCAGGAAGCACGCGCGCAAATGCTCCAGCAGGTAGGCAAGCTGCCGGATGTGGTGGTGGCCTGTGTGGGCGGTGGCTCCAATGCCATGGGTATTTTCCACCCGTTTATCAACGATCCAGATGTCGCGCTGGTGGGCGTAGAAGCCGGAGGCCATGGCCTGCATACCGGCTCCCACGCCGCGCCATTGAATGATGGCAAGGTGGGCGTGCTCCACGGTAATCGATCCTATTTGATGTCCGATGCGGACGGGCAGGTAATGGAGACCCATTCGGTGTCTGCCGGCCTAGACTATCCCGGGGTTGGCCCCGAACATGCTTATTTGAAGGATAGCGGCCGAGCGACCTATGCAGCGGCTACCGATGATGAAGCCATGGAAGCCTTTCGTATGCTTAACCGGCAAGAGGGTATCCTGCCTGCCCTGGAAACCAGTCATGCTCTGGCATGGGTGGTAGCCAATGCACCGTCCATGTCGCCGGATCAATCCATACTGGTGAATTTGAGCGGCCGAGGCGACAAGGATATTTTGACCGTAGCCGACATAGATGGCATCACGTTGTAATGAGCCGATCCCAACAGCAAAACCCAACGGGTCGAATCGCCAAGACCTTCGACCAACTCCGCAGTCAAAGTAAGACCGCCTTGGTGGCCTTCGTCACAGCCGGCGATCCCGAGCCGGGTTATACGGTGCCTGCCATGCATGCCTTGGTGTCTGGAGGCGCTAATCTGCTGGAACTGGGTATTCCATTTTCGGATCCAGAGGCCGAGGGCCCGGCGATTCAGGCCGCCAACGAGCGAGCCTTGGCCCAAGGTATGACCCTGAGCAAGGTACTGAGCATGGTTGCTGAATTCCGTCAGCAAAATGACGCCACGCCAGTGATCTTGATGGGCTATCTTAACTCTGTGCTGGCCATGGAGAACTTCGCTGAGCGCGCCGGTGCTGCCGGGGTCGATGGTTTGATCATGGTCAATCTGCCTATGGAGGAGGGGGCAGACCTGCGTGAGGCGCTCGCCGCACATAATATGGATTTGGTCTCCTTGGTGGCGCCGACCTCCAGCAATGAACGTGCGCAGGCCATAACCGCGAACGCCAGTGGATTTATCTACTATG
>JAYNPH010000083.1:0-5377 GCA_038113685.1 Gammaproteobacteria bacterium
GGCAAGCCCTGTGGGCTGGCGGCACGATAGAGCCGCCATACGAGACTAGAGATTGTTGGGCAGCGCGGGCGAAGCGACGATCAGATAGCCTGAAGCTCCTGAAGCAGGTCACGCGGCGTATCGCTGGTCAGCGAAATCACATCCACAGCCCCAGCAAAGCGCTGCTGGATCTGATCTTTGATTTGGTCGTAGCGTCCGGTAACGCAAAATTCATGGACCACATCGTCAGACACGGCTTGGGTCATATCATCCCATTGGCCCTTTTTCGACATGTCGTTGAGCTTGTGGCCCAGATCTTCCCAGCCGTGCTGCTCAAAGACCGGCCAATAAGACGGCGTAGAGCCATAGAAGCCCACGCGCTTGCGCACCCATTCGAACATTTTATGCACCGCCTCGTCGTCGGCGCCGGTCGCGATGAATCCACCGCCACTGATCTCGAAATCCGCCCGGGTGCGGCCGGAGTTTTCTAGGCCCTTATCGAGCCGAGGCATAATGACTTCTTGCAGGTATTTGCCAGTGCAAAACACATGCAGCATCACACCGTCACATTCCTCTGCGGCGACCTTCATCATGGCGGGGCCTACCGCCGCGATCTGCACTTTGGGCACACCCTGCTCGCAAGGTTCCGGGGTGAAATTAGGCGTCATCAAACTGAATTGGTAGTGCTCACCCTGATAATTCAATGGTGTGCCATTAGCCCAACAATCCCAAATAGCGCGTAAGGCCTGAACGTACTCGCGCATCCGCGGGGCCGGAGCGGACCATGGCACACTGAAACGTCGCACGTTGTGGCCCTTCACCTGACTACCAATGCCCAGCGTAAAACGCCCCTTGCTGGCGCGCTGTATATCCCACGACATATTCGCCGCCACCATGGGACTGCGCGCAAAGGCAATGGCAATACTGGTGCGCAGCTCTAGGCTTGTCGTATTCGTCGCCGCTACCGCCAAGGGTAAAAAGGCATCCTGACGATTTTCCTGAGTGGAAACACCGCTAAAGCCCTGTGCCTCAATTGCCTTGGCCGCAGCACCGACCGCGTTTAAGTCGTGTGCCGGCAGGCCGGTATTAATTTTCATGGTCTACCCTCGCTGCAGCAGTTAGGCCTGTTGTTTTTCCCGTGCGCTTTTAAATCCCGGGCGCTCCATCAACATGTCCAGATAGCGTTTGCAGTTGGGCTTATAGCGGGCATCCAACCCCAGGGAGACCCCAAGAAACAACGCATAACCCACCACGATATCGGCTATGGTGAATTTGTCCGCGCACAAAAATTCTTTGTCTTCCAGCGCCATCTCCACCGAGCGCAGACGCGACAGGTACCAGATGGAGTAATCCTCTACCACCTGTGGAATGCGACGCTCTTCCGGTTCGAGCCGGGTGTAGCGCAGCACCAAGGTCTGTGGAAACGTCAAGGTGGCGTCACTGCGATAAAGCCAGTTCAAATACTCGCCGTAAGCCGGATGGTCCTTGGGCACCCCGATCGAGGTGGGACCGTATTTGTCTTCCAAATACTGACAGATCCCGGAAGATTCGGTCATTACCAGATCCCCATCGGTAAATGTTGGCACTGTACCAAGAGGATTTAGTTCCAAGTATCCGGGATAGGTCGCCCGCGGCGGAAACTGCATGTTGATCAGTTCGTAATCCAAACCCATTTCTTCCAGCGCCCACAGCGGTCGCAAAGAGCGTGCATCAGCACAGTGATATAACTTCATTTTTGAACCTGCCATGTTGTTTTGTTGTTCTCGTTCTTTTGCGGGATCTTCGTTGGAACCTTCTCTTGGGTCTTCATGTCGACTCTTGCTCAGGCCGCCAACTCATCAAGCAACTGATTCATCAAGCAACTGACTCATCAAGTAATAAGGGAGCCAGCAAATTTCGGTGATAGGCCGCATCACCGAACTGATACTGACACCACAGGGCCCGGCGCAGGAACAGCTGGGCATCGCATTCGTAGGTGAATCCAAAGCCGCCGTGAAACTGCACCGCGCGGTCGCCGGCAAAAGCAAAGGCGTCACTGCCTTGCGCCTTGACCATACGCAGGGCCCCCTCAATTTCTTCGGTATTGTTCTGAGCAATACAGGTGGCGGCGCGATACAAGTGCGACCGGCAAGCTTCCATGGACAACAGAATTTGCACCGTGGGGTGTTTCAATGACTGGTAGCTGCCAATGTACTGATCGAACTGCTTGCGGGTAGTCAGGTAATCGATAATCACGTGCAGAACACCGGACAGGCCGCCGGACATTTCCGCTGCGAGCAGCAGCAACGCCGCCTGTTCGATACCAGCAAAGTCTGCGCCCTCTAACACCTGATCTGCGGGCAGCGCTAGGCGGTCTAGCTCTAGGGTAAAGCTGCGGCGGGTTTCGTCGATCACCGTCTCTCTGACCAAGGCGCCTTCGGGCAGTTGATCTGCCTTCACCAGCACCAGCCGAGGTTGGCCGTCGATATTGGCAGAAACGATGATCACGCTAGCTTCCTTGGCATCCAGCACAAAGTTTTTCTTCGTGGTCAGAAGAACATTACTGCCTTGCATCTCGGCAAAGCTGCCAATTTCGTTGAGATTCCAGTTACCGTCTTCCTCCGTCAGCGCCAACGCGGCTGACGCGCCAGCGGCTATGGCAGGCAACCACTGTTCTTTTTGGGCTTCACTACCTGAGGCTATTAACGCTTGCGTTGCTACGGTCGTGGGCACAAAGGCCGAACCCATCAAATGACGTCCCATGCTTTCGACAATTGGCACCACGTCGGCCAGCGACAGGCCCAAACCACCATAGGCTTCTGGAATGGTGATACCCAGCCACCCAAGGTCCACCATTTCCTGCCAGATAGCCGGATCGACACTGGCCTGCTGATCGATTTGCGCACGCACGCGGTCCAGTGGAGAGTGTTTACGGCAGAAATCTACCGCGGTTTCCATGAGCATGGTTTGCTCTTCTGAAAAGTCTATGGTCGCCATATATGCGTCATTCCTTGTATTGCGATTTTGCGCCGTTCATCTCAGTGGCGCTTGGTCTTGCAATTGCTTAGCCCTTGGGCAGCCCGAGCACACGCTCGCCGATAATGTTGTGCTGTATTTGACTGGTGCCGCCGCCAATGGTCCCCGAAAAGGCGTTTAGATAAGAACGCTGCCACATGCCGCCATCGACGGCCTCAGGGCTGACATAACGAGCACCGTTCGCACCCTGCAGTGAAATCGCGAACTGGCACATTCGTCGCTTGAGTTCAGAGGAGCGAAGCTTGCCGGACATAGAGATAGCCGTTGGCCAATCTGTCGCCAGCGCGGGCACCTTGTCCCGAGCCGCCATGTAGCTATTGCTTCGAGATTCGGTAATCAACTCCACCAGTTGCGCTCGAACGTGGGGGTCTTCGATAGCGGGTTTGCCATTGCGCTTGGCACGGCGAGCGAGTTCCACAATATCGTCAATACTCAGGTCCATCATGGCGAGACCACCGGCCTGACCGCCAGCGGCACCCCGCTCAAACATCAGGGTCGCCATCGCCACCTTCCAGCCCTCGCCTTCCTTACCCATCATGCAAGACGCAGGAATACGGGCGTCATTGAAGAACGTCTGACAAAACCCGTACTCGCCGGTGAGTTTTTTGATGGGCCGCGGTTCGATACCCTCAGCCTGCATCGGTGCTAGGAAGAAGCTCAAACCGGCGTATTTATTGGGTCCGTCTGTGGATGTGCGGGCAATCAAAATCATGTACTTCGCATACGAACCCAGACTGGTCCAAATCTTCGAGCCGTTGATTACGTATTCATCACCGTCTTTTACCGCCCTGCACTGGGCGCTGCCAAGGTCTGAGCCATGATCCGGCTCGGAAAACCCCTGACACCAAATGTCTTCGGCACTGAGAATTCCCTTTATGTACTTACTTTTTTCTTCCTCGCTGCCCATGGCCAAGATCAATGGCCCGGCCCAGTTCAGACCGATGGTGTTGGGCAAAAACGGCACCCGATGCTTGGCCATGGCCTTGGTCGCAATATCTTGGAACACCTGATCCATGCCCAAACCGCCGTATTCCTTGGGCCAAGACATGCCTACATAGCCGTTTTCATAGACCTTGTTTTGCCAGTCGCGCAAAAACTCAAATTGTTGATCGGTGCCAACTTCCATAAAGGTCTCGGGCAGAATAAATCCGGGATTGGCCGGCTTGTTTTCGGCGAACCACCGATCCGCCTGCTCTTCAAATTCGGCGATTTCCGCTTGTGTGGTGCTCATTTTCGATCCTCTTTAATGTCGTTGTCTTTGTCCGTCACGCCGCTAGGTCGGTTGGGAACCGCGCAACGCCAGCAGGGGCGCAACCAGCTCGATCCATTTAGCCACGTAATTCAATGTTTGTTCCGGCGTGACCCCGTATTGTTCTTGAATCAATAAACCGCGCATAAAGCTGCGGGTCATATTCAGCAGCATAATCACTTGCGCATCACCCTCTTGCGCAGGAAGCCCAGCGTCGGCACTTTGATAAATATCCAAGGATTGCTGATCGAGGTTCTTGCCCCAAGCCAGCAGTTGAGCCGAAATTCTCAACTGTAGCTTACGGTCAGTGCGAGCAGCGATAAGCACCTCAAGCAAAGCCTGGTAAGCCGATGTATTGATGAGTCGCTGCCACGCGTTCATTAGCGCTTGGTCAACGCTGTCGTAGCGCTGGCTGGCGCTGGATACGGTTCGCATCAGCAGGTGCTCCAGCGTGGCAGCGATGAGTTCTTCCTTGGTAGGAAAGTGATACTGCACAGCGCCCTTGGAAAAACCGGCGTGTTTCGCCACGCCGGCAATGGTGGTTTCTGCATAACCTACCTTGGCAAGCAATGCGATGGTCGCTTGGCATATGCCTTGACGCGCACGCGCGCTTTTGAGCTGCTGTAGTCCTTGTTCCGCTGTCACAGGTCTCCCCCTTGTTCCATCCGGAACGTTACCACAAAAAAACCTTACGGCCGGCTTTTTATTCTGCTAACTTTGCTCGTCGAGGGATCTTAGCGATGGAGAATTGGGGGAGTCAGAATGCCGATCTTGGATTCAAAACTGGACACAAGAGCCGAGGTTTTCCAGCAGAACAAATCGGATATGTTGGAAACGCTAGCGCAGCTACAACAGCTATATGACCAAGCCGCCGAAGGCGGTGGTGAAGAGGCTGTGGCGCGGATTCGTAAGCGCGGCAAGATGCCGATCCGCGAGCGTATTTCGCATGTACTGGATCGCGACTCGCCCTTTCTCGAAATCAGTCCCCTTGCCGCATGGCGTTCTTCCTACGACATAGGTTCGGGGTTTGTTGTCGGCATTGGCGTCATCGAGGGCGTTGAATGCGTGATTTTAGGTCACGACCCGTCAGTTCGGGCCGGGGCTTTCAATCCTTTCAACTCGAAGAAACTCATG
>JAYNPH010000083.1:5387-7145 GCA_038113685.1 Gammaproteobacteria bacterium
CCCTACGTCCAGTTCGTTGAAAGCGCCGGCGCGGATTTGCGCGGCGCCAGCGGTGACGGCCAAGGGGATCCAAACGCCGAAGCGGAAGCCGACCTGCAGCGCGAGATCGAACATTTCGCTGAATCTGGTCGGCTGTTTTACGAGATCTCCGAACTCTCGAAATTGCGCATCCCAACCGTATCTGTGATCTTTGGCGCAGCAACGGCGGGCGGCGCCTATCAGCCCGGCATGAGCGACTACAACATCATGGTGAAGAACCAAGCCATGGTATCGCTGGGCGGCCCACCGCTGGTCAAGATGGCCACCGGCGAAGACGCCGACGCGGAAAGTCTGGGCGGTGCGGACATGCATACTCAAATTTCTGGCTTGGGCGACTATTTAGCCCAAGACGAAATGGACGGCATTCGCATTTGTCGAGAGGTGGTGTCTCACCTGAATTGGCGCAAGCTTGGCCCGGAACCCAAGAGCGGCTTCAGCGAGCCAAGGCACAACCCGGAAGATTTGCTGGGCTTGGTATCCAAAGATCTGAAAAGCCCCTTGGATATTCGTGAAGTGATTATGCGTATCGTCGATGACTCGGCATTCGAAGAATTTAAACCCCTGTACGGGCCATCGGTGGTTTGCGGCTGGGCCTCGGTTCACGGTTATCCGGTGGGCATTTTGGGCAACAACGGCGCCCTGTTCTCGGAATCAGCGGAAAAAGCCGCCCAGTTCATCCAGCTGTGCAACCAAATCGATGTGCCCTTGCTGTTTCTGCACAACATTACCGGATTCATCGTGGGCACCGATTTTGAACAGGGCGGTATCACTAAGAACGGTTCAAAAATGGTCAATGCCGTGGCCAATTCCACGGTGCCACACATCACGGTAATTGTCGGGGCTTCGTATGGCGCGGGTAATTACGGTATGAGTGGCCGAGCCTTCGGCACTAAGTTCACCTACATCTGGCCTCATTCCAAAATTGCCGTAATGGGCCCGGCGGTAATGGCTGGCGTTATGACGATTGTCGGTAAGGGCGCAGCGGCTCGCCGGGGTATTGAGTTCGACGAAGAGGCCGATGCTCAACGTGCGGCCTTTGCCGAGCACTGGGCCGAGGAGCGCTCCAAAGGACTGTATGCGACTTCCCGAGTTTCCGACGACGGCATGATTGATCCAAGGGATACCCGCAACGTCGTTGCTCTGTCCCTGTCTGCCTGTCACAACAACACCGTAAAAGGCACTAAGGAGTACGGCACATGGCGCATGTAATTACCCCCATTTCCCGTCTGCTGATAGCCAACCGCGGCGAAATTGCGCGACGGATCAACCGCACAGCTCAAGCCATGGGCATCAGCACCGTGGCCATTTACGCCGACGGCGACGCCAACGCGCCCTTTGTGCAAGAGGCAGATACCGCCATCGCCTTGAATGGCAAAACCACCGGGCAGACCTATCTGGATGTCGCCAAGGTGCTAGCGGCTGCCGAACGCAGTGGCGCTGACGCCATTCATCCGGGTTACGGATTTCTTTCAGAAAACCAAGCATTTGCTCAGGCGGTGATTGATGCCGGCGTGAAGTGGCTTGGCCCTTCGCCAGAAGTTATTGGCCTGATGGGTGACAAGCTGTCCGCCAAACGCCTGATGGACGAGGCCGGCGTCCCCACGCTACCCGGCATTGAAATCACTCAAGACACCGACATCGTTGCCGCCGCCAAGGATATTGGCTACCCGGTACTGGTCAAAGCCTCTGCCGGCGGCGGTGGCCGAGGCATGCGTGTAG
>JAYNPH010000083.1:7155-10023 GCA_038113685.1 Gammaproteobacteria bacterium
TGCGTGTAGTGGAGGCCGAGGGTGACTTACTGGACGCGGTAGAAAGCGCCAAACGTGAGGCTGGCGCCTCCTTCGGCGACGACACGGTATTTCTTGAAAAGTGGCTGGCCACCTCCCGCCACATTGAGATTCAAATTCTTGGCGATACCCACGGCAATTTGGTGCACTGCTATGAGCGCGAGTGCTCTATCCAGCGCCGCCACCAGAAAATCATCGAAGAAGCCCCGTCACCGGCCGTCGACGATGCCCTGCGTTCACGCATGGGCGACGCGGCTATCGCTGCGGCGCGAAAGTTAGGCTACGCCTCGGCCGGCACCGTAGAATTTCTGTTAGGCGACAACGACGACTTTTACTTTTTGGAAGTCAACGCGCGCCTGCAGGTAGAACATCCGGTTACCGAAGAAATTATTGGCCATGACTTGGTGCGGGAACAAATTCGGGTTGCTGAGGGTGAAACGCTGTCATTTCGCCAAGAGGATCTAGCCATCAATGGTCACGCCATTGAGGCCCGACTGTATGCGGAAAATCCGGCAAAGGGCTTTTTGCCATCACCGGGACCGATTTTGGTTTGGAAGCCGGCCACCGCCGGTGGTGCACGCTTTGACTCCGGCGTTGAAGCCGGCAGCGAAATCACCACGCAATTTGACCCTATGATCGCCAAGGTCATTGTCCACGCGCCGACCCGACGGGAAGCGGCAGGCCGTCTGGCTAGAGTGTTGGAAAGCACGGCCATCGCTGGCCTGAACACTAACCGGGATTTCTTGGTCACCACTCTACGCACGCCTGAGTATTTGGCGGGGGACACCACCACCGACTTTATCGACCGGGTGAAGCCGGCACTTAAACGTGAGGTTTCCCGACGGGAATGCCGGCAGACGGCCATCGCGGTGGCTATGGAGGCTCAAGCAGCGCGCCGAGCCCAAGCGCGGGTTTTGAGAACCCTGCCCAGCGGTTGGCGCAACTCCACCATGCCCATGGAGTCTGTGTCCTATGACATTGGCGATGAACAGCTAACGGTTGCCTATCAAAGCCAGCGGGACGGCACGTTCAAAGTCATCTGCGATGAACAGACCCACGCGGTCACCGTCCATCGTGCTGGGCAGGGGTCCATTGATGTTGCCTTGGACGGTCAGCGCCTACAGTTCGACATCCAGCAGCAAGGCCTGCGCTGGCTGGTTCACGGGGACCACGGTGACCTCGTGCTGGTGGAAGCGCCCCGCTATCCCGACGCCAGCAGCGTGGACAGCGGCGGCGGCCTAACCGCGCCAATGCCCGGCTCGGTGCTGGCTACGGAGGTAAACGCTGGCGACAAGGTCGGTAAGGGCCAACTGTTAGTCATATTGGAAGCCATGAAAATGGAACACCGCATCGTCGCGCCGCGAAATGGCGTCGTCGAGCAACTGCATGTGGCAGTGGGCGATCAGGTGGACAATGCGCAACTGCTGGTCACGCTAGCAGACGAGGATTAAAGGAACAAAAGATGAGCAGCAACGAAGCAACCCTGTACGAAATACGCAACGGAGCGGCCTGGATCACCCTCAATCGGCCAGAAAACCGCAATGCGCTGTCCGCCATTTTGGTGACGGAGCTTTACGATCATCTAACCAATGCCAATGCCGACGACGAGGTTCGCTCAATCGTTATCACCGGCAATGGTCCGGCGTTTTGCGCCGGAGCGGATCTTAAAAGCCCACCGGGGCAACTTTCTGAGGGTGTTGGACGCGCCGTACCCTACGCCGACGTGCTCACCGCGATCATAGACAGCCCCAAACCGGTCATCGCAGCGGTCAACGGTGCTGCCTTTGCCGGCGGGCTGGGCTTGGTCGGGGCGGCGGACATTGTCGTCACCCGGACAGACGTGCAATTCAGCTTCAGCGAAGTTCGCATTGGGGTCATACCCGCAATTATCTCCGTGGTCTGCATGCCGAAGCTTGGCGTCCATCACGGTACGAAGCTGTTTCTCACCGGTGAGCGTTTTGACGGCCAACAAGCCGTTGATATGGGACTGGCCCATATCTGCGTGCCAGAGAACGAGTTGGTGAACACCGTTGAAGAGCAAATCGCCATGATCAACTTGGGCGGCCCTATCGCCGTACAGGAGTGCAAGAAACTGGCTCGCCGTGTGACCCAGCTATCCATCGAGGATGGGTTTAAAGAAACCGCTGAATGGAGCGCACGCATGTTCCGGTCTGACGAAGGAGCCGAGGGGATGGCGTCTTTCCGAGAAAAACGCAAACCCAACTGGGTAAAAGAATAAAGCAAGAGGAAACCGGACCACGCCGTCCGGCGAGGGGGATGAGATGAGTGACGTTATACGTATTGCCAACTGCAGCGGCTTTTATGGCGACCGCCTAGATGCTGCTCGCGAGATGGTCGAGGGTGGCCCAATTGATGTACTGACCGGCGATTATCTCGCCGAGCTGACCATGTCGATTTTGTACAGCCAGCAGCAGACCCGAGGTGAGGACATGGGCTATGTCGGCACGTTTCTCAAGCAGATCAAAGACGTGGCCGCGTTGTGCGCAGCGAAAAACATCAAAATCGTTAGCAATGCTGGGGGCTTAAACCCCAAAAGCATGGCAGCGGAGGTCGAGAAGATTCTGGCGGAACTTGGTGTGGATTTGAAAGTTGCCTACATCGATGGCGACGATCTGCTACCGGAACTTGATGCTTTGCAGGCCGATGGCGAGGCTTTTACCAACTTAGACACCCAAGAAGACTTGGGCGAAACGCGGAAAAAAGCCCTCACCGCCAACGCCTATCTGGGAGGCTGGGGCATTAAGGAAGCCCTGGATCAAGGCGCGGATATTGTCATCTGCCCTCGCGTGACGGATGCAGCAGTCGTCATCGGCCCTGCGGCATGGAAGT